>DASXIW010000177.1:0-5433 GCA_036497785.1 Acetobacteraceae bacterium | reverse complement strand
TGCCCCCTGGCGCGACACCGGCGGCCAGGCGCTCGGCGCCACCGCCGACCTGCTCGGCCTGAACGGGCCGGATGCGGCGACCACGGCGATGGGGAACTTCCAGGCGACGCCCGGCTATCAGTGGCAGTTGGGACAGGGGCTGCGTGCGGTCGATGCGGGCGCCGCGGCGTCGGGGATGCTGCGCTCGGGTGCCACGCTGAAGGCGGAACAAACCTTCGGCAGCGGGCTGGCCGACCAGACGTTCCAGCAATACTACAACAACCTTGCGGGGATCTCGGGCCAGGGGCTGACCGCGGCTACGGGCGGCGCATCAACGGCGCAAACCGGCGCGAACCTGGCGCAAGGTGCCGGCAACACGCAGGGGTCAATCTACGGAAATCTTTCCACCGGTCTGGGCAACACGGCGAACCAGCTGTTCTCGAACCCGGCCGTGAAGAGTTGGCTCACCAGCGGCAGCGGTGGCGGCACGACAGCGGCTCCCGCGTTCGATCCTAATCTCTACGGCTATGGTTGAATGAGGACATCTCGATGAGCGGTTACGCCAACATCTCGGCGGTTCCGACAGCCAATGACCTGTATAACGTGCAGGCGGCGACGGGACAGCAGCTCCAGAACGATCTGGCGTATCAGCGCAATCCCCTGATGCTGCAGGAGGAGCAGCAGAAGGTCGGCCAGACCGAGATGGGCGTGCTTGGCCGCGCTGCGCTGCCGCTGCTCAATATGTCGGAAACCGACGCTGCGGCGGCCTATCCCGGCGTGGTGCAAGGCTTGCGGGCCAATGGGTTCGCCAAGAACGCCCCGAGCGTATATCCGGGCCACGCGGCGATGCAGAACTTCGTCAGCCAGGCCATCCCGGTCGAGGACCAATACAAGCTCGGCATCGCGTTGCCGCCCGGGCTCGCTGGCCTGCTGACCGGCAACCCAACGCCGGGCAGCCAACCACAGGGCACAGGCACGCCGCCTCCTGGGGGTTCCAGTGGCGCCACACTGCCGATCCCCGGCCGCGGCACGGGCGGACCTGGCGCGTCGCTGTCGGCGTCGCCGGAAATGCTGGGCTACTTCCGCGAGGCATCGGCCGCGACCGGCATCCCGATGGACCTGCTCATCGCCCAGGCGCGGCAGGAGTCGGGCTTCAACCCGAACGCCAAGGGCCAGGCGGGCGAGATCGGCGTCATGCAGATCAAGCCGAGCACGGCCGCCAGCCCAGGCTATGGCATGCAGGGCGTCGATCCGGCGAGCCTCAGTGACGCGCGCAATAACATCATGTTCGGCGCGCAGTATCTGAAGGCGCGCGGCGGCCCTGGCGATCCGAACGACCCGGCCTGGCAGGCCCGCGCGCTCGGCTCCTACAACGCGGGGGGTGACCCGAACTACGTGGCCAACGTGTTCCGCTACCGGCCGGGGATGTCGCCCACCGATCCCGCGGCGCGCGTGACGACGTATGCCGCAGGCGGGGCGCCAGCACAGCCAGGGGCGCCTCCTGGCGCGCCAGGAGCCACCACGACCCCGCCACCTTACCGGACAGCCTCGCTTGCCCCAGTGCCGCCACCGGGCCCCACGGCGCCGCCTGGGGGCGCGCCAGCGACCACCCCTCCCGCCAACGCGCCTCAAGCGCAACCGCAGCAGGTGACGCCACAGGTGACGCCACAGGGCGTGCTGCCGGCCCCTCAGTCGCCGCCGAACCAAATCGGGCCAGGCGGTCCCAACGGGCCGCCAGCTCCGTCCGGGCCGGCGCCGCAACCGCAGGCGCCAGCAACGGGCCTGCAATCGCCGCAAATGCAACAGGCATGGGAGATCCAGCGACAGATCTCGCAGCTAATCCCCTACTCCGAGTTACCGCAGGTCAAGGCCAGGATCGCCCAGCTCCAGGCCCAGTCGCAGATGCTGATGCAGGCCGACGTGATGCAGCCGACAACGCGAACGGGCGCCGGGGGCGTGCAGATCCCTGGTGATGTCAACGTAAGGACCAACGAGTTCAAGCCCTATCCGTTCGCCCCTTCTCCGCGCGCTGTCGAGGGCGAAGCGACCTGGGACGGAAAGCAGTGGACGCAGACACTACCCGGCCAGCAAGGCACGCCAGGGAAATGGTCGATGGGCGGTGGTGGGCAGCCGCAGTTCTACCCGACAGCGCCGCGGCCGCCGCAAGGCGACTATCAGGCCCAAATGAAATTGTTCGAGGACGACCTGAAGGAGAAGCAGCCGCTTAACGAGGCCAACCAGAACGCCTCCAATCTTCAGATCCGCCTCGGTCAGATGCGCCAACTGGTCGATCAGATCAACACCGGCGCCGGCGGCGCAGAGCGCAAGGACTGGGCCAATGTTGCCGATACGATGGGGTTGCATGATCTGGCGCAGCAGTTGATCGGCAAGGGCGGTGCTGAAGCTGCGCAGATATTCGACAAGTATGCCACCCAGACATCCGGCGATCTGGAGCGCGCCACTCTGGGCTCCAAGGGCAGCGGCATTGGCGCACTCACCCTTTACAAGAACGCCAACCCCGGCCTCACGCTGCAGCCTGGCGCGAACAAGCAGATGCTCAACGCGCAACTGCTCGCGGCACAGGCTAATCGTGACTATTCCGAAGCGGCGCTGCAGCACGTCAACAGCAACTCCGCGGCGTTCTCACATGGCGGTCAATATACGCCGCTCAGCGAGTTCAATGAGCAATGGGCCGCCGCGAAAAATCCGCAGATCTATACCGCGGCGTTGCGTGCGCTGGATGGCGACACTTGGGACAAGTGGACTGCCGGCCTCAATCTGAAGACAGCCGATGATGTCCAGCGGGTGCGCACCATCCTCGAGCGAGCCGATCCGACAACCCGGATTGTCTGGAAGGACGGGCAATCGGTCCCCGTGGCTGGGACGCAATAAATGGCAGACGACATCTTTGCCGACCCGACCAAACTTGGTTTCGGGCCATCGTCAGGTGCTCCAGCGGCCACGCCTCCACCACCTGACATATTCGCCGATCCGACTGCGCACGGTTTCGGCCCTCCACCGGGGATCGGCACGCCTGGGGCAATCGACCCGATCACGCAGCGGCCCTATCAATCGGTCGGCAATGTACCGGCCGGCGATGTCGTCGGGCAGTCTACCGGCAAGCCCATCGAGGAAGGCAAGGTTCCGGGTCTGGCGACCGCGGCGATCGGTAGCCTGCCCACCGATCCTGACCAGAAGCGCCGCGTCATTGCCGCCCAGTTGTTTCCCAACCTCGATCCGAAAGAGGCGCAGTCCCGCATCTTCTTCGGCGACAATGGACGCATGGCCGCGGTGGGCACCGATGGCAAGCCGTTCTATGTCGAGCCGGCGCCGAGTGGCGTCGATACCGGCGCGAACCCGTTCTCCAGCACCAGCATCGCCTCGACATTGCCAACCACCAATATCGGCGCGCGCATCGGGTCCATGGCTGGCCCAGCGCTGCCGGCGGCCGGTGGCGTTGCGGGCGGCGCGATTGCGGGACCGACTTCTGTCGTGGCCGGCCCGATCCTTGCGGCCGGGGGCGCCGCTCTCGGTGATGTGGCACGCCAGCACCTGGCGTCCCTGTTCGATCCGCAGCCGGAGCAGACGCCCTACAACTACAGTCAGACCGCCGGAGAGGCGGCAGGCGCCGGAGTGGGGCAACTGGTCGGTGCGAGCGCGCTGCGTTTCTTCTCGCCGAATGCGCTGTCGTCACGGCTTGCCGATCCGAGCCAAATCCGTGCCAGTCTGCCGCAGGCGA
The DNA here is from genome assembly GCA_036497785.1 of Acetobacteraceae bacterium. Taxonomy (GTDB): domain Bacteria; phylum Pseudomonadota; class Alphaproteobacteria; order Acetobacterales; family Acetobacteraceae; genus DASXIW01. The sequence goes on along the minus strand of DASXIW010000177.1, from coordinate 1,715 downwards.
GCAACGTCAACGCACTGGCCGAGGGCATGGGCGTTCACCTTACCCCTGGCCAGCTCAGCGGCTCTCCATCGTTGATAGGGGCCGAGGACGCCATTCATTCCGGGTCAGTTAATCCGGCGAACGCCGCCACGGCGCAGGGCTTCTATCAAGGCCAGCGCAGCGACCTCATGGATGCCTTTGACCAGCAAGTGCTCGATCGCATCTCATCCGCGTCAGACAAGACCGATGCGGCGATGCAGTTCGCACAGGGCTCCGATGATGCCTCGCGCATCGTCCGCCAGCAGGCCAACGCCGCAGCGCGGCCCTCCTACCAGGCGGCCGAGCAGGCTGGGCAAGTGATGTCGCCCGACCTTGCTCAACTCGCCGATGTCCCCGCGGTCAGTTCGGCGCTCGATGCGGCGCGGGCGGACTACGCCAACCTATACCGCCGCGCGGCACCTGACACACCAGACTTCAACCTCTGGAACCTGGCAAAGCGGAAGATGGACGATCAGGTCTCCATGGCCAGACGTGCCGGTGACAACACAACCGCCGGGGCAATCGACAGCCTGCGCGGCGATCTGCTGACGCACCTCGATGCCGCCTACCCGACTTATGCCACAGCGCGCGCCACAGCCGCACCAGGGCAGCGGCTATCAGCTAGGCTGGATGATATGGCAGGCGGCGGCGGTGACTTCGGCACGGAACGGGCGCGCGCCATCGTGGCGCCGGCGTTTGATGGCAACAATCCGCAGACGATCGCCGAGGCGCGCGCTGCCTTCACCCAGGCCGGGCGGCAGGATGAGTGGAATGCCGGCACGCGGGCCTATCTGCAGGACGCCATCGACAAAGCCAGCAAATCGCAGGACGGGCTCAACCCGTCGATGCTACGCGCCCAGCTATGGGGCAACCCGGACGCCAGGGCCGCTATGCAGGCCGCACTCGGGCCGCAGCAGTTCCAGGGCCTGGACAACTATATGCAGGTGTTGGAGGCGGCGGCACGTTCGCGCGGCATGAACAGCTTGACACAACCACGCGCAGCCATGGCCGGAGAGTTGCGCAGTGCTGCAGATCAAGGAGGCGCCGGGGCAATCAGGGCGCTCGGCAACCTTTCTGACGTAACCCAGGGCTTTGGCTTCAAGCCACTGATGGGTGCAATCGCTGACCGGATGAACGCCCGATCCCTGCAAGGCATGACCGATCGCCTCTTTAGTCCGGACGGGATGCGGTTCTTGCAGCAGATGGCCAGCGTGTCGCCGATGAGCCTGAAGGGTATCACCGCCAGCTCCGAATTTCTCGGCCAGCAAGCCGCTGACGCTCAACTTGCTCGACCCAGGACGGCACTGCTGCGCTAGCGTTGCTGCGCCGTATGACGCGGCGGGGAATGCCGGAGACAAACCAGCAGACCAGGGTGCCGAAGAATATGTCGGGCGGCACGAAACTTGGTTGAGTTTCCAGCTGCGACACGGCGTAGCAGATCGCCGCTGTCATCACGGCGAACATGCCGAAGCGCGCCAGCTGGTAGCCCATCAGCCAATGAACGAGAAACACAAAGCCGGCCAGCAGCCAAATCATCGCCGATACTCCACGCCGAGCTTGTCGGCGAGCGCGAACAAGACCTCCAACATCTGGTCGAGGCGGCTGGCGGTGAGCGCTTTGGTTTGGTCGTCGCGGCCGGCATAGGCCAGCCACCAGGCGCTGCGCTGCTCGAGTATCCGCGCGGTGCTGGGATCGCC
>DASXIW010000176.1:0-7219 GCA_036497785.1 Acetobacteraceae bacterium | reverse complement strand
CCTGGGGATCGGCCATCAACTCCTCCTTCCATGGTGCGAACAGCCTGGGTGGCCTGCTCGGCGCCTCGGCGGGCGGGCTGCTGCTGGCCGCCGGCCTGGGCGTGTCGGGGTGTCTGGCCATCATAGGCGCGCTCGCGGCCGCCCTGGTCCTGGCCGCCGGCCTCGCACCCAGCCTGCCCGGACGGCCACATGCGGAGGCCGCCGCACCCGGCTTCGTCTGGCCGAGCCGCGCCTTGCTGGGGATCGGCGTGCTCTGCTTCATGGCCTTCATGATCGAAGGCGCGATGGCGGACTGGTCCGGCCTTTTCCTGATCACCGTCGCCGGCGCGACGCCGGCCCAGGGGGCAAGCGGTTTCGCCGCCTTCTCCATCGCCATGGCAAGCGGGCGGCTGTTCGGCGACCACGTGGTGCGCGCCATTGGCGGGCGTGGCACGATGCGCCTGGGGGCGACGCTTGCCGTGTTCGGCGCGGCCCAGCCCCATCTCGGCGCGGCCGGCTTCGCGCTGGTCGGGTTTGGTTTGTCCAACGTCGTGCCGGTGTTGTTCTCCGCCGCCGCCCGGGCGCGGGGCACGTCGCCCAGCGTCGGCGTCGCCATGGTGGCCACCATCGGCTATGTCGGCATGCTCGCCGGACCGCCGATGATCGGCTTCGCCGCGGAGGCGCTCGGCCTGCGGCTGGCGCTGGCAATCCCGCTCGCCGCCGCCGCCGCGATCGCCGCCGCTTCCCTGGTGCCTCACCGCAACATTTCGTCGCGCCCCGCCCGAGCGTCGCGATAACGTTTTGGACGCATCACACGCGGCTCCGCGCTAGAGTACGCACCAAGTCGCGTGACAGACTTCACGGGGCGGAAACAGCGTTTGGCCAATCTGCTGGGCACTGGCGGCGGCAATACGCCTCAAGGGAGGATATCATGACTCGCGCTTCCATGCTCGGCACCACGATCATCGCGCTCGCGGTGATGGCCGCTCCGGCCGCGCGGGCACAGGTGACACCGGACCAGGCGAAGGCCCTGGAGACACAGATCCGCAACTGGGTCACGGGGCTGATCGGGCCGGAGATCAAGCTCTCCGGCGTGCCGTTTCATATCCTGCCTGATGGCGACCATTACCGGCTGGAGGCGCCAATCGCCGGCGGCCTCGCCCCCGGTGTCAGCGTGAATGCGGCGCCGGTCACCGCCGCCATCAGGAAGCTGGATGGCAATCGCTGGGCGATCGACAATCTGCTCGTCCCATCGCCGTTCACCGCGAAGGTCACCGGCAAGAAGCCCGAGCTGAACAGCGCTTTCAGCCTGAAGATCGACGGGCAGGAAATGCATGCGGTCTTCGACCCCACGCTCGCCACCAGTTCCACATCGGATGGCAAGGTATCCGGCGTGACCGAGATCCTGAACACCCGCCAGGGCAACCAGACCGTCACGATCGCCCGCGCCACCATGCACAGCGTGCTGACGCCCGCCGATGGCAAAGGCATGACCCTGCAATCCGAATCCACCGCCGAAGGCTATGCCAGCAGCCATTCCCCCAGGACCGGTGTGCCGACGACCATTTCCGTCGACCGGCTGCACACCAGCCTGACCGCACGACAGGTCAATTTCGCAAAGCTGGGCGAGGCGCTGCACACCGCCACCTCTCTCGGCGTGCTGAACGAGAATCGCAGCCCGGCCGCCCGCGCGCTGGCGCGACAGCTGGTACTGGCCATGGCCGATCTCATGGACCGCATGGATGCCGAGGAAACCGCCGACGGCGTGCATCTGGATGTGGCCGACCACAGTGGCAGCGCGAAGAAGTTCTCGCTGAACGCCGGCTTCGGCGCGCCGGGCGGCAAGGCGGAATTCCACATGAAGCTCGCCATAGATGGGCCGGATTCGCCCGAAATCCCGCCCGGCCCGTTCCGCGACTACCTGCCCACCCATATCGCGCTGTCGCCGCGCATCTCTGGCGTGCCGAAAGCCACGCTGGTCAAGCTGCTGCTGGAAGTCATCGACGCCGGCGGAACCAAAAAGCAGAACCCCAACGAGATGGAAGCCGAACTGCTCAAGAATGGCCCGCTGGAGCTGGGCATGGACGATCTGGCGCTGGACATGGGCCCCGCGATGCTGACCGGCAACGGCGCCATGGACGTCGCATCCGCCACCGACGTCTCAGGCCAAGCCGAAATCCACATGACCGGCCTGGACACGCTGATCCGCAAGGTGAACGCCACGCCAGAGCTGCGACAGGCCGCCCCCGTGCTGATCTTCCTGAAGGGGATCGGCGAACAGAACGGCAAGGACACGGTCTGGAACGTCAAATACGCGAATGACAAGCTGACCGTGAACGATACTGACATGTCGTCCATGATGCCGCACACCAAAACCGAAAACCCTTAGCCCTTAGCCCTCAGGCCGACCTCCGGCACATCCCCCTTCCGGCACGCGGCGGTTTTCTGTATCAACTCGATACATCCGCGGATCGGTCCACGGTCCCATGCCCAGCCTGTTGTTCCTGACGCAGCGAATCCCCTATCCGCCGATCAACGGCGAGAAAATCCGTCCGTTGCAGATCATCAAGCATCTACGCAACACCTACGACGTTCACCTGGGCTGCCTGGTCGATGACCCCCGGGACATGGAGCATGTGCCGACCGTGCGCGCGCTGTGCACGGATTCGCATTTCGCGGAACTCGATCGCAGACGCGCCAAGATCACCTGCCTGCGCGGGCTGCTGACCGGCGCGCCGCTCAGCGTCACCTTCTATCGCGACAGCGGCCTCGCCGCCTGGGTGCGGCGCGTGCTGCGCGAGGTGCGGCCCGAGGTGATCTTCGTCCATTCCTCCAACATGGCGCCCTAAGTGTTCGATCTGCGCGGCCCCGAACGGGTCTGCCTGGTCAATCTGGCCGATGTCGATTCAGAGAAATGGCGCGCCTATGCCGAAGCCGGATCCTTGCCGATGCGCTGGGTGCACAGGCGCGAATGGCGCCGCATCGCCGCACTGGCAGCGCGCATCGCCCGCGAATGCGACTGGAGCAGCTTCGTCTCCCCCGAGGAAGCAGCACTGTTCGCCCGCATCCAGCCAGACCATGCCGGCAAGATCCGTGCCGTCAGCAACGGCTGAACCACGCCTATTTCGATCCGGCCCTGCCATGCCCCCGCCCTTCGCCACCGACCGCCCGAACTTCGTCTTCACCGGCACGATGGACTACCCCCCCGAATATCGACGCCGTGCTCTGGTTCGCCCACGCCATCCTGCCCCTCATCCGCCGCACCGCACCGACCGCCCAATTCCACGTGGTGGGATCGAGCCCCGCGCCGAAAGTGCTGGCGCTCGGCGAAATCGACGGCATGTTCGTCACCGGCCGCGTGCCCGATGTCCGCCCCTACGTCGCCCACCGCCCACGCCACCGCCGCCGTCGCGCCGATGCGCGTCGCCCGTGGCATCCAGAACAAGGTGCTGGAAGCCACGGCCATGGCCCGCCCCGTCATCGTCACCCACGGCGCGCTGGAGGGGATCCACGCCACCCCGGGCAGCGAGGTTCTGCTGGCCGACACTGCGGAAAGCTTCGCCACCGCCTGCCTTGCCGCCACTACCCCCGAAGCCGCCTCCATCGGCCACGCCGCCCGCCAGCGCGTCCTGCGCGACTATATCTGGGCCGAACGGCTCCGCGGCTTCGACGCGCTGCTGAACCCCACCCCGCACACAACACCGGCCCAGGCAGCGACAGCATGATCATCCGCGCCCGCGCCCCGCTCCGCCTCGGCCTCGCCGGCGGCGGCACCGACGTCTCGGCCTATTGCGACCAGCATGGCGGCGCCGTGCTGAACGTCACCATCGACCTCTACGCCTACACCATCATCGAACTCACCGAAGACGCCGCGTCTGCTTCATCGCCTCGGACATTGATGGCCACTACGAAGCCGCCGCTGACGACGACATCGCCGACCCGCTGATCCTGCACCGCGCCGTCTATCGCCGCACCGTCACCCAATTCAACGCCAGCCGCCCCCTCCCCTGCCGCATCACCACTTTCTGCGACACCCCGCCCGGCTCCGGCCTCAGCACCTCCTCCACGATGGTCGTCTCCCTGGTCAAAGCCTTCGTCGAATGGCTGAACCTCCCGCTCGGCGAATACGAAGTCGCCCATCTCGCCGTCGAAATCGAACGCATCGACGCCGGCCTCGGCGGCGGCCGGCAGGATCAATATGCCGCAACCTTCGGCGGCGTGAACTTCATGGAATTCCATCCGGACGACCGCGTCATCGTCAATCCGTTACGCGTGAAAAACTGGATCATCTCGGAACTCGAAACCTCGCTCGCCCTCTTCAACAGCGGCGTCTCCCGCTCATCGGCCCGCATCATCAAACAACAAACCGACAACCTCACCCGCCATACCGGCACCACGCTCGATGCGATGCACGCGCTGAAAGAAGACGCCTTCCACATGAAGGAATGCCTGCTGAAGGGTGACTTCGACAAATTCGCAATCTGCATGCGCAAGACCTGGGATTCCAAAAAGCGCCTCGCAGACAATGTCAGCACCACCCATATCGACGATGTCGTCGAAGCAGCCCTCGCCTCCGGTGCCCGCGCGGGCAAATCTCCGGCGCCGGCGGCGGCGGCTTCGTGACCTTCCTCATCGCCCCGGAACGCCGCGTGGACGTGATCCGCGCCCTCTCCCGCCGCGAAGGCCAGGTGATGACCTGCCACTTCACCCGCCACGGCACCGAAGGCTGGAAAATCTTCTAGATACCGTCAGCAACTATCCCCCCCACCACCGTTCGCCAGGCCGCCATCCTCGTCGGGGGCCTCGGCACCCGCCTGGGCACCCTCACCGCCGCCACCCCAAAACCTTTGCTCCCCTGTGGCGACCGCCCCATCCTCGCCTGGATCCTGCGCGAACTCTGCCGCTTCGGTGTGGAAGAAATCCTCCTCCTCACCGGCCATCCCGCCGACAGCATCGAGGCCGCCCTCCCCACCATCCACGCCACCCTCCCCCGCCCCTTGCGCATTCTCTGCGCCCGCGAACAGCAACAGGCCGGCGCCGGCGGCGCGCTGGCCCAGGCCGCCCATCTGCTCGACGACCGCTTCCTGCTTTGCAACGGCGATTCCTGGCTCGACTTCAACCTCGCCACATTGCTCGCCGACGCCGCGACCGACTCGCCCGACATCATCGGCCGCATCGTCCTCTGCCGCCTGAACAACGCCTCCCGCTACGGTGTCGCCGAAACCACCGGCGACCGCATCACCGGCTTTCGCGAACGCCCCGCCCCCACCGAACATCTTCACGCCCGGCACAATCAACGCCGGCATCTCCCTCTTACACTGCCGCGCGCTCGACACCATCCTCCATCTGCTCCCTCGAACGCGACATCCTCGCCGCCTCGCCGCCACGGGCGCCTTGCGCGCCACCAACGCCCACGGCTATTTCATCGACATCGGCATCCCCGCCGACCTCGCCCGAGCCCAATCCGAACTCGCCACCCGCCTCGACCGCCGCGCTCTGTTCCTCGACCGCGACGGCGTCATCAACGTCTATCACGGCTGGGTCGGCACGCGACCGCTTCGATTTCATCCCCGGCGCGCTGTCCACCATCCGCAAAGTCTCAGATGCCGGCTGGCACGTCTTCGTCGTCACCAACCAATCCGGCATCGCCCGTGGCCACTACACCGAAGCCGAATTCGCCGCCCTTAGCGCCTTGATGACCGACACCATCCGCGCCGCCGGCGGCACCATCGACGATTTGCGCTACTGCCCCACCCACCCCGAAGCCCCCCTGCCCGCCTCTCGCCGCGCTAACAACTGGCGCAAACCCGGCCCCGGCATGCTGCTGGACCTGCTATCCCACTGGCGACTCAACCCCGCCCACTGCCTGCTGATCGGCGACCAACCCACCGACCTCGCTGCGGCATCGGCGCCTGGTGTGCCGGCGCATTTATTTCCTGGGGAAAATTTGGCGGATTTTGTGATTCCGCTGTTGGAAGCAAGAAGTAAGGCCAGAGCCCCGGACCCGTTCAAGCCCGCGACAGGAAAACCGCTTGCTTGCCGCATGCGGTAGCGGAGCCTTGAGAACCCATGACTCTATTGGCTGGATCGGTTTCCTTCAGGTGATATCGTCTGTCTTGCTTGCGCCGTAGGCATCTTCAGCCCGTCGAAGTCGTGGTCTTCGTCCAGCGGACGCATCACATCTCAATTTCAGGCGTCGCCTTCCGTCCCCTTTGAACCAACCGCATTGATCGCAACGGACGGCCGCAACGGGTCGCGTGCAGCGCCCATGCCGATCGGTGCGGCCAGAGCCGATGCCGCGACAAACTGCTATCTGAAGATGAGCCAGTTTCCCATTGTTTATCCAACAGATTCCCTGCGGCCGATCGTGTTGCCAAATTTGCATAGTGGCGGCCGTCGCCTGCGCGTATGTAGCCCTTGCTGCAGATGCATCGTTCAGTCCCATGCAACGTCGGACATGGAGTTTGCAGCGCTTTGCAATCGATGATGTCGGATGCCTGCGCTTCGTCCTGACGGATTCCGAATGCACTTGGCACGAAATCGCGCTCTTCCCGATCGCCGGCGTTGCTGAATACCCTGCGTGAAACTTCGCCATGATAGCGAGAGGAGCATCTATATGGTTTCCGGTGCCGGAGCTGCTGCTAAGCCGAAATCTTCCAAGGTCGGGGGTGAAACCCGTTCATCCGGGCCATCGCCGTCCGACCCGGGAGTCCGTTCGGAGCTGGTGTCCTTCACGATACGTACAGACACGGGAGAGCTCATCAAAATTGAAAAAATCGACGAAACAGGCGCCAGACACGAACTCGACGACGAGGCGAAGGCGATCATTGCGAAAGGCATAGACGCGGACCCTGTGGAAGAACTTATCGCGCTCGCCTTCGAAGACGGAATTGCGTGCGTACTCGGAGATGAATCTCGTAACGACGACAAGGAAGAGTATCAGGAAGATGGCGAGCTGCGTCACTTGCTGTTGCACCGCCTGATGAAGTCAAGTCTGTCGGACCGCCTGACGCAGCCTGACATGTTGAACCGCACGATCTTGCTGACCCTGATCCAGCGGAGTCACGCGGTCTCCCTTCAGGTGAACGAACCTTCCCCCGTTTCCGATCACGGGGAGGCACCCTCGAACACGCCGGAGCCGCCGGAGCAACCCTCAGGTTCGGCTTAATTGCGGCCAACACACAACAACACGATAGGAGGATCTGATGCCTCTTGAGACATTGTCCAGAGAGCAGGAAGG
>DASXIW010000175.1:0-1984 GCA_036497785.1 Acetobacteraceae bacterium | reverse complement strand
TGAGCAGCCCCTCTCCAGCACATCGCCTAGACCGGGGTTCTAAGGGCCGACGGTCCTTAGTGGGGGTCGAGGGGGCAAAGCCCCTCGCCTTGCTTCCTCCCCCGATTTGGCGATGATGCGCCGGCCGGGTCGGGGCGGTTTCCCCGGCAACGATGTGATGAGTACAACATGAGCGAAGCGCACGGTGGCCCGGTCTTGGTGAGTTCGGGTTTGAAGCATCCCTATCACCTTCCCGACCCCAGCCCGTGGCCGATCATCGGCGCCTTGGGCGGCTTCATGTTGCTGTTCGGCATCGTCCTCGCCGCCCATTACGGCAGCTACGTGCTCCTGGTCCTGGGCGCGCTCACGGTGCTGACGACGATGTTCTTCTGGTGGCGCCAAGTGGTCCGCGAGGCGCGCACCCCCGGCGCCCACAGCCCGATCGCCCAACTCAGCCTGCGCTACGGCATGACCTTGTTCATCGGCAGCGAGGTGATGTTCTTCGTCGGCTTCTTCTGGGCCTATTTCAACTTCCTGCTGCTGCCCGAAACCCAGGGCAACGGCCAGACCGTGTGGCCGCCATCCACCATCCATACCTTCGACCCGTTCCACCTGCCGTTCCTCAACACAATGATCCTGCTGCTGTCCGGCACCACGGTGACCTGGGCGCACCATTGCCTGCTCGAGGGCGACCGCAAGGGCCTGGTCCGCGGGCTTGGCCTCACGATCCTGCTCGGCCTTAGTTTTACGCTGTGCCAGGGCATCGAGTATTCCCACGCGCCGTTCGCGTTCAGCGGCGGCGGCGTATATCCGTCGGTGTTCTTCCTCGCCACAGGCTTCCACGGCTTCCATGTGATGATCGGCACCTGCTTTCTGATCGTCTGCTGGTTCCGCGCGCGGGCAGGGCAGTTCACGCCGGAGCGGCACTTCGGCTTCGAGGCCGCCGCCTGGTACTGGCACTTCGTCGATGTCGTCTGGCTGTTTTTGTTCGTCTGCATCTACTGGTACGGCGCGGGCCAGATCGCCGGGGAGTAATTTTGCCGCGGTGGCGGATACCCCACCCTCGCTGCTTCAGGCGGCTCTGCGCTGCCGCTGCCCGCGCTGCGGCGAGGGCAAGCTCTTCACCGGGCTGCTGACGTTGCAGACTGCTTGCCCGGTCTGTGGCCTGCAGTTCGCCGGCTCCGACACCGGCGACGCCGGAGCGGTCATTCTCATCATGGTGCTGGGCGCGGTGATCGTCGGCCTGGCGATCTGGGTGGAGTTCCACTTCTCGCCGCCGTTATGGGTGCATGCGGTGCTGTGGCCGGTGGTGACGCTGCCGCTCGCGATCCTGATGATCCGCCCGATGAAAGCCGCGCTCGTCGCCGGCCAGTTTCGCCACCGCTCGAAAGAGATGGGACTGTGACGCGTGGGGCGTATCGGCGATTCCTGGTCCCCGGCCTGAGCACCCTGGTCATGCTGGCCGTGTTGATTGGCCTTGGCACCTGGCAGGTGTACCGGCTGCACTGGAAGGAGCGCATCCTGGCACAGATCGCCGCCGCCGAGACAAAGCCACCCGTGCCGCTGACTCCTGCGCATGCCCTGCCGCCCTACAGCAAGGTCGCTGCGACCGGACGCTTCCGCTTCGACCGCGCCGTCGCATTCGGCGCCGAGGTGCGCGACACCAACGGCGGCCCGACGCTCGGCACGTATCAGATCGTGCCGCTGGAGCGTGACGGTGATCGGCCGGTCCTGGTGAATCGCGGATGGATCCCGCAAAAGCGCACCGCCCCGCTTGACGAACCGGCCGGTACTGTCGCCGTTGCCGGCTACCTCCGCCCCGGCGATCGGGCCGGCTGGTTCAGCGCGGCGGACGATCCGGCGGCGCGGCAGTTCTTCACCCTCGATCCGGCGGCGATCGGGGCGGCGGTCAACATCCCAGGCCTGGAGCCGTTCGTCCTGGTTGCGATCGGAGCGCCCGGCCCCTACCCGATTCCGGCGGAGCATCTGCCCCGCCCGCCCAACA
>DASXIW010000174.1:0-2752 GCA_036497785.1 Acetobacteraceae bacterium | reverse complement strand
GAAGCGCTGCATCTGCTGGCGGCGAGCGCGTGGCTGGGCAGTCTGCTGCCGTTGATGCTCTGCCTGCGCCGCTTACCGGCGTCGCAGGCGGCGGCACTGTGCCAGAATTTTTCGCCAATCGGCATCGGCTGCGTGCTGCTGCTCGCCGCCTCGGGCCTGGCACAGGGGATGGAATTGGTGGGCACGCTGCCGGCACTGGTCGGCACGCAGTATGGCCACATCGTGCTGCTCAAGATCACCCTGTTCCTGGTCACGCTGGGTTTCGCGGCGCGCAACCGGCTGACCTTGACCGATCGGCTGTTCGACGCCGGCGCCGAGACGGCGCGGCGGCAATTGGTGCACTCGATCGGGGCGGAGACATTGGTCGGGCTGGCGATCGTGCTGGCGGCGGGGTTTCTGGCCTCGACCACGCCGGGTGCGCACGAGCAGCCGGACTGGCCGTTTCCGTGGCGACCCAGTCTCGCTGTGATGACGGAGCCGGAACTGCGGCGGGAGGTGGTGATTTCCGCTTGCTTGGTCGGTGCTTGCCTTGCGGTGGTGGCGGGCACCCTGGTCTGGCGGCGCGGTCGCGCGGTCGCGGTGCTGCTGGCGCTTGGCGTGATCGCCTGGCAGGCGCCTAGTTTCGGGCTACTGGTGGTGGACGCCTATCCCACCAGCTTTTATGCCTCGCCAACGGGGTTCAACGCAGCCGCCATCGTGCATGGCCAGGCGCTGTACGCGGCGCAATGTGCGGACTGCCATGGGACGGGCGGGCAGGGCGATGGGCCGGCCTCGGCTGGGCTGCGCATACATCCGGCGGATCTGACCGCGGGGCATCTGTGGGATCATCCCGACGGAGACTTGTTCTGGTGGATCGGCCACGGCATGCGCGATCCCGAAGGCGGCGTGGCGATGCCGGGTTTTGCCGCACAGTTGTCCGAGGCGGATCGCTGGGACCTGATCGACTACATTCGGGCGAACAACGCCGGCACTGCGCTGCGCATGGAAAGCGCTCGATCGCTGCCGCCGGCAATGCCGGTTCGCTGCGCCGGCAACTCGGCTTCGCAACTGTCGGATTTGCGCGGCAAGGTTGTTTTGGTGATCACAGCGGCAGCATCGCACGTCACCGGACCGCCGGTTATACCGCCGCAGGACGGCTTTCCGGTTGTTGCGCTGTATCTGACCGGCCGACGCCCGAACCAAGGCTGCGTCGCCGAGACGCCGGACGCTCGCGCCGCCTTTGCCATCACGGCGGGGTTGTCGCCTTCCGCCCCGTCGGTGCCCGGGTACCTGGTAGACCCGGATGGCTGGCTGCGAGCGATTCTGCCACAGGACCAGGTATCCAAGCATCCCGAACGGTTGGTGGCGACGATACGGACGATTTGCGACCACCTCGGTGGAGCGGCGCCGAGTGATGAGCATGCTCATCACCATTAGATCCGTGCGCGAACCCGCTCGAAGCGTTGCCCGACCAGGATGGTGGGCGCGACAGGGATTGAACCTGTGACCCCTCGCGTGTGAAGCGAATGCTCTACCGCTGAGCTACGCGCCCATCCGTGGTTGCGGCGGCGGGTTTCCTAGCCGGTTGGACCGCGCCCCGCAACCCTGCAGATCGACCCTCCGGGAACGTGGCGTGGTGTCGGGACCCGGGCGTTGCGCGGCGGAGCTTGGCGGATTTGAATGCAAGTCCATGCTCCAGACCTCTGCGCTGCCGCTGCCGCCCAGCCTGTATGCCGATACTGCGCCTGCGGCGCCGGCAACGCAGCCCCTGGCGGGCGATCGGCGGGCCTCGGTCGTGGTGGTGGGGGGTGGATTTACCGGCCTCTCCGCAGCTCTGCATCTGGCCGAGAAGGGCGTCGATGTGGTGGTGCTGGAGGCGCACGAGCCGGGCTGGGGCGCCTCGGGACGCAATGGCGGGCAGGTCAATCCTGGGCTGAAGCACGATCCCGATCAGGTCGAGGCAGACTTCGGGGCGGATCTGGGCGCGCGGATGGTGGCGCTGTCGGGGGAAGCGCCGAATTTTGTGTTCGACCTGATCCGGCGGCAGCAGATTTTCTGCGCGGCACTGCAATCGGGGACGCTGCGGACGGCGATCTCCATGCGCGGCGGGCGGGAAGTCGCGGCGTCGGCGGAACAGTGGATGCGGCGTGGCTTGCCGGTTTCGCTGCTGGAGCGGGATGATGTTGCCACGGCCACCGGCACGTCGCGCTACCGAACCGCGATGCTGGACCGCCGCGGCGGGCAGGTGAACCCGCTGGGCTTTGCGCGGGGACTGGCGCAGGCGGCAATGCGCCAAGGGGCCGCGGTGTATGGCGGGACTTCGGTGCGCCGGGTGCGCAAGGCCGGCGGTGGCTGGGCGGTCGAGACGGCGAGCGGCGTGGTGACGGCGGAAAAGCTGATCCTGGCGACCAACGGCTATACCAGCGATGTGTGGCCGGGGCTGCGGCGCAGCCTGGTGCCGCTGTCCAGCGCAATCGCCGCGACGGGACCGCTGCCGGATGCGGTGGTGCAGGCGATCATGCCGGTGCGCTCGGCGTTATACGAGATCGGCAGCGTGACGGTGTATTATCGCTTCGATCCAGATAACCGGCTGCTGATCGGTGGGCGCAGCGTCCAGCGTGACGTCGTGTCGCCCGACGCGCTGCACTACCTGACGCGTTACGCGGCACAGCTATGGCCGGTGCTGCGCGATGTCCGCTGGACACATGGCTGGAGCGGACGGCTGGCCTACACCCCGGACCACTATCCGCACATCCATGAACCCGCCGGCGGC
>DASXIW010000173.1:0-1523 GCA_036497785.1 Acetobacteraceae bacterium | reverse complement strand
GGTTGCCACGCCGATGCCGCCAAACCCCAGGACACCGCAGATCCTTCCCGCCAGGGTCCGGTTTCGCGTTTGTTGGTTGAATTCACCGCGTGCCAGCGCTGCGTGCTCCGCCATCAGGCGCTTCGCCACGGCCAGCGTCATCGCCAGCGCATGCTCCGCCATCGGTTCGGCGTAGGCGCCGCCGTTGCTCGCGACCGCGATGCCGGGCGGCAGTTCGCGCAGCTTCACGAAGTCGATGCCCGCGGTCAGGAACTGGATGAGGCTGGCGGACCGGATGTGGGCGGTCTCGCCCGGCCGCAGATCGCGCCCGGTATCGCGCGCCAGGATCGCGGTCGCGTCCCGCAAAACTGCCGTACGCTCCGCCTCGTCCAGGTCAACCAGATACGTGGCTCGGGCCGCATCACTGAGCGCCTCTGCAATCACGGCGCGCTCCGCCGGCCGCACGGCAAAAGTAACGGCGACCACCGGGAGGTGCGAAGTCATCTCGTCACCCCTACTTGCAGGGGAATCGTTCGCCCAGGAACTGGAACAATCCGTCCGTCGCCGGAAGGCTGCGATGGTCGGGCATCGCGCGCACCCAGTTGACAAACTCGCCCAGGGTGGCGGTCCGGCTGGGCGCGGGCGAGGGGAAACAGAACGGTTTCTTGTCGGCAGTGTGCTGCAATTCGAGATCGACCACGCCCTGGGCAAAGCCGTGGCAGTAATTGATCTTGGCGTCAGCCGCCGGCTCCTTCGGATTGGCACCGCAAAGTTCAGCGAGATCGCCGGCGGTCCTGACACGCAACGCGATCGGCTGCGCAGCCCGCGCGTCCAGGCCGATCGCCAGCAAACAGACCGCCAATACGCTCGTCGCGAGGGTTGCGGAGGCGGTTGGCGTCTTCATCGTCGAAATCTCCTGTCAGGAAAGATCAAAATTCGGCGGACAACGCCGGCTTGCCCGCCTTCACCCAGCGATCCCATCCATGGGCCCGCAGCAGGCACGCCGGGCATGTGCCGCATCCGAAACCCCAAGGGTGGCGCTTGCTGCGATCGCCCAGATAGCAGCTATGGGTGCATTCTTGAATGAGTGCTACCAGCGCCGGGCCGCCCAGCGCGGCAGCGAGTGCCCAGGTCGCGGCCTTGTCCCGCCACATCAGCGGCGTCTCCAGGATGAAGCGCCGCTGCATTCCTAGATTGAGCGCGAGTTGCATCGCCTTGATCGTGTCGTCGCGGCAGTCGGGATAGCCGGAGTAGTCCGTCTCGCACATCCCTGCCACGATCCGGCGCAACCCCCGGCGATAGGCAAGCGCGGCGGCACAGGTCAGGAACAGCAGGTTCCGGCCCGGCACGAACGTATTCGGCAGACCACCCTGGTCCATCTCGATGGCAATATCCGCCGTCATCTCCGTGGCTCCCAGTCCGCCAATCACCGCGGTCAAATCGATCACGTGGTCGGCGCCTAGCGCCGGGCAGGCCAATGCCTGGCGGACCGGCTCGCGGCAGTCCATTTCGATCATGTGGCGCTGCCCATAGCGAAAGCCGAT
>DASXIW010000172.1:0-43737 GCA_036497785.1 Acetobacteraceae bacterium | reverse complement strand
ATCGAGCTGGCACCGATGACGGCGGCGCGCAATGTCGTGTTATCCTGCAAAGTCACGCTGATTTCGTCTGCATCTTTGATCACGTGCGCATTGGTCACGATGATGCCGTTGGGATCGATGATGAAGCCGGATCCAAGACTGCGCTTCGGTTCCGGCGGCGCCGGAGCGGCAGGGTCGGAAGGGCCCTGTTGTGCCGACGCATCAGCGAAACGGGTGTTGAAGATGTTCACCACCGCAGGCAACAACTTTGGGACCAGCTCATCGATCCCATGTGCCGGCTTGCCGGCCATCGCGGGAGCCATCAGCGCGGGCACCATCGCAGACCCCAGAGCCGCCACCCCCAATACTGCGACGCACAACATGGCTATGCGGGACACGGCCAGCCCGCCTGGTAGCCGACGCGGAACGCGCCTGGAATGAATGGTCCAGCATTTCGCCGCGGATGCAAAAGTGAAGAGACAGCTGGGCACGCTGGGTCCCCCATAATTCCGCATCTTACAGCGGCGCGTCTGTTCCTCAATTGATTTTCCGCGCGCCGGAACCCAGGCCGATGCCGACCGCGTCCTGAAGCATTTCAGATCGAATGCCTACCGATACGCGCATGGTGATCGCAGCGGGAAGGACCCGCTCTGGAAAGGTCAATACCCGGCGTTACAGCGCTGCCGGACGCAAGCATGGAGAAACATGATGGTAACGTTCCTGATTGCCGCGATTGCCTTGCTTGCCGCCGTGATCGGCTGCGCCCTGATCGCGCCATCGGAGCGTGACACAGGACAGCCTGAATGGGGTCTGGATGTCGGCCCGGGCGGCCCAAGACAACATGAATTCGGTCTCGACGTCGCTCCCGGCGCCACGAATTCCGACGAGTGAAACCGCCCGATCCCGCGCAGCCTCCAACCCTTCGCGGTCGCTAACGTCTAGAGCTCTTCTACAACGTACGCAACTGTGCCAGATTTCGTACGAACTCCCGGCATCTGTCGCGGGCAGGGTGCGGACATTCCGGCGCCGGGCGATCGCCGGCGGTGCGTCCCGTCAACGGGCGGCATCATCAAGCAAGCTCTGCAATTCCGCCTCTTTGCAAATCGTCAGGCGTGCCTTCTGGGCATCGTAAATCACCACACCGGAAGTTCGCCAGGCGTTCAGGATGGTAATGATGCTGCGGGTCGTCGCGCCAAGCAGGTCCGCGAGATCGCCCTGCCGAAATCGGCCGGCGAGCTGCACGGTGTCGCCCACGCGCCGTCCCTCGTGCTTGGCCAGATAAAGCACCTGTCGCGCCAGCCGGACCTCGAGGCTTTCGAACGCGGCATCCTCGAACAGGGTGAACGTCCAGCGCAGCCGCCTGGCGAGCATCCGGCACAGATTTACGCCCAGCGTGGGGCTATCGGCGAGGACCGCGAGAAAGACAGGACCGCCGATGCGAAGCAAGCGTATGCGTCCCTGCACCAAGGCATCCGCGCTTCGCACGCTAGCGTCGATCACGCCGATCTCGCCGAATATGTCGCCGGCTTGACAAACCTCGACCATCAAGCCCTTGCTGGTCTGGTGCGTCGTGCCGATGCGAACGTGACCGTCTCCGCCAAGGACCACATAAACGGAGTCTGCCGCGTCACCCTGCGCAAAAATCCGCGCGCCATCCCGCGGTGTGAGAACTCTCCCCCCCGCCCATAACCGATCGAGTTCCGCATCGGTCATTCCCGCGAAGGAACTGACGCCAGACAGTTCACCCACAGCATCCGCTCCCAATGGAAATCATGCAGCGACAGCATCTGCTCCCGATGCGCGAGCCATTCCAATGATGGAGCAGGATTCGGCCTGTCTAAATTTCCCCTTTGCTCATCATGCCCGTCATCGTATCCGCTTGCCGGATCGCCAGCGCCACGATCGTCAGCGTCGGGTTGCACGCCGCGCCGGTGGTGAACTGGCTGCCGTCGGAGACGAACAGGTTCTTCACCTCATGCGTCTGGCCCCATTTGTTCACCACGCCATCGCGCGGCGAGGCACTCATGCGATTCGTGCCCAGATTATGCGTGCTGGGATAAGGCGTGGTATGGAAGGTGCGCACCGCGCCCACCGCCTCATAGATCGCCGAGCCACGCCCATAGGCATGCGCGCGCATCTTCATATCGTTGTCGTGATCGTCGTAATGCACACTCGCGACAGCCAGGCCATTCTTATCCTTCACCTTGGGATCGAGCGTCACGCGATTGGTTTCGCGCGGCATGTCCTCGCCAACAATCCACAGCCCCGCCATGTTGCTGTAGTCGTCCAGCGCGCTGGTATAGCTGCGCCCCCAGGCACCGGGATTGAGAAACGCCGCCAGAAACGGCAGGCCGAGCGACAGCGTCTCCAACTCGTAGCCACCGACGAAACCCCGGCTGGTGTCCAGCCGTGACTCGTCGCGCACAATGCCGGCCATGGTGGTTCCGCGATACATGTGCACCGGCCGATCGAACGCGGCATACACGCTGCCCGTCACATGCCGCATGTAGTTGCGCCCCACCTGGCCGGAGCCGTTGGCCAACCCGTTCGGAAACATCGGCGAGGCAGAGTTCAGCAGCAGCCTCGGGCTTTCCAGCGAGTTGCCGGCGACAGCGACCACGCGGGCTTTCTGGCGATGCATCGCGCCGTTGGCATCGACATAGACCACGCTCGTCACTTTGCCTTTGGCGTCGTGCTCGAGCTTCACGGCCATCGCGCCCGGCCGCACTTCCAGCTTGCCGGTGGCCTCACCTTTGGGAATCTCGGTGTACAGCGTCGACCATTTCGCGCCGGACTTGCAGCCCTGGAAGCAGAAGCCGATTTGCTGACAACTACCGCGCTCGTCACGCGGCTGGCTGTTGATCGACATATTGCCGGTATGCACTTCCTTGTACCCGATCTTCCGCGCCCCGGCCGCGAGCACCTTGAAATTATTGTTGCCCGGCAGCCGCGGAATGTCGTTGGTCCCGGTCGTGCCCATCTTGAACTCGGCCTTCGCGTACCACGGCTCCATTTCCTGCAGCGTCAGCGGCCAGTCCATCAAATTGGTGCCCGGGATTGCGCCGTAAGTGCTGCGTGCCTTGTACTCGTGCTCCTGAAAGCGCAGCGAAGCGCCCGCCCAGTGCACCGTCGATCCGCCGACCGCCTTGACGATCCAGGCCGGCAGATTGGGAAAGTCATGCGCCACCCGCCAACTTCCCGAGGTCGTGCGCATATCTGCCCAGGCAAGCTGGGCGAAGCTCGCCCATTCATCGTTGATGAAATCCGGTATTTCGTGGCGCCCGCCGGCCTCCAGTATCACCACGTTCACGCCTTTCTGCGCCAGCTCATTGCCGAGCGTGCCACCGCCGGCGCCGGAGCCGACAATGCAAACCACGCTGTCGTCGTTCAGGTCGAATTGTGCCATGACCATTTCCCCCTTATGCCGTCGGCAGCCAGTCGATGTCGTCGAAGCCGCGATTGATGTAACCGCCCTTGTCGGCTGACGCCCCCTCGTAGCCGAATCTCGCCCAAACCGGCTTCTGGTTGTACAACGAAACGATCAAGTCGCCATGCAGCTTCTTGAAGAAAGCGCCGTTCTCCACAACGCGCAGCACGGTCACGCGATCCTCTTCCCAGGCCACCTCCATATAGGGCCGGCCGAACCGCTTGCCTGCCTCGGCGTCCAGCGACGCCACGCCCGATTCCATCAGCGCGCGCAGCTTCGGGTCCGCGCTGTCATAGCCGTCGACAGCGACCATGTAGTAACTATCGGCCAGCCGGTCATGCGGAAAAATATCGCGCGCCGCAACCACCAATGTGGACATCGTGTGCGGCGTCAGGCTCTTTGCCCCCTGCGCCCAAGCCGATCGCGCGGTGACGGCCAGGCCGGCGGCCACGGCGGGCACTGCGGTTGCGGTACCGCGCAGGAAGATGCGGCGGCTGACTTGCGTGCGTTTGTCGATGTTCCTCATGGTTTGCGTTCCCCCTCCCTTGGTCGGCTTTGTTGTTTGTTCAGCGATAGCGCCCGTGCTTCTGCAATATTTCGATGCGGTATCCATCTGGATCGGTGGCGAAAAAATACTTCGCCATCAGTGCGCCGTCGCGATGGAATTCCTTCAGCGCGCCAGGGTCCAGCCCCTCGCGAACGAAATGCGCATGCTCGTCGTCAATGTCGCCCACCACGAAGGCGATATGTCCGTATCCTTCGCCCAGCGGATACGGCGTCGTGCGGTCGTGATTGATGGTGAGTTCCAGCTCGAAATCGTCTTCCGGCCCGCACAGATAAACCAGCGTGAACCCGTCAAAGGCGAACCGGTCTGTGACCTGCAAGCCAAAGGCGCGGCGATAGAACGCCACCGAGCGTGCCTCATCCAGCACGCGTATCATGGCGTGAATGGGCTTGGCCATTCAATGCTGCTCCCTGAGCCACACGATGATGGTCTTGCGGTTGGTGGCGTCGGGCTGCTGGTACGCCATCACGGCCCCTTTGATCACGTTCTGCGGCTTGGTCAGCCAGGCATCCAGATGCACCTCGTCCCACACGAAATCGGCTTGCGCGAAGCCCGGCGAATAGTGGAAGCCCGGAAAGCTCCCGGCCTTGCGGCCGAAAACGCCGAACAGGTTCGGTCCCTGGCGCGGCGTGTCGTTCGGCTTCGCGGAATGGCAGGTGCCGCACTGGTTCGCGAACAACTCGGCGCCGGTCGGCGCCACGGCTTGCGGGGCCGGCACGGTAAACTGTGCGTCTGCGCCGCCATACGGCGCAACGATGGCGGCCCCTGTCATCAGCCATGGCTCGACATACCGCATGGCGTCAGCTCCCCGGCGGTCTGTCGGAACTTAAGCCGTCCACGCAACTATCGGGCTGAAAGCGACCGAACTGGCGTGGCTAATTTCCAATGTACCGCGTGCGGACGATACAAAATGCCAAAAACCCTGATTTTGGCTCAGTCCGACAGCCCGTCGGGGTCGTTTGGCGGCAGCCCGGGACTGTCTTCGCCGACATTCCCCACGACACGGGGAATAAACATTTCCCCGTAACATTGGGCCGCCTTGTGGGGTCATTCAACAAGAATCTGAACGAGGTTCGGCACGTGACATGCTGCGCGCATGGATTGTGCGGGCCTGTCCCGGCCATGGTGAGCCGGGGCGGGGGGGGGGCGGGTAATCGAGCCGATGGAGCCGGGGGAGGGCGCTGCCGCGTCGCGGCTGCAGGCAGCGCCCCGTCGCCTGCCTACCGGAACAGCGCCATCGCGCTGCTCAGCGTCCCGAACACCCCCCACGCCAACGGAATCCCCACAAACCCCCAGGCCAATACCAGTTTCATGCCCGCGCCCCTTCCATGTCGATGTGGCGTTCACGCACCGGGTACATCAGCAGGTTGCAGATCAGCCCCAGTACCAGCAGCGCGGCCATGATGTACATCGTGAACGAATAGCTATCCGCCCGCGCCACGCCGTGGTTGATCTGATAGTCGCTGATGTAATTCACCAGCACCGGCCCCAACACCCCGGCGGCCGACCAGGCCGTCAGCAGCCGGCCGTGAATGGCCCCCACGAACTGCACGCCGAACACGTCCTTCAGATAGGCCGGAATGGTCGCGAACCCGCCGCCATACATGCTCAGGATGATGCAGTAGCAGGCCACGAACAGCGCCACGCTATGGATATGCGCCGCGCTCGGCACCGCCGCATACAGCGCAATCCCCAGCAGGAAGAATACGCAATAGGTCGCCTTCCGCCCGATATAGTCGGACACCGAGGCCCAGAGGAACCGACCGCCCATGTTGAACAGGCTCAACAGCCCAACAAAGCCCGCCGCCGCCACCGGCGTGATCCGCCCGGCGAAGGTCTCCTGGATCATCGCCGAGGCCTGGCCCAGCACGCCAATCCCCGCCGTCACGTTCAGGCAAAGCACAAGCCACAGCAGCACGAATTGCGGTGTCCGCACCGCCCGCTCCAGCGTCACGTTCTCCGTCGTGATAAGTTTGCCCGTCCGCGCGCGCGGTACGTATCCCGCGGGCTGCCACCCGGCCGCCGGCACCCGCACAATGGCCGATCCCACGGCCATGAAGCAGAAATACACGACGGCCAGCACAACAAAGGCCTCGGCCACGCCCACATGCGTGGCGGTGGAGAATTGCCGCATCAGCCAGACGGACAAGGGAGATGCGATCATCGCCCCGCCGCCGAAGCCCATGATGGCCATGCCCGTCGCCATGCCGGGCCGGTCCGGAAACCAGGTGATCAGCGTCTTCACCGGCGAGATATAGCCAATGCCCAGCCCGCATCCGCCCAGCACGCCATAGCCGAGATACACCAGCCAAAGCTGATGCACCGCCACGCCAAAGGCCGCCACCAGGAAGCCGCCGCCGAAGCAACTCGCCGCCAGCAGCATCGCCTTGCGCGGCCCCACCCGATCCAGCCAGCTTCCCGCCACGGCCGAGGACACGCCCAGCATCACGATGGCGATGCTGAAGATCCAGCCAAGCTGCGTCAGCTTCCAGTCGTCGGGGGCCGGGGCGGTGATGCCGATCAGCCGCGTCATCGGCAGGTTGAACACGCTGAACGCATAGGCCTGTCCGATGCACAGATGCACGCAAAGTGCGGCCGGCGGCACCAGCCACCGGCTGAAGCCGGGCTCGGCCACGATATGCTCCCGGTCGAGACTCGACAGTAAGGACATGGCATTCCCCCTAGTTTCTTATTTTTATTTATTACGATATTATTATTGTTGTGGCAACCACCGACGCAACCGCATAGCCGCGTAGTTGTCGAGTGCCCGATACGCCTTGTTGACGGTACCTACGTTAAAGTAGTTCGCCCAACCGCGCAGCGTGCGGTTCAACTTCCCCACCAGCTCTGTGGTCTCTTGCCATGTCCCCGATCGGTGTCACAACCAGACTCGTTACTTTCGCCACCTTCAACCTGTCGGTTGCCGCATGTCCTCCCGGCGCGTGGTCGCGGCATCCCGCAACAGCCCCACCGCCTCGTGCACCGTCGGCGACAGGCCCGCGCCGCCTTCATCCAGATGCGCCACGATCGCCGCCCGCATATGCGGGGTCCAGAACTTGCGCAGATGCGTGGCAATATCCGCCGCCGCCCGGCCGTCTGCCTGGCTGCTGAAAAACAGCCCGATCTGGTTGGCCATCGCCACCAGCTTCT
Source organism: Acetobacteraceae bacterium (assembly GCA_036497785.1). GTDB lineage: Bacteria > Pseudomonadota > Alphaproteobacteria > Acetobacterales > Acetobacteraceae > DASXIW01. The sequence goes on along the minus strand of DASXIW010000172.1, from coordinate 36,616 downwards.
CGTCCCTTTTATGTTCTGTGCGGTGATGCTCAGGCGACATCGTGCACCTCCGCCGCGCTCGCATCCAGAACCACACGCTCGGGGTGGCTGAACACCTCGAACCCATCGCCGCGGGCAATGCCCACCAGCGTAATGCCCGCGTTCTCCGCAATCCGCACCGCCAGGGCCGTGGGGGCGGACACCGCCACCAGCACCGGCGCCCCGATCATCGCCGCTTTCTGCACCAGTTCGATGGAAATCCGGCTGGACATCACCACCATGCCCCGCGCCGCACTCCGCCCCGCCCGCGCCAGCGCGCCCGCCAGCTTGTCCAGCGCGTTGTGCCGGCCCACATCCTCGCGCGCCACCAACTCATGGCCGCGCTGCCAGAACGCCGCCGCATGCACCGCCCGCGTCCGCATGTTCAACGCCTGCAGCGCCGGCAGCGCCGCCACGGCTGCGGCGACATCGCCACTGGACACGCGCAGCCCGGATGTCACCACCGGCACTGCCCGGTTGGCTTCGGCCAGCGTTTCCAGCCCGCACATCCCGCACCCCGCCGGCCCCGCATAGCGCCGCCGCCGCGCCGCGAATGCGTCGGACGGTCCTCCCGTCAGCCACATCCGCAGATTCACCCCGGCCGGCACGCCGACGATCTCCAACTCGGAGATTTCGGCCGCATGCGTCACCACGCCCTCGGTCAGGCTGAACCCGACCGCGAAATCCTCCAGATCCGCCGGCGTCGCCATCATCACCGCATGGGCGGCATTGTCGTAGCTGAACGCCACAGGCACTTCCTCGGCCACCGCGCGGTCACCCTCGCTGGCCGCGCCGTCACGCCACAGCTTGCGCGGCAGCGGCCGGAACGGCGGCGGTATCTCGTTCATCATTCCGCCGCCCCCACTTCCAGTATCTGCCGGCTTCGCTCGCTATGCGCGGCATAGCGCTCCTGCCAATCCGTGGGCCCGTTGGACGGCGACACCTGCACCGCGGTCACCTTGTATTCCGGGCAGTTCGTCGCCCAGTCCGACTGGTCGGTCGTCACGACGTTGGCCTGCGTCATCGGGTGGTGGAAGGTGGTGTACACCACGCCCGGCGCCACCCGGTCCGTCACCCGCGCCCTCAGGCTGGTCTCGCCCGCCCGGCTCTGCACCCGCACCCAGGCGCCTTCATGCACGCCGCGCTGCTCGGCATCATGCGGATGGATCTCCAGCACATCTTCCTCATGCCAGACCACATTCGCCGTGCGCCGCGTCTGCGCGCCCACATTGTACTGGCTCAGGATGCGCCCGGTGGTCAGCAACAACGGGAAGCGCGGCCCGCTGCGCTCCTCGGTCGGCACGTAGTCGGTGATCATGAACCGCCCGCGCCCGCGCACGAAATGATCAATATGCATCACCGGCGTCCCCGCGGGCGCCTGCTCGTTGCACGGCCATTGCACAGAGCCGTACTGGTCCAGCGTCTCGTAGCTCACCCCTCTGAAGGTCGGGGTCATCATGGCGATCTCGTCCATGATCTCGCTCGGATGGGCATAGTTCCATGCAAGCCCCATCGCCCGCGCCAGCGCCTGGGTGATCTCCCAATCCGCCATGCCGGACCGCGACGGCATCACCTTTCGCACCCGGTTGATGCGCCGCTCCGCATTGGTGAACGTCCCGTCCTTTTCCAGGAAGGTCGAGCCGGGCAGGAACACATGCGCGTAATCCGCCGTCTCGTTCAGGAACAGATCCTGCACCACCACGCATTCCATGGCGGCCAGCCCCGCCGTCACATGCGTCGTGTCGGGGTCGGACTGCACGATGTCCTCGCCCTGGATATACAATCCCAGGAATGTCCCCTCCACGGCCGCATCCAGCATGTTCGGAATGCGCAAGCCGGGCTCGGATTGCAAACGCACACCCCAAAGCCGCTCGAAACTCTCCCGCGTGGCGCCGTCGGACACATGGCGATAGCCGGAAAACTCGTGCGGGAAGCTGCCCATGTCGCAAGAACCCTGCACATTGTTCTGCCCACGCAGCGGGTTCACCCCCACGCCGGGCCGCCCCAGATTGCCCGTCGCCATCGCCAGATTGGCGATCGCCATCACCGTCGTCGAACCCTGGCTGTGCTCCGTCACCCCCAGCCCGTAATAGATCGCGGCATTCCCGCCAGTGGCATAAAGCCGCGCCGCGCCGCGCAGATCGGCCGCCTTCACCCCGCAAATCTTCTCGACCTCCTCGGGGCTATGCCTGATATCGGCCACGAACGCCGCCCAACCCTGCAACTCGTCCCAATCGCAGCGCTCGCGCACGAAGGCCTCATCCACCAGCCCCTCGGTCACGATCACATGCGCCATCGCCGTCAGCACCGCCACATTGGTCCCGGGCTGCAGCGGCAGATGGAAATCCGCCCGCACATGCGGCGTCCGCACCAGATCGATCCGGCGGGGGTCCACCACGATCAATCGCGCCCCCTCGCGCAGCCGCTGCTTCATGCGGCTGCCGAACACCGGATGCCCATCCGTCGGATTGGCGCCGATCACCATGATCACGTCGGCCTGCGCGACGCTGTCAAAATCCTGTGTCCCGGCCGAGGTGCCGAACGCCGTCCCCAGCCCGTACCCGGTCGGCGAGTGGCACACACGCGCGCAGGTATCCACGTTGTTATTGCCCATGCCGGCGCGCACCAGCTTCTGCACCAGATAGGTCTCCTCATTGGTGCAGCGCGAGGAGGTGATCCCCCCGATCGAATCCACCCCATGCGCCGCCTGAATGCGCGCGAATTCGCGGGCGACATGCCCCAGCGCCTCGTCCCACGACACCTCGCGCCAGGGATCGCTGATCTTCGCCCGCAACATCGGCTTCAGCACACGCTCGCGATGCGTCGCATACCCCCAGGCGAACCGCCCCTTCACGCAGGAATGGCCATGATTCGCCTGGCCGTCCTTGTAGGGCACCATGCGCACCAGCTCGTTGCCGCGCATCTCCGCCTTGAAACTGCACCCCACGCCGCAATAGGCGCAGGTCGTCACCACGCTATGCTCGGGTTGGCCGATCTCGATCACCGATTTCTCGATCAGCGTCGCCGTCGGACAGGCCTGCACACAGGCCCCGCAGCTCACGCATTCCGAGGACAGGAAATCCATCCCGCCCGGTGAAACCTTCGACTCGAAGCCTCGTCCCGCGATGGTCAGCGCGAACGTCCCCTGCACCTCGTCGCAGGCCCGCACGCAGCGCGAGCAGACGATGCATTTGGCGGGATCGAAGGTGAAATACGGATTGCTCTCGTCTTTCTCCTGCACCAGGTGATTCTCGCCGCCGAAGCCATAGCGCACCTCGCGCAAGCCCACCGCACCTGCCATGTCCTGCAACTCGCAATCGCCATTGGCAGCACAGGTCAGGCAATCCAGCGGATGGTCGGAGATGTACAGCTCCATCACCCCCCGCCGGAGCGACTTCAACTTCTCGCTCTGCGTCGTCACCACCATGCCCGGCGCCACCGGCGTCGTGCAGGATGCGGGGGTCCCGTTCCGGCCCTCGATCTCCACCAGGCACAGCCGGCACGAGCCGAACGCATCGAGGCTGTCGGTCGCGCACAGCTTGGGCACCTCGACGCCGGCCAGCATCGCCGCCCGCATCACCGAGCTGCCTTCCGGCACCGCGACGGACATCCCGTCAATCGTCAGCGTTACCGTCACAATTTGCGAGGCATTTTGCGAAACGGCGGGCGTTCCATAGTCGATCTCGACGATCCTATTCATGCGAAACTGCCCTCTTTGGCGTGAAAATCGGCTTCGAAATGGCGCAATGCGCTCAGCACCGGATACGGCGTGAAGCCCCCCAGCGCGCAAAGCGACCCCAACTTCATCGTGGCGCACAGGTCCTCCAACAGCGCGATATTACGCGCCACCTCCTCGCCGCGCACGATCTTCTCGATCGTCTCCCGTCCGCGCACCGCGCCGATCCGGCACGGCGTGCATTTTCCGCAGGATTCGACGGCGCAGAATTCCATGGCGAACCGCGCCATTTCCGCCATGTCGACGCTGTCATCGAACACCACCAGCCCCCCATGCCCGATCAGCCCGTCCTGCGCGGCGAAGGCCTCGTAGTCATATAGGGTGCTGAACAGCGAAGGCGGGAAATAGGCCCCCAGCGGCCCCCCCGCCTGCACGGCGCGCACCGGTTTTCCGCTGGCGGTGCCGCCGCCGATATCCATCACGAGTTCGCCTAACGTGATGCCGAAGCCGGTTTCGAACAGGCCGCCATGGCGGATGTTGCCGGCGAGCTGGATGGGCATTGTGCCGCGCGACCGTCCCATGCCGAAACCGGCATAGAAATCAGCGCCTTGGGCCAGAATCGTGGGGATTGTGGCAAGTGATAAAAGATTGTTGATGACGGTGGGGCGGCCGAATAATCCGACATGGGCCGGCAAAGGCGGCTTGGCGCGGACCATGCCGCGTTTGCCTTCCAGGCTTTCCAGCAGGGAGGTCTCCTCGCCGCAGACATAGGCGCCGGCGCCGACGCGCAATTCCAGTTGGAAATCCGGCCCGAACACGCCCGCTTCCTCGGCGATGCGGATGGCCGCGCGCATGGTGGCGTTGGCGTGGGGGTATTCGGATCGGCTGTAGATATAGCCTTGGGTTGCGCCCACGGCGAGGCCGGCGATGGTCATGCCTTCGATCAGGGCGAAGGGATCGCCTTCCATCATCATGCGGTCGGCGAAGGTGCCGCTATCGCCTTCGTCGGCGTTGCAGACGATGTATTTCTGGCCATCCCCGGCCTCCCGCACCGTCTTCCACTTGATGCCGGTCGGGAAGCCTGCGCCGCCGCGTCCGCGTAGGCCGGATTTCGTCACCTCCGCCACGATGCCCGCCCCGCCCAGCTGGCGCGCCCGCTCAAACCCTTTCAGGCCGCCATGGGCACGAAAATCGGCCAGCGACAGCGGATCGACGATGCCGCACCGCGCAAAGGTCAGGCGCGTCTGGGCAGCGAGGAAAGGGCGCTCCTCCGGCCGGCCGATGCGCAATTCATGATTCCCACCCTGCAACAATCCGGCTGCGAGCAAGCCCGGAACGTCGCCGGCGCGGACCGGGCCGTAGCCGATGCGGCCTTGCGGCGTTTCGACCTCGATCAGCGGTTCCAGCCAGATCATGCCGCGCGTGCCTGTGCGCACGATCTCCACGCCCGGGATCGCCAAGGCGCTGGCGACGGCTTCCGCGCCCTTGGCGAGGGCGGCAACGTCGCGGGGGATGAAGATGCGGGTCATGCGGCGATCTCCGCCAGTTTGGCTTCGTCCAGCTCGCCGATCGGCTCGCCGTCCAGCAATGCGGCTGGGCCACAGACGCACAGGCCCAGGCAATAGACGGGCAGCACGGTCAGGCGGCCATCCGAGGTGGTGCCGCCCCAGGCGATGCCCAGGCGGTCCAGCAGGGCGGTGGCCAGCGCGGCGGCGCCGGTCGACTGGCAGGCTTCCGCCCGGCAGAGCCTCAGAACGTGGCGACCTGGCGGCGCATGGCGGAAATCGTGATAGAAGCTGACAATGCCATGCATGTCGGCGCGGCTGACATTGAGCGCGTCCGCGATCAGCGGGATCGCGGGGTCGGGGATGTAGCCGAAGCGGTCCTGAAGCGCGTGAAGGATCGGCAAAGCTGCCCCGGGCAAAGCGGCATGGGCGTCGATAATTGCCCTAGCTTGCGTTGCATTCCAGGATTCGTCGTGTGGCATACGCTATGCTCCAGCCTCTTTGCGCAAAGATGTCAGTCGGCACGGGGGCCTTCAAGCCGGGCAATTATATGCTGCGATAGAAAAAACCTATCGCTTCTCGTCTCCGAACGTCACCGCCTGCCAGCCGCCGCCAAGCGACTGGTAAAGGGTGATGACCTGCTCGTCATAGGCGAGATCGCTCAAAGCCAGCTCGTCCTCGGCGGCGAATAATGTGCGGTCGGTACTCAGCACATTCAGGAAATCGGTCAGGCCGGCGGCGTAGAGCCGCTCGGCCTGATCGGAGGCGGCTTTGCTGTCTTTCAGGGCGGCCTGCAGCGAGCCGCGGCGGAGCGCCTCGAATTGCAGATTGACCAACGCGTCCTCGACTTCGCGGAAGGCGTTCAGCACGGTCTGGCGATAGGCGATCCGGTCGATCTCGGCGGCCGCCCTGGCCTCGTCTACCCGCGCGGTGCGCCGGCCACCCTCATAGATGCCTTCAGTCGCGGTCAGGCCAATCGTCCAGCTGAGGCTGGCCGCGGTGAAGGCCTCGGCCGGGAAGCTGGTCATGGGCATCAGCAGCAGTGGGATCGAGAAATGCGGATAGAGATCCGAGACGGCGACGCCGATCCGCGCCGTGGCGGCCGCCAGATTCCGCTCGGCACCGCGTATGTCCGGGCGGTTCGCAACCACCTCCGACGGCAGGCTGAGCGGCAGGGTGGGGGGTGCGGGCACCGTCGGCGCGGCGACGGCGAGCTGGGTTTCGAGCTGGCCGGGGAAGCGGCCGGTCAGCACGTAGATGGCGTGGATCAGCCGGGCCTGCCGGGCCTGCAGAACCGGCACCGTGGCCTGCACGCTTTCCATCTGCGCGCGGGCCTGCGAAACGGTGAGATTATTGGTCAGGCCCCGCGCGAACTCGGTACTGGTCAGGTCGAGCGCGCGCTGGGCGATGCCGAGATTATGCCGGGCGATGTCCAGGCGCAGCTGGGTGGCGCGCAGATCGGCATAATCGGTTGCCAGTTCGGCCAGCAAGGCGACCAGCACGGCGCGGCGATTCTCGATGGTGGCCTGGATATCGGCGTCCGCCGCCTGCGTCGCGCGGCGGATGCCGCCGAACACGTCCAGTTCCCAGGATGCATCGAAACCGAAGGAATAGCTGCGATAATAGCCGATGCCGGGCGGCCAGTTCAGCGTTGTGCTGCTGCGGTTGGCAGTAGCCGATGCGGAGGCCCCGATCTGCGGGTAGGCTTCGGACCCGGCGACGGTGCGCTCGGCGCGCGCTTGCAGCAGCTTCTGGCGGGCGATCTGGAGTTCCAGATTGCCGTCGATGACATCGCCGACCAGCTGGGTCAGCATGGGGTCGTGAAATTCGGTCCACCACTCCCTTAGCTGCGACGCGGCTTCGGCGTTGGCGGCGCTGATGCGCTGTTCGGTCCAGCCCGCCGGCAGATGCAATTGCGGCCGGACATAGTCCGGCCCGACCGTGCAGCCAGCGACCAGGGCCGCCGTGGTCAAACCCCAAAGCCGCAGGCGTGCTGATCGGTCGCGCCGCAGGCGCGTTGCCCACACGCGCGGCATGCGCATCAAAGATTATCCTCGAGCCAGCTTACCAGTCGGCCGGGCGGAACATCATTGCCTGGTCCGATCGAGATCGACGCGGTCAGGCCGGCGACGAGGACGATGCCGTCCGGCACTTTGTCTATGGCGATGCGCACGGGGACGCGCTGGGCGAGACGGACCCAGGTGAAGATCGGGTTCACCGTGGGCAGGCCGCGGCTGTTGGAGGCGTCGTTCGGATCGCTGATGCCACGCCCGATGCTGTCGACATGACCGGCAAGCGGCGTGTCGTAACCCATCAGCTTGATGCGCGCAGGGTCGCCGACCTTGATGGCGTGCAGCTTGGTTTCCTCGAAATAGCCGGTCAGCCAGAACGAATCCGAATCTACGACGGCGATGCGCGGCTGGCCCGCATTGGCGTAGTCGCCCACACGCAGGCGGAGTTGGGTGACGTAGCCATTGACCGGGGCGTAGAGCGTGCTGCGCTGCAGATTGAGCTTGGCGACATCGAGTGCCGCCAGCGCGCCGGCGAGGTTGGAGCCGGCGACGGCCGCGGTGTTGGCGAAAGTCTCCTGCTCCTCGGCCGAGACAACGCCGTTGAGGCCCTGGCGGCGCTTGGCATCCGCCACGCGCTGTTGCTGTTGCTGGCGGGCGGCGTCCACCGACGCCTGGGCCTGCTCCACGGCGAGGCGAAAGCGCGTGGGATCGATGACGAAGAGCACGTCGCCCTTATGGACGAATTGGTTGTCCGCCACCGGCAGCGAGACGATGGTGCCGGAGACTTCGGGGGCGATGTTCACCACCTGCGCCAGCACCCGGCCGTCCCGCGTCCAGGGTGCGAGCATGTAGGCGCTCCACAGCCCGATCGCCAGCATGACGGTCAATCCGACCATGAGCAGAGTGGTGGCGATACGGAGGAACAGCCTGACGTTATTCATACGGCACCCAAGTATTTGCTGTAGCGGCCATTTTTATGGCCCGGCGATTCCACGTGAAGCCATATCGCTCTAGAGGAAGCGGACGAGCAGGGAGAGGATGGACAGGAACAGCGCCACCTCGAACAAGGCAGGATGCCATACGCGGTGCAGCAGGCCGATGCGCGCCAGCACGAAGCGGCATCCCGCGAAGATTGCCCCGGCCAGGATCACGTAGGCCACGATCGGCGCCATGAAGACGCCGCCCACATTCCACTCGGTGATCATGCCGCCTCGTCCGGAATTTCGACCCCGCGGGCGAAAAAGCCGCGATGCGCCGAGACCAGTTCGGCGAGGTCGTACATGGTTGCCGCCACCTGCCGTACCGCGTGCGGCGCCTCCGGTTGCAGCAGTGCCTCGGCCTGCGCGCGGGCGATTGCGGCAGCCTGTTCGGGCGCGGCCAGCAGGCGGCGGAACCCGGCGGCTACGCGCAAGGCGGCGGCGCGGACCGAGGCCGGCAGGCTGGCATCCTGCCCGGCGTGCCGGATGGCGGCCAGATGACGCCCGGCGATGATAGCGGCGGAAACGGCGCCAGCCGCGCGGAGACGCAGTTCCGGGAATGGCGCGAGGCGGCGGCCCAGGCGTAGCAGCTTCTGGTGCTGCACATGCTCCCACACCAGCACATGCGGGGGCGCCCGGCGCCCCGCCAGTCGCTGGATGGCATTGCGCACGGAATGCAAGAGCACGCGCGCCTCGGCCAGGGGATTGGGCGGTATCAGAATGCGGAAGACCAGCGCCGCGACGGCCGCGCCGAACAGATAGGCGAAATACGTGTTCAGCGACGCCGCCAGATCGTAGTGAATCGGATTGCCGGGCGCCACGGCAGTGATGAAGAACACCATGTAGCCGAGGCCGACAAAGGTGTAGCCCGGACGCTGGCTGAGCAGCACACCCGCGAAAATGAAGGGCAGAAAGCCCACCATCAGCAGGGGAAAGCCGGTCATTGCCGGCAGGACGCCATAGGTGCACCCAAACGCGGCGACCATCGCGAGCGCGATACCCTTCAGGAAATCGATGCTTCCGTGCGCGGCGCTGTCGGTTTGCGACAGCAGGGCGCAGACCGGCGCCAGGACCAGCAGCGCGGAGCCGCCGGTCGGCCACTGGCTGACGATCCAGAACACGCCGGCGATGCACACCGCCAGGAAGGCCCTGACGCCGTTGCGCCAAGCGGTGACGGGATTGGCATAGCTAATCAGCCGCATCGGCACGGCCCGCCGCACCCCGTCCTGCAACGCTTCCAGCCCCGCCAGCGCGCCATCGAGCTGCGTGAGCAGCGTGGTCGCCTGGCAGAATGCGGCAAGCAGCTTCAGGTCGCCGCATGCGGCGGAGCGGCGGCGCAGCTCAGCGATGGCGCCGCGCACGACGTCGCGCGCGCCGCTTGCGTGTTCGCCGGGCAGCATCGCGGCGATCCGGTCCAGTGCGCGCATCAGCACCGCATCCGCGCCCGCTTCCTCGGCGGCCAGCCGCCGGATCAGCACGGCCATGTGCTGCGCGCCGACCAATGCCGCCCAGGCCTCCGCCACCGCCAGCCGCAGATCGGCCTTGTAGCGCGCGAATCCGGCATCCTCGACGGCGGAGAACTCGACTGACTCGTCGAGCGCAGTCAGTGTCGTGGCGATGTCGCGGGCGGCGACGAGAACCGCGTCGCGGTCGCCGCTGCGCAGCCCGGTTTGCAACAGCTTGGCCAGCGAGATGATCAGGCCGGCCACCCGCGCCTCCAGCGTGTGCTCGCCCGGGCCGATATCGGTGATCAGGAACACCAGGGCCGTGGACATAATGCCGATGGCGACGACGGCGGCGCGCCCCGTGGCGAGATCGAAGACCCGCTCGGGATCGTCCAGTGCGCCGAAGGCCACGAAGGCGACGGTATAGCCGGCCAGCACTGCGGCATAGCTGCGGTTGTAGCGCAGCAGGGAGCCCGTGAAGGTGCACACCCCGATCCAGGCGGCCACGCCGACGATGAACAGCACCGGCGACTGGACCAGCCCCGCGATAAGGGCCACGGCGGCCACGGCGCCGACCAGGGTGCCGAAGAGCCGCCACAGGCTTTTGGAGATGATGCCCCCCCGCGAGGCGCCGGCGACGATGACCGCGGTGGTGCCGGCGGAGGATGGCGTGTCCAGCTCCAGCCAATAGGCGGTGTATATCGCGATGGTGACGGCCAGAAGCACGCGCAGCGCGAAAGCGATCTGGGGGGACGGACGCAATAGCGCCAGTATTTCGCGGGGCACGGCCAGGAGCGTTGCCGCCCAAGGGCGCGGGCGGGAAGGCGCAGGCGCGGAGCTGCGGGGCACGGTCATGGCCGCTGCTCGTCGGTCACCGCGGCGTCGTCGTTCATTGCTGCCTCTATCTGGCCGAAGGCGCGGTGACAGGCCGCGATGTCGGCCGCGGACACATTATGCAGCAAGTGATCGGTTATGCAGCAAGTGATCGGCGACGCGCTGGTTGGTTGCCGCTAGAACAGTGTACATGGCATGGCCGGCCGCGGTCATGTGCAGAGTCTTGACCCGCCGGTCATCCGGTTCGCCGCAGCGCACCACCAGGCCCTGCCGCTCCAGCGCGTCGAGCAGCCGAACCAAAGACGGGCCCTCGATATCCAGCGCCGCCGCCAGATCGGTCTGGCGCATGCCGTCGCCGAAACGGCCGAGATAGAGCAGCGGTCGCCAGGTGGCGTCGGTCAGGCCGAACTGGCGCATCTGGTGATCGAGCGCGCGACGCCAATTCTGGCCGAGGCGAAACAGCCGGCGGCCGAAATCCCCGCTGCCCGGTAAGCCCCGCTCAACCATCCGCCATCTGTTTGATTCTAATCGATAGAATTCTATTGGTTATGACGCGAACGAGATATCGGCGCGATCGCATCGCTGACGCGCGGAGGGTGCATCGCGCGGAACGCGCGTCGCAAGAGAGGGCGGAACGCGCGTCGCGGGGCCGGGCGGAAGGCCCGTTACGTCAGCGTCGATGGCATCAGTTTCACCGCCACCTGCACCAACGCGGCGCAAAGGGCTGTCATCGGCTCGCGGCTCGGCACCACCAGGCCGATGGTGCGGGTGGCATGCGGCTCGATAATCGGGATGCTGCGGATCGGATCGGCCGGGGCCAGCACATGGGCCAGCCGCTCCGGCATGATGCTGGCCCATTTTCCGGTTCGGACATGGGCGAACAGGGCGATCATGGAATTGGATTCCAGGATCGGCGTCGGCATTGGGCCGGGGGCCGACAGCAGACGGTCGATGATGCGGCGGTTCTGCATGTCGGGTGTCAGCAGGCAGAGGGGGATGTGCGCAAGCTGCGCCCAGGTGACGCGGTCTTGGTCGGCCAGCGGATTACCGGGCGAGGTGAGTAGCCGGTAATGCTCGTGATAGAGCGGCACGGCGCGAACCCGGCCCAGGGGCTCATTGCCGACATAGGTCAGGCCGGCATCGACCGTGAAATTGTCCAGCTGCTCCAGCAGGTCGGCCGAGGTGGTGGACAGGATGGTGAAGCGGACGCCGGGATGCTGTTCGCGATAGGGCGTGGTGAGGATCGGTACCGCCGGCAGCGCGGTGGGGATGACGGCGAGACGCAGATGGCCGACCAGGCCGATGCGCAGGGCACGAATATCGTCGTGCATCGCGCGCGTGTCGCCGACGATGCGGCGTGCCCATTCCAGCACCCGGTCGCCCTCCGGCGTGAGGCCGAGATAGCGGGCGCCGCGATTGACCAGCAGCACGCCGAAACTCTCCTCCAATTGCTTGATGCCGGCGGAGAGCGTGGGCTGGGTGACGCCGCAGGCCTCGGCGGCGCGGCCGAAATGCCGCTCCCGCGCCAGGGCGATCAGGAATTCGAGCTTGTCGTTCAAGGGCCGGGGTCAGCGACGCGAAAGGTTCATGATTTATCATTAGAGCAGTTGCAGGCAGAGCGGAAATGGTTCGGCCGATGAAATCGCGCGCCAAAACAAAAAGCTGGCGTGGTTTCATGGCCGGTCTTCTGGCGGACGCAAAGGATTGCAGTCGCGCCGCGCTGGTATAATGGCTGCGCCAGGCTGGGATACTGGCGGGATGCCGCGCATCTGCGATCGATCAATGCGGCAGCGGCGCTATGCATGACAAAAAAGGGCGGGCGAGAGGCGGGCGGCAGGTTGCCGCATCGCGGCATTCCAATGACGGGTCCCTCAGCATGTGCCCTGACAATCCGGTTCGGCGCGATACCGCCGCTGACGACGAGAGCTTCGCGCTGCTGGACGCCTATTGGCGCGCGGCGAATTATCTGTCCGTGGGGCAGATTTATCTGATGGACATCCGGCTGCTGCGCGAGCCGTTGCGGTTGGAGCACATCAAGCCGCGGCTGCTGGGCCATTGGGGGACCACGCCGGGGCAGAATTTCATCTATGCCCACATGAACCGGGCCATCAAGACGCGCGGGCTGAACGCGCTCTATGTCTCCGGGCCCGGGCATGGCGGGCCCGGGGTGGTGGCGAACACCTATCTGGAAGGCACGTACAGCGAAACCTATTCCGCCGTCACCCGCGACGAGGCCGGGATGAAGCGGCTGTTCACCCAGTTTTCGTTCCCCGGCGACATGTGGCGCCGGAGACGCCGCGTTCGATCCATGAAGGGGGTGAGCTGGGCTATTCGCTGCTGCATGCCTATGGCGCGGTGTTCGACAATCCGGGCCTGCTGGCCTGCTGCGTGATCGGCGATGGCGAGGCGGAGACCGGCGCGCTGGCGGCGAGCTGGCATTCCAACAAATTCCTGGACGCGGCGCGGGACGGGGCGATGCTGCCGATTTTGCATCTGAACGGCTACAAGATCGCCGGACGCACGGGGCTGGCGCGGATTGGCGACGCGGAGCTGACGGAGTTGCTGCGCGGCAACGGTTACGATCCGCATTTCATGTGCGGCGACGATCCGGCGGCGATGCATCCGTTGATGGCGCGGACGCTGGACGGCGTGCTGGACGGAATCGCGGCGATTCAGGCGAAGGCGCGGGCGGACGGGTTCAGCGATCGGCCGCGCTGGCCGATGATCGTGCTGCGCTCACCCAAGGGATGGACCGGGCCGAAGCTGGTGGACGGCAAGAAGATCGAGGGCACGTTCCGTGCCCACCAGGTGCCGATCACGGGGTTTGCGGAAAAGCCCGCGCATGTCGGCATATTGGAAGCCAGGATGAGGAGTTATCGGCCCGAGGAGCTGTTCGACGCGGCGGGTACGTTGCGTGCGGAGATCGCCGCACTGGCGCCGGAGGGGGATCGGCGCATGAGCGCCAATCCGAACGCGAATGGCGCGCTGGTGCTGCGCGACTTGGTCTTGCCGGATTTTCGCGATTATGCCGTGAGGGTGGCGCGGCCTGGGGGCGAGGATGGCGAATCCACCGCCATTGCCGGGGCGTTTTTGCGCGATGTGATGGCGGCGAATGCCGCGACGGCGAATTTCCGGCCGATGGGGCTCGATGAGACCGCATCGAACCGGTTGCAGATGGTGTTCGAGGTGACCGATCGCGCATCGGTGGCCGAAATCCTGCCCGATGACGACTGGCGCCAGACGGGCGCGTGATGGAGGTGCTGAGCGAGCATCTGTGCCAGGGTCGGCTGGAAGGGTATCTGCTGACCGGGCGGCACGGGTTGTTCTCGTGTTACGAGGCGTTCATCCACATCATCGATTCCATGTTCAACCAGCATGCGAAATGGCTGAAGGTGACGCGGGGGATTGTGTGGCGGCGGCCGGTCGCGTCGTTGAACTATCTGCTGACCAGCCATGTGTGGCGGCAGGATCATAACGGGTTCAGCCATCAGGATCCCGGGTTCATCGATCATGTGATCAGCAAGAAGGCAGATGTGGTCAGGGTGTATCTGCCGCCGGATGCGAACACGCTGCTTTCGGTGATGGATCACTGCCTGCGCAGCCGCAATTATGTGAACGTGGTGGTGGCGGGCAAGCAGCTGGCGCCGCAATGGCTGGATATCGATGCGGCGGTGCGCCATTGCACGGTGGGGCTGGGGATTTGGACATGGGCCAGCAGCGACGATGGCGTGGAGCCGGATGTGGTGATGGGCTGCGCGGGGGACGTGCCGACGCTGGAGACTCTGGCGGCGGTGGATTTTCTGCCCACGCATCTGCCGGAATTGCGCGTGCGCGTGGTGAACGTGGTGGACATCATGGCGCTGGAATCGCCCGGCGGGCATCCGCACGGGCTGGCGGATGCGGAATTCGATTCGATCTTCACCACGGACAAGCCGGTGATCTTCGCCTTTCATGGCTATCCGTGGCTGGTGCACCGGCTGACCTATAAGCGCCGGAACCACGATAATTTTCATGTGCATGGCTATCTAGAGGAAGGCACGACCACCACGCCGTTCGACATGACCGTGCTGAACCGGCTGGATCGCTTCCATCTGGCGAACGACGCGATCGATCGGGTGCCGCGGCTGCAGGGGATGGCGGGGCATGCGAAGCAGCTTCTGCGCGACAAGCTGATGGAGCACCGGGCTTATGCGACACGGTACGGCAAGGACATGGCGGAGATTGCGGATTGGCGCTGGACGCAGCGGTGATGGCGGAAAGGTAAAGGCGGGGACTGGCTTTACGCGAAGATCTCCGCCATGGCCTCGATGATCGCGTCCGTGTCCAGGCGGTGGTGGCGGTACGTGTCGGGCAGGTCGCCGGTTTGGCCGAAGCGTTCGGTGCCGAGAGGGCTGACGCGGTGGCCGCGGACGCCGCCGATCCAGGACAGGGCGGCTGGGTTGCCGTCGATGAGGGTGACGAGGCCGGCCTGGGGAGCGAGCGGGGCGAGCAGGGTTTCGATGTGGGATGGGGTGGGTGGCCGGTTCTGCCAGCGCGCGGATTTGCTGGCGGTCCAGCCGCGATGCAGCAGGTCCGGCGAGGTGACGGCGAGCAGGCCGAGGCCGGGGAGGTCTTCGGTGAGTTGGGTCCAGGCTTCGAGGGCCTCGGGCAGCATCGCGCCGGTGGCGATGAGGGCGGCTTCGCTGCCGTTGGCGGGCGGTTTCAGCCAATAGGCGCCGGCCAGGGCGCCTTGTTCCCAGGCGGAATCGCCGCGGGGGATCTGGGCGATGGCGCGGGTGGTGAGGCGGAGATAGACGGCGCCGCCATCCTCGGCCTGCATATGGGCGAATGCCCAGCGCATGATCAGCGCGAGTTCGTCGGCGTAGGCGGGTTCGAAATAGGTCAGGCCGGGCTGGCCGAGGCCGATCAGGGGCGTGTTGGTGGATTGATGGGCGCCGCCTTCCGGGCCGAGGGTGACGCCGGAGGGTGTGGCCACCAGCAGGAAACGGGCATCCTGGTAGCAGCCATAGTTCAGCGCATCGAGGCCGCGGGCGATGAAGGGGTCGTACACCGTGCCGATGGGCAGCAAGCGTGTGCCGAAGATGGGGGCGGACAGGCCGAGGGCGGCGAGAACAAGGAAGAGATTATTCTCGGCGATGCCGAGTTCGATGTGCTGGCCGGCGCCGCCGCCGGACCATTTCTGGGCGGAGGGGATTCCGGCGGCGCGGAACACGTCGGCCACAAGCTGGCGGCGGAACAGGCCGCGCTGGTTGACCCAGGCGCCGAGATTGGTGGAGACGGTGACATCCGGCGAGGTGGTGACGATGCGGTCCGCGAGCTTGCCGCCGGATTTGGCGATATCGAGGAGGATATTGCCGAAGGCGGCCTGGGTCGATTGGCGCTCGCCTTCCGGCACACTCAGGCGGGCGGGGAGTGCGACGGCATCGGTGCCATGGCTCGGGCGGGGGCGGCGGAGCGGTGAGCGGTCGATGACGGCCTGGAGGGCGGCGGCGGCGTTGTCGCCCAGGCCAGCGAACTTGCCCCATTCCGCGCCTTCGGGAATGCCGAGGGATTGGCGCAGCGCGTCGATCTGGGCGGGGTTCATCAGGCCGGCATGGTTGTCCTTGTGGCCGGCGAAGGGCAGGCCGTAGCCCTTGATGGTGTATGCGATGAACAGCGTCGGGCGCGCATCCTGGGCGGCGGCGAAGGCGTCGGTCAGGGTTTCGATGCAGTGGCCGCCGAGATTGGTCATCAGCGCGGCCAGGGCGTCGTCGTCGAAGCCGGCGATCAGGGCGGCGAAATCGGGGTCGCTGCCGGAATCGTGCAGCAGGCGTGTGCGCCAGGCGGCGCCGCCCTGATAAGTGAGGGCCGCATAGTCGGCGTTGGGACAGGTGTCGATCCAGCATTCCAGCGTGGCGCCGCCGGGGCGGGCGAATGCGTCGCGCTGCTTGCGGCCGTGCTTGAGGGTGAGCACGCGCCAGCCGCAGGTTTCGAAGATGTCGTCGAAGCGGCGGAACATGCGGTCGGCCGTGGTGGCGTCGAGCGACTGGCGGTTATAGTCGACGATCCACCAGCAATTGCGGATGTCGTGCTTGTACGCCTCGATCAGGCATTCGTAGATATTGCCTTCATCGAGCTCGGCATCGCCCATCAGGGCGATCATGCGGCCAGCGTCGGATTCCGCGAGTTGGCCGTGGCCGATCAGATAGTCCTGCACCAGGCTGGCGAAAGCGGTGATGGCGACGCCGAGGCCGACGGAGCCGGTGGAGAAATCCACCGGGATCCGGTCCTTGGTGCGGCTGGGGTAGGATTGGGCGCCGCCGAAGCCGCGGAAGCGTTCCAACTGGTCGCGGGTTTGCTGGTCCAGCAGATAGTGGATGGCGTGAAGAACGGGGCCGGCATGCGGCTTCACGGCGACGCGGTCGTTGGGGCCGATGGCGTGGAAATACAGCGCCGCCATGATGGTGCTGATCGAGGCGCAACTGGCCTGGTGGCCGCCGACCTTCAGCTTGTCGCGGCTGGGGCGCAGATGATTGGCGGTGTGGATGGTCCAGGCGGAAAGCCAGCGGAGGCGTGTGTCGAGCGCCTCCAGGGCGGCGATGTCGATCTCGGGCTTGGCGGGCGCGCGCTCGAACATGGTGGTGGTCCGTTCCGGGGCTTCTGGCGGCGTGGAAGCGTGCCCCTTATGGGGGCACGCTTCAAGTGTTCAGGATTGGTGCGCCAAAACGGGGGGCCTCGTGCTTATTCGGCGGGTGCCCCCTGTCCGACGATGTCGCCGTCCAGTGCGGGGCGGCGGCGGTTGAAGGAGAGGCGTTGGACGGTGACGTAGAAGACGGGGGTGAAGAGCAAGCCGAACAGCGTGACCCCGAGCATGCCCGAGAAGACGGCGGTGCCGAGGGACTGGCGCATTTCGGAACCCGCACCGCTGGCGACGACCAGGGGGACGACGCCGAGGACGAAGGCGAAGGAGGTCATCAGGATCGGGCGCAGGCGGGTTCGGGCGGCCTGGGTGGCGGCGTCGCGCAGGGCGGCGCCGGATTCCTGGGCCTGTTTGGCGAATTCGACGATCAGGATCGCGTTTTTCGCGGCGAGGCCGACCAGGACGACGAAGCCGATCTGGGCGAGGATGTCCACGTTCAGGCCGCGCAGCATGAGGCCGGTGACCGCGGCAAGGAGGCACATCGGGACGATGAGCACCACCGAGAGCGGCATGGTCCAGCTTTCGTACTGGGCGGCAAGGACGAGGAAGACGAACAGGATCGAGGCGCCGAAGATCAGCAGGGCGGTGTTGCCGGCCTGGCGTTGCTGGAAGGCGAGGTCGGTCCATTCATAGCCGATGCCCGGGGGCAGATGCTCGGCGGAGAGGCGGTCCATGGCCGCGAGCGCGGCGCCGGAGGACAGGCCGGGGAGGGTGCTGCCCTGGACCTCGGCGGCGGGGTACAGGTTGTAGCGGGGCACGCGGTAGGGGCCGGTGACATCTTGCATCTGGGCGACGGAGCCGATCGGGACCATGGCGCCGGCGGCGTTGCGGGTTTTCAGCCGCGCGATGTCGGCGGTGCTGGCGCGGAAGCGGGCATCGGCCTGAGCGGTGACTTCGTAGGTGCGGCCGAGATAGTTGAAGTCGTTGACATAGGCTGAGCCGAGATAGACCTGGAGGGCCTCGAACACCTTGTCCGGCGAGACGCCGAGCTTTTCCGCGCGTTCGCGATCGATATTGGCATAGACGGTGGGCGTGCGGGTGCTGAACAGCGAGAAGGCGCCGATGATGCCCGGCGTGCGGTTGGCCGCACCGGACATCTCCTGCGCGGCCGCCTCCAGCGCGACGGGGCCGAGGCCGGCGCGATCCTCCAGCATCATCTTGAAGCCGCCGGCGGTGCCGATGCCGCTGACCGGGGGCGGCGGGACGACGATGATGAAGGCGTCCTGGATGCTGGACAAGCGGCGCTGGAGCTGACCGAGGATTTCGTGGATGTCCTGGCCCTTGGCATGGCGCTCGTCGAACGGGTCGAGCGGGGTGAAGATGGCACCGGCGTTGGAGGCGTTGGTGAAGGTGGCGCCGTCGAAGCCGGAGAAGGCGACGGCGTGGGCGATGCCGGGCGTGCCCATGATGATGTCCGAGGCGCGGTGGATGACCGCGTCGGTGCGGGCGAGCGAGGCGCCGGGGGGAAGCTGGACGACGGTGATGAGGTAGCCGAGATCCTGGTCCGGGATGAAGCCGGTGGGGGCGCGGCTGAACTGCCAGCCGGTGAGGCCGATCAGGCCGGCATAGACGACGAGCATGGCGATGCCGCCGCGGATCAGGCGCGCGGTGAGGCGGCCATAGCGATCCGACAGCCATGTGAAGACGCGGTTGAAGGCGCCGAAGAAGGCGAAGAGCGGGCGTGCCAGCAGGCTGTGGCGCGCATGCACGTCCGCGGCCGCATGGGGCTTGAAGAGCAGGGCGCAGAGGGCCGGGCTGAGGGTGAGGGAGACGAAGCAGGAGATCACCGTGGAGGCGGCGATGGTGACGGCGAACTGGCGGAAGAACTGACCGGAAATGCCGCTGATGAAAGCGGACGGGATGAACACCGCGCACAGCGTCAGCGCGATGGCGATCAGCGCGCCGCCGACTTCGTCCATTGTGCGATGAGCGGCCTCGCGGGGGGTTAGGCCGAGATGCAGGTTTCGCTCGACGTTCTCGACGACGACGATCGCGTCGTCCACCACGATGCCGACGGCGAGCACCAGGCCGAACAGCGAGAGGTTGTTCAGCGAGAAGCCGACGGCGGCGAGGATGGCGAAGGTGCCGATCAGCGAGATCGGGATGGCGACGATGGGGATGATGGAGGCGCGCCAGGTTTGCAGGAAGACGATGACGACCACGACGACGAGGGCGACGGCCTCCAGGATGGTCTTCACCACCTCGTGCACCGACTGGGCGATGAAGCCCGTGGTGTCGTAGACGATGCTGTAGGTAAGGTCTTGCGGGAAGTCTTTCGACAGTTCCTGCATGGTGGCGTGGATCTTGGCCGCGGTGGCGAGCGCGTTGGAGCCGGGCTGCTGATAAACGATGATGGGCACGGCGTCTTCGCCGTCCAGATAGCCGTTGGAGCCGTAATCCTGGGCGCCGAGATCGACGCGGGCAATGTCGCGCACGCGGGTGACGTGGCCGGCATTGTCGGATTTCACGATGATGTTGGCGAATTGCGCGGGATCGGCCAGGCGGCCGAGCGTCTGCACGTTGAGCTGGAAGGCGCTGGTGCTGGGCATTGGCGGCTGGCCGAGGACGCCCGCGGAGACCTGGACGTTTTGCGCCTGCAATGCGGCGACGACTTCGCCGGCGGTGAGGTCGTGCTCGGCGACCTTGTCGGGATCGAGCCAGATGCGCATGGCGTAGTCGCGGCCACCGAAGACGGTGACGTTGCCGACGCCGTCGACGCGGGCGAGCTGGTCTTTGACGTGCAGGGTTGCGTAGTTCGACAGATAGAGCTGGTCGCGCGTGCCGTGGGGCGAGCGGAGATGGATGACCATCATCAGGTCCGGCGAACTTTTATTGACGGTGACGCCCAGGCGTTGCACCGCGTCCGGCAGGCGGGGCAGGGCCTGGGAGACGCGATTCTGGGTGAGCACCTGCGCCGTGTCGAGATTGGTGCCGAGCTTGAAGGTGACGGTGAGGGTTAGTTTGCCGTCGCCGGTGGACTGGCTGCTAAAATACAGCATGTTCTCGACGCCGTTGATCTGTTGTTCGAGCGGTGTGGCGACGGACTCGCTGACCGTCTCGGCGGAGGCGCCGGGATAGGTGGCGGTGACCTGGATCGTGGGCGGGGCGATTTCGGGATATTGCGTGACGGGCAGCGTGAAATACGCGACCGCGCCGATGATGGTGAGGAAGGTCGAGACCACCACGGCGAAGATCGGGCGGTCGATGAAGAAATGGGACAGGCGCATGGGCGTGCTCCTCAGCCGAGTGTGGGCTGGGCGATGGTGCCGGGCTGCGGGGTGACCTTGCCGCCGGGGCGGGCGCGCACCAGACCGTTGATGATGACCTGGTCGGTGGGCTGGAGGCCGCCCTCGATGACGCGCAGTTCGCCGTCGAGCGGGCCGATCTGCACGCGCTTGGGCACCACCGTGCCATCGGCGGCGACGGTCATCAGCGTCTTGTCGGACTGGTCGGTGATGACCGACGCGTCCGGCACCAGCAACACCTGGCGAGGCTGCGATGTGGGCAAGCGGACCCGGGCAAACTCGCCGGGGGAGATGAACAGCTTGGGATTGGGCAGCGTGGCGCGGGCATGGATGGTGCCGCTGCTGCGGTCCAGCTGGTTGTCGATGAAGTCTAGTGTGCCGCGATGCGTCCAGTCCTGCTCGTCGCTAAGCTGGGCCTGCACGGCCGGCGTGGTGGCGGCGCCCTGCCGGCCGTGCTCATAGGCGAGGTAATCGTTTTCGCTCATGTCGAAGTCGAGATAGATCGGGTCGAGCGAGACGATGGTGGTGAGTAGCGTGGTGGAGGCGGCGCCGGGGCCGCCCATGACGAGGCTGCCGATCGAGACACGATGCGAGCTGATCCGGCCGGTGAGCGGCGCGGTGATGTGGGTGAAGACGAGGTTGAGCTGGGCCGCGGCGATGGCGGCCTTGGCCTGGGCGACGGTGGCTTCCGCGCTGCGCTGTTGCTGCACGCGCTGATCCACGGTCTCGCCCGAGGCGAAGTCGTTGCGCTTCAGCTGGGTGGCGCGGACCAGTTCCTGGTTGGCGAGATCGAGGCCGGCGGCGGCGGTCTGGAACTGGGCCTGCGCCTGTTCGAGGGCGATTTCGTAGGGGCGGGGGTCGATGACGAAGAGCAGGTCGCCCTTGTGGACGAGCTGGCCGTCGGTGAAATGGATTTCGGTGAGGTAGCCGGTGACCTGGGCGCGGAGTTCGACATAGTCCACCGCCGAGAACTGGCCGGTGAAGCTGGTGACATTGGCGAGGTTGCGCTGCAGCGGCGCGCTGACAGTGACCGGCGGCGGGGGCGGCGGGGCGGATTGCGCCTCTGCCGGGGGAGATGGCAGCCAGAGGCGCGCTGCGATCACCGCGCTGGCGGCCATCAGGAGGCCGAGGCCGGCGCGCCGGGCAAGGGCTCCGCTGCGGCGCGGCGCGGCGATCAGGCGATCGCGTGATTCGGGATGACCGGTCATCTTATATCCTGCTGGAAGGGAGGGTGGCCGAAAGCGGGATCAGAGAAGGATTTGCGAAAAAATGGTCTCGATAAACTGCCGCAACGGGCGTTCGCCCTTTTCGATGCGGGCCCAGAGCAGGGCGCCTTCCCAGGTACTCAGGGTAAATCTGGCCAGCTGGTCGGCGCTGGTCTTGTTGGCGATTTCGCCCGCCATTTGGGCGGCTTGGATGCAGCTGGCCACGCGGCCGACCCAGCCGGCATAGATGGCGGCGATCTGGGCGGAGACGACGGCGCTGTGGTCCGACATCTCGGCGGTCATGTTGCCGACCAGGCAGCCACAGGTGAAGTTGGCCGCCACCAGCTCTGCCGCACCCCTCTCGAAATAGGCGCGGAGCCGGGCGAGCGGGGCGAGCGACGTGTCGGTCAGTATCTCCAGCGTGGGGCAGGCGCCGTCATTCCAGAAATGCGCCAGGGCTGCGGCGCCGAGCGCTTCCTTGCTGTTGAAATGATTATAGAACGACCCTTTCGGCACGCCGGCGGCATCCGTGATGTCCTGCACGCTGCAGCCGTTGAAGCCGGACCTGCTGAGTATCGCCACGCCCGCAGCCAGCAGGCGATCGCGTACCGATGGGGTGGAACCTTGGGTCATGCGCGTTAATATGACCGGTCATCTTACCGTTTCAAGGATGCTTAAACGTGACATTTCGCTGTGCGGGTGCGAGTGCCGGTCAGGCGGCCGGGAGAGCGGCGATTATTTCGGCGGCGGAGCGGACCCGGGCGATGCGTGGCATGATCTTTTCCATCGACATCCGATGCAGTTCGACCCCAAGGGTGGTGGTGGCGTCCTCGGCGACGATGACGGCGTAATTATGCTGCCAGGCCTCGCGCGCCGTTGATTCGACGCCGAAATTGGTGGCGATGCCGCCGAGCACGATGGTGGTGATGCCACGGCGGCGAAGCTGGAGATCGAGCTCGGTACCATGGAAGGCGCCCCATTGCCGCTTGGTGATGACCACATCGGCGTGCAGGGCGGCGATGGCCGGCGCGAAGGCCGACCATTCCGGCGGCAGGCCGCCGGGCGGCCCGGCCATGGGCGAATCGACAGGCTGGTTCGGCCGATCCGCATAGTTGTTGGCGAAGGCGACGCGGACCAGGACGACCGGCGCGCCCAGCCGGTTGAAGTGCTCCCCGAGGGCGATGGTCTTTTCGAGGAGTTCCGCCGCGCCATAGGGGGCGAGCGGCATGGCGAGAATGCCGTTCTGCACGTCGATCAGCACCAGCGCGGTGGTTTTGGGGTCGATCGTCAGGGACATGGGTGCTCCGAGGGCCGTGGCTGGCGGCACGTCATGATGGCGCCGGGGCGTTGCGGCATATGGGTTTCATGGAATATGAGGGTTGCCTCACGACTAAGGATATGAGGGTGGTCTCACATCTTGCAAGCGAAAATTCCGCTACCAAAATCCGCACGCCCCGATTGCAGCGTGGCAAGGACCGGGTGGCGGCGTTGATGGCGGCCGGCGAGGCGGCCTTCGCCGACAAAGGCTTCGACGCGGCGACGATGACCGAGATCGCCGCCAGGGCTGGGGCCTCGATCGGGTCGCTGTACCAGTTCTTTCCGACCAAGGAATTGCTGGCCGCGGCGCTGCACGTGGCGCGGCTAGATGAGCTGTCGTGCATGCTGGATGCGGTGAGGGCCGACATGGCGGGGCGCAGCGCGGCGTCGCTGGCCGATCAGGTGCTCGCGGGGCTGGTGGCGTTTCTGGACGAACATCCGGCCTTCATCCCCTTGTCCGAGCGGCGCGACCTCGACAAGGCCCGCAAGCAGGCGGTGGGGGCGGCGATGCGCACGCGGATCGCAGCCCTGATGGCTGGAGCTACCCCGCCATTGACGGCGGAGCGGGCCGAGGTGGTGGCCATCTTGATCCTGCAGTTGATGAAGGCCGCGGTCGCGATCAGCGGGAACGACGACAAGGCGATCCGCGCCAAGGTGATCGCCGAGTTGCGCCGGATGTTGACCCTGTATCTGGATGCCGGAGAGCCTGACGCGGGGACGTCCGATCCTGGCGCTGGAATGACATGCGCAACATCGCCGTGACGTGCGCCGGCTGTCCGTGCGATGTGTGCGCGAATCCGGGCGCCGCGTGATGCGCCGAACATAGGCTGACCGACGCATGGGCTACGCCATCAAGGAAATTTTTTACACGCTGCAAGGCGAAGGCCGAAATGCCGGTCGCGCCGCGGTGTTCTGCCGCTTCGCCGGCTGCAATCTGTGGTCTGGCCGCGAGGCTGATCGGGCCGCGGCGGTGTGCAATTTCTGCGACACGGATTTCGTGGGCGTGGACGGGGAAGGCGGTGGGCGGTTTGCCACGGCGTTGGATGTCGCCCGCGCCGTGTCGGCGGCCTGGTTGGGTGAGGCGGGGTATGGCAAGACTGGCTGCCGCTTCGTGGTGCTGACCGGAGGCGAGCCGTTGCTGCAGGTGGATGCGGCGCTGATCGCGGCGCTGCATGCGGAAGGGTTCGAGATTGCGGTGGAGACCAACGGCACCATCGCGCCGCCCGCCGGCCTGGACTGGATTTGCGTGAGCCCGAAGGCGGGCAGTGCGCTGGTGGTGAAGGCCGGGCATGAGCTGAAGCTGGTGTTTCCGCAGGAGCAGGCACGGCCGGAGGCGTTCGAGGGGCTGGATTTCGGGGATTTCCTGTTGCAGCCGATGGACGGGCCGGCACGGGAAGCGAACACGGCGGCGGCGGTTGCCTATTGCCTGGCCCATCCGCGCTGGCGGCTCAGCTTGCAGACGCACAAGATGCTGGGCATTCCCTGATGTTCGAGCTGAGCAAGCAGTTCCGTTTCGAGGCCGCGCATACGTTGCAACGGCAGATCGAGGCCGAGCCGAGCCGGCGCATCCATGGCCATTCCTACCGCGCCGAGGTGACCATCCGGGGGGTGGCCGATCCGGCAACGGGCATGGTGATCGATCTCGGCCTGTTCCGCCGGGCGATGGAGGCGGCGCGGGACGGGCTGGATCACCGGATGCTGGACGATGTGCCCGATCTGGGGCCGCCGACGCTGGAGAATCTGTCGGCGTGGATCTGGCGGCATCTGGCCGGAAGCTGCGCGGGGTTGTTCCGGGTGACGGTGTTCCGCGACAGCGAGGGCGATGCGTGCAGCTATTTCGGGCCGGACGCAGGCAAGGCGTGATCTGAAGCCGCGCGAATCAGTCCAGTGGCACTTTCAGGCTTAATGTCGGCGTGATTCCGAGGGGATTCACGGGATGGCGTGCGCCCTGTGCGTCGTTGAATGCGGAGCCGGGGATCCAGCCGGAGCCGGGATTGACCGTTGGGTGCTGATCCGGGGCGATATCCGGGCTGAGCCTCGGCTGGGCGGGGCCGGTGAAGGGGGCCACGGGGGCGTACATGTCGATATTCGGGATCGGCGCCGGGACGAAGCCGGAGGGCATGGGCGTGCCGCCCTGATCGCCCAGTACCGGCATGTTTCCATGGACAATAGTGAGTTGGGCGGCGATGGCGGGCTGGGCCGCGATGGTGAGGGCGGCCAGCAAAGCGAGCACGGGTTTCATGGCAGTGCTCCCGAGGTTGCGGGCAGGCGGTGAATGCCGCGCGGATCCTCGTCGGGGTTGCCGGCCGGGGCGCCGAGCGGGCGGTCCGCCGTGTCGTGCCAAGCCTGCAAGGACCAGCGGACGGAGGGGAAGGCGATGTTATCCCAAGGAATGTCGTTCCAGGCGAACAGGCGGACATCGGTGCTTTCCGCGCCGGGCGCGAAGCGGGGATGGGCGGGATCGGCGAAGCGGGCGCGGAAGATGACCTGAACCTGGCTGAGCCGGCTGATATTGTAGACCGCGAGAATGCCGTCCAGCACGATGTCGGCCTCGGCTTCTTCCAGCGCTTCGCGCATGGCGGCGTCCGCGACGGTCTCGCCCAGTTCCATGTAGCCGGCGGGGAGGGTCCAGAAGCCGATGCGCGGGGCGATGGCGCGGCGGCAGAGGAGGATCTGCGATTGCCATGCGACAACGGACCCGGTGACGATTTTCGGGTTTTCGTAGTCGATGTGTCCGCAGGAAGGGCAAGTTAGCCGCTCGCGGTTATCGCCTTCCGGGACTGTGCGCACGAAATCGGGCATAAATTAAAATGGCGTTGCGCTCGTGCCATTGCAACTATTGCTGCTGAAACCCAATAGAAACCGGCGCTGGTGTGTCCAGGCGGACACATTGGCCGGCCTTTATTCGGTGTCTGAGATACCTTCAGATAGCTTCGAACAGATGCCTTCAGACGGACAGATCGAGCAGGGAGCCGCGGGGCAGGGTCTGACTGGGTGGGGTGGATTGCAGCGCTTGAGGCGAGAGCTTCTGGATTGGCGCCTGGGACTGCGACGCGGTGGATTGTGCCCGCACCGGCTGAACCGGGCTGGCACCGGGGACATTGCCGCCGGCAACGTCGTTGGTGACGCTGGCGGAGAAGGCCGACAGGGAACTACGATCCACGTCAGTAAGCTCTCGCTCGCGGCCCTCGCGGCTCGCGCGCACTGGCTCACCGTCGAGTGGCTGCCAAAATACGCCCAAGAGCTCAACGACATCGAAGTCGTCTGGCACGATCTCAAGGCGCATCACCTCGCCCATCAAACCTTCACCGATGTCGCCGCGCTCGACCAAGCCATCCACACAGCCGTCCAGGACCTCAACGGTGAGCGAATGGCCGTTCCGTTGGCCAAGCTACGAATCTCTGCTTAGGCGCGATCATGACCGTGAGCATGGCGGACATTGATGAACAAACCGTTTACGAGATCCGGCGCATATTTGCGACGGATCTCGTTGTTTGTCCAGAATCGAGCTAGGATTCCAGCGCGGCGACGCCGGGAAGGCTTTTGCCTTCCATCCATTCCAAAAAGGCGCCGCCGGCGCTGGAGACGTAGCTTATGCGGTCGATGACGCCAGCATGGCGCAGGGCGGACACCGTGTCGCCGCCGCCGGCGACGCTGCGCAGGTGGCCGGCATCGGTGGCGGCGGCTACCGCGTGGGCCAGCGCGGTGGTGGCGGCGTCGAAGGGTGGGGTTTCGAAGGCGCCGAGCGGGCCATTCCAGACCAGACTGCGTGCCTCGGCGAGGCGGTTCGTCAGCAGGGCGACGGTGGCGGGGCCAACATCGAGGATCATCGAATCGTCCGCCACGGCACTGATCGCCACCGTTGCCGTGGGCGGGTTCGGACGGAACTCGGTGGCGGTGACCGCGTCGATGGGGAGAATGATCTCGCAGCCCACCGCTTTGGCCTTGGCGGCGATTTCGCGGGCGGTGGCGTGCATATCGGGTTCCTGCAGCGACCGGCCGACCCCGATGCCGCGGGCGGCGAGGAAGGTGTTGGCCATGGCGCCGCCGATCACCAGCATGTCGACCCGGCCGACCAGATTGCCGAGTAATTCGAGCTTGGTGGACACCTTGGCGCCGCCGACGATGGCGATGAGGGGGCGTTCCGGGCGTTCCAGCGCGGCCGCCAGCGCTTCCAACTCGGCCTGCATAAGCCGGCCGGCATAGGCGGGGAGGTGATGGGCCACCCCCTCGGTGCTGGCATGAGCGCGGTGGGCGGCGGAGAAGGCGTCGTTGACGAAGATATCGGCGAGGCCGGCGAGGCTGGCGGCGAATGCTGCGTCGTTGGCTTCCTCGCCGGGATGGAAGCGGGTGTTTTCGAGCAGGGCGACGTCGCCATCGCGCAGCAGATCGACGGTCTGGCCGGCGGGGGCGCCGATGCAGTCCTCGGCGAAGCGGACGCGCTGGCCGAGGACCGCCGCCAAAGCGGGGGCCATCGGGGCAAGGGACATGCCGGCGACCGGGCGTCCTTTCGGTCGGTCGAAATGGCTGCACACGATCACGCGGGCGCCGGCGGCGGCGAGTTCGCGGATGGTTGGCGAGAGGCGTTCGATGCGGGTGAGATCGGTGATGCGCCCATCGCGCACCGGCACGTTGAGGTCGGCGCGCAGCAGCACGCGCCGTCCCGAGACTGTGAGGCCGTCCAGTGTTCGAACAGGCATTACAGGCTTCCGAACAGCGCCGCTGTGTCGGACATGCGGTTGGAGAAGCCCCATTCATTGTCGTACCACGACATCACCCGGGCGAGTTCTCCGTCCACCACGGCGGTTTGTGTCGCGTCGAAGGTGGAGGATGCCGGGATGTGGTTGAAGTCCGACGAGACCAGCTTGTCGGTGTTGTAGGCGAGGATGCCCTTCAGCTTGCCTTCGCTGGCGGCCTTCATAGCAGCGTTGATCTCGTCCTTGGTGGCGTGCTTGGCCAGCACGACGTCGAGCGAGACTAGCGAGACGTTCGGCGTGGGGACGCGGATGGCGGTGCCGTCCAGCTTGCCCTTCAGGGCCGGAATGACCAGGCCGATGGCGCGCGCGGCGCCGGTGCTGGTGGGGATCATCGAGACGGCGGCGGCGCGGGCGCGGTGCAGGTCCTTGTGCAGCGTGTCCACCGTGTTCTGGTCGCCGGTGTAGGAGTGGATGGTGACCATGTAGCCGCGCTGGATGCCGAACTGGTCGTTCAGCACCTTGGCCACCGGGGCGAGGC
The DNA here is from genome assembly GCA_036497785.1 of Acetobacteraceae bacterium. GTDB lineage: Bacteria > Pseudomonadota > Alphaproteobacteria > Acetobacterales > Acetobacteraceae > DASXIW01. The sequence goes on along the minus strand of DASXIW010000172.1, from coordinate 8,468 downwards.
AGTTGGTGGTGCAGGAGGCGTTGGACACGACGGTCATGTCCTTCGTCAGCGCATCGTTGTTGACGCCGAAGACGATGGTGGCGTCCACGCCGTCGGCCGGGGCGGAGATCAGCACCTTGCGGGCGCCGGCAGCGAGCAGGGCGCTGGCGGAGTCCTTGCTGGTGAAGCGTCCCGTGCATTCCATGGCCACGTCGACGCCCTGGTAGGGGACCTTGGTGGGATCGCGTTCGGCGGAAACGGTGATCGGGCCGTAGGTGCGGCCATTGTGACGGATGGTGATCTTGTCGCCGTCCACGGTGACTTCACCGGGGAAGCGGCCATGCACGCTGTCGTAGCGGAACAGATGGGCATTGGCCTCAACGCTGCCGAGGTCGTTGATGGCGACGGGTTCCACGTCCGCGCGGCCGCTTTCGACGATGGCGCGCAGCACCAGGCGCCCGATGCGCCCGAACCCGTTAATGGCGACCTTCACAGCCATGTTGTCTTCCTTTCCATGTACGATTGCCCGCTGACGCAATCCCTAGAGCAATATGGCCTTAGGTGGAATCACCGGGCCATCAAATTGCTCGCCAAAACAAAGAGCTAGAGCATGATGGCTTCGCCTGTCAGAAGTCATCATGCTTTAGACAGCGATTCGCCGCCGGACCGCGGCGGCGATGGCTTCGGATGTAATACCGAAATGTTTGTAAAGATCCTCAAAAGGTGCGGAGGCGCCGAAGCTGTCCAGGCCGATGAACACCCCGTCCGGGCCCAGCCAACGTTCCCAGCCGAAGCCGCCGGCAGCCTCGATCCCGAAGCGGGGCACGCCACCCAGCACGCCGGCGCGCCAGTCTTCGTCCTGGCGGGAGAATAATTCCCAGCAGGGCAGCGAGACGACGGCAACCTTGATGCCCTCGCAGGCCAGGACCTCGCGCGCTGTCATGGCGATCGCGATCTCGCTGCCGGAGGCGATGAGCGTGGCTTGGCGGGGACCGTCGGCTTCGGCCAGCACGTAGCCGCCGCGGGCGCAGCGGTTTTCCATGACGTCGCCGCGCAGCGTGGGCAGTGCCTGGCGCGACAAAGCGAGCAGGCTCGGCCCGTCGGCGCGGCGGATCGCCAGTTCCCAGCATTCCGCCACTTCCATGGTGTCGGCCGGGCGGAACATGAACAGGTTCGGCATGGCGCGCAGGCTGGCCAGATGCTCGACCGGCTGGTGGGTGGGGCCGTCCTCGCCCAGGCCGATCGAATCATGGGTGAGCACGTGGATGACGCGCTGGCGCATCAGGGCGGCGAGGCGCAAGGCCGGGCGCATGTAGTCGGTGAACACGAAGAAGGTGCCGGCATAGGGGATCAGGCCGCCATGCAGCGCCATGCCGTTCATGGCCGCGGCCATGCCGTGTTCGCGAATGCCGTAATGAATGTAGCGGCCGGCATAGCTGCCCGGGGCGACGCTGGCCATGCCCTTGACCAAGGTGAGGTTGGAGCCGGTGAGGTCGGCCGATCCGCCGGCCAGTGTGGGGATGGCGGGAACCAGCGCTTCCAGCACAAGTTGGCTGGCCTGGCGGCTGGCGATTTTCGGGCGGGTCTCGGCGATGCCGGTCTTGAGGGCGGCGACGACCTCGTGGAAATTCTCGGGCAGGCGGCCGGCGATCGCCCGCTCGAACTCCGCGCGCATCGGGTGGCGCGTGAGGCGTTTGAGCCAGGAACGGCGGGGCGTGGCGCCGCGCGATCCAGCTGCGCGCCAACGGTCTGCGATGTCCTGGGGGATGTCGAAAGGCGGGTGGGTCCAGCCCAGCGCTTCCTTGGCGGCCTGGGCTTCGGCCGAGCCCAGCGGCGAGCCGTGCGAGGCGGCGGTGCCGGCCTTGGTGGGGGCGGCGAAGCCGATGATGGTGCGGCAGGCGATCAGCGTGGGTTTTTTGGCGCGCATCGCCATGGAGAGGGCAGCGGCGACCTGGACGGGGTCGTGGCCGTCCACACGCTTGGTGGCCCAGCCATAGGCGGCGAAACGCTTGAGCTGGTCGTCGGAGGTGGACAGGCTGGTGTCGCCGTCGATCGAGATGGAATTGTCGTCCCACAGCACGGTGAGATGGTCGAGGCGCAGATGGCCGGCGAGGCTGGCGGCCTCGTGGCTGATGCCTTCCATCAGGTCGCCATCCGAGGCGACGACCCAGGTGCGGTGGTCGACAAGGCTGCGGCCGAAGCGGGCGGCAAGCATGCGCTCGGCGAGCGCCATGCCGACGGCGGTGGCGATGCCCTGGCCGAGCGGACCGGTGGTGGTCTCGATGGCGGGATGTTCGCCGAATTCGGGGTGGCCGGCGGCGGGGGAGTGGAGCTGGCGGAAGCGCCGCAGCGCGTCGATGCCCATCCCGGCATAGCCGGTGAGGTGCAGCAGGGCATAGAGCAGCATGGAGCCATGGCCGGCGGAGAGCACGAAACGATCGCGGTCTGGCCAATGTGGGTCGGCGGCATCGAATTTGAGGAAGCGTGTCCAGAGGGTGGTGGCGGCGTCGGCCATGCCCATGGGCATGCCGTGGTGGCCGGATCGGGCGGCTTCGACGGCATCGATGGCGAGGGCGCGGATGGCGTCTGCCAATCGGCGTTCGGGCGGCGCGGGACTGGCCAGAATGGCCGCCTGGGTGGCCAGTGCCGGGTTGTCGCGGGACAGTTCCGTGGTCGAAGCCATGACTCCTCCTGCGCGAATCATCCTTCGCGCATCGGGCTATTATAAGGCGGCGGATGGATGAGCAAGGCCGGGGCCGCGAAGGAGGCTTTGCAGCCAGGTCCCGATCCGCATAGGCTGCATGTCTGCCGCGCGTACGGCAGCATAATTATTGGGGGACATGTTCATGGTCAGACGCAGTTTGTTCGTCGGCGCGGCGTGCCTGGCGGTCGCGTTCGCATTGGGGGCCGCGCCCGCCCGCGCGGACATCCAAATCGCCGCCGCCGGTCCGATGACCGGGGAATATGCGAGCTTTGGCCAGCAGCTGAGGGAAGGCGCCGAGCAGGCCGTGGCCGATATCAACGCCAAGGGCGGCGTGCTGGGCCAGAAGCTGGTGCTGAACGTCGGCGACGACGCCTGCGACCCGAAGCAGGCGGTGTCCGTGGCCAATGGCTTCGCGGCCAAGAAGGTGGTGTTCGTGGCAGGACATTATTGCTCGTCCAGCTCGATCCCGGCGAGCAAGGTCTATACCGACGAAGGCATCCTGCAGATCACGCCGGCCTCGACCAACCCGGCCTTCACGGATGGGGGCTCGTGGAACACCTTCCGCACCTGCGGGCGCGATGACCAGCAGGGCAAGGTGGCGGGCGATTACCTTGCCAAGGAGTTCAAGACCCGCAAGATCGCGATCCTAAACGACAACACCGCCTATGGCAAAGGCCTGGCCGACGAGACCAAGAAGAACCTGAACGCGGGCGGTGTGAAGGAGGCGATGTATGCCACCTATGTGCCCGGCGAGAAGGACTACTCCGCGCTGGTGAGCCGCATGAAGCAGGCGGGCATCGATGTGGTCTATATTGGCGGGTATCACACCGAGATCGGCCTGATCATGCGCCAGGCCAAGGAGCAGGGCATGAACGTCACCGTCATGGGCGGCGACGCGCTGGTGACCAAGGAGTTCTGGCAGATCGCCGGCGCGGCTGGCGAAGGCGCCATCATGACCTTTCCGTCCGACCCGCGGATCCGCCCCTCGGCGGCTTCCGTAGTGAAGGAATACAAGGACAAAGGCATCGATCCCGAAGGCTACGTGCTGTACACCTACGCCGCCGTGCAGGAATGGGCGGACGCGGCCAACAAGGCCGGCAGCACCGATCCGAAAAAAGTGGCGGCGACGCTGAAGGCCGGAACCTGGGACACGGTGCTGGGCCCGATTTCCTACGACAAGAAGGGCGACATCACGAAGTCCGACTACGTGTTCTACATCTGGCACAATGGCGATTACGCCCAGATGTGAGCGGCCGGCGATCGGTTTGGCAGGCAGGCCCGGGGGCGACCCCGGGCCTTCTCTTTGCGCCTTTTGGCGGCCGTTATCCTGCCGGGGTGAGGCGCACGGAATGGTAGCCGCGGCCGAAATAGATCAGCCCTTCATCCACCGGGCCGTTGGCGATGGCGTCCACTTCGCAGAAGAACACGCTGTGGGTGCCGACCTCGGTCACTTGCACGATGCGGCAGTCGAACGACACGACGGCCGCTTCCAGCACCGGGGCGCCGGTGGCGAGACGGGTCCAGTTGGCGGTGGCGAAGCGGCCGGGCACGTCGTGTTCGGTCATGCCAGCGAAGATCGGCGAGAGATGCGCCTGGGCGGCGGTGAGGGTGTTGACGCAGAGGATGCCGTTTTCCTTCAACGCCGCGTTGGAATCGCTGTTTCGATTGAGGCACAGCAGCAGCGTGGGCGGATCGTCCGTGACGCTGCACACCGCCGAGGCGGTGAAACCGCGCAAGCCGCCCGGACCAGCGGTGGTGATGATGTTCACGGCGGCGCCAAGTCGCGCCATGGCTTCCCGATAGCTCTGCTTGTCGATCAAGGCTGACGCTCCGTAGCCGGTGCCGGGACCGCATGATGCGGCCACGGCCCCTGCCAGCCACCCATTATGCGGGCAAGCCGCGCTGAACCCAATAGGACCGGACAGGATATGCCGACCCGGCCTTGGCCTTCCATCCCGGCCCTTGCCAGGCCGGCCCGCATGGCTGCGATCGCGTCAAGGGGTTTGCTTGTGACAAGGCTTGTTGCTACACCGCCGCACCCCGGCCCGCTTGAGGCCGGCGTCAGCACTTTGTGCGCCGGCACCCCTGGAGGCCGGCGTTTACCGTTATGGAGCGAACCAATGGCCAATTTCGTGACGATCGAGGCCGAGGCGCGCGAGCGTGCAGGTAAGGGGGCAGCACGCGCGACTCGCCGGCAGGGCAAGGTGCCCGCCGTGATTTATGGGGCCAAGGAGGCCCCGACGCTGATCGCGCTGGATCCGCGCGCGGTGCTGCGGGAGATCCATACCAGCGGCTGGCGGTCGCGGCTGTACGAGGTGAAGGTGGGTGGCGCGTCCACCCGCGCGCTGATCCGCGCCGTGCAGTTCCATCCAGTGACCGACGCGCCGGAGCATGTGGACTTCCAGCGCCTGGCCGCCGGCGAGAAGATGCGCGTGGCGGTGACCGTGATCTTCCAGAACGAGGCCACCAGCCCCGGGCTGAAGCGCGGCGGCGTGCTGAACGTGGTGCGCCACACCGTGGAATGCTACGTGGACCCGGACAGTGTTCCCTCGCAATTCGATGCCGATCTCGGCACGCTGGACATCAACGACAATATTCGCTGGTCCGACCTGAAGGGCACCGAGGGTATCTCGCCCATCATCAAGGAACGTGATTTCGTGGTTGCGACCGTGGGGGCGCCGACCAAGATCGCCGAGCCGGTAGCCGTCGAGGGTGCGGCCGCACCTGCCGCTGCGCCGGCCAAGGGGGCGCCCGCCAAGGCGGCGGCCCCGGCTGCGAAGAAGAAGTAACCAGCCGATCGGCGGAGGCCGGCCATGCTGTTATGGGTCGGCCTTGGCAACCCTGAGCCGGGTATGGCGCGGCAGCGGCATAATATCGGCTACATGGCGCTGGATGTGATTGCCATCCGCCACGGGTTCAGCCCGTGGCGGAAGCGTTTCAAGGGCCTGGTGGCCGAGGGCACCGTCGGCGGCGAGAAGGTGCTGGGGCTGAAGCCGCTGACTTATATGAACGTCTCGGGCGAGAGCGTGCAGGCGGCGGCGGCTTTCTTCAAGCTGGGGGCCGAGGCGATCACCGCGTTTCACGACGAGTTGGATCTGGCGCCGGGCAAGCTGCGCGTGAAGCGCGGCGGCGGGGCGGCGGGGCATAACGGCCTGCGCAGCATGGACCGGATGCTGGGCACGCCCGAATATTGGCGGGTTCGGCTGGGGATCGGGCATCCCGGCAACAAGGATCGCGTGACCGGGCATGTGCTGGGCGATTTCGCGCAGGCGGACCGGGACTGGCTGTTGCCGATGCTGGATGGGGTGGCCGAGGCGGCGCCGTTGCTGGCCCAGGGCAAGCCGGAGGATTTCATGACCAAGGTCGCCTTGCTCACACAGGACAAGACATAATGGGTTTTAATTGCGGCATCGTCGGCCTGCCCAATGTGGGCAAGAGCACGCTGTTCAACGCGCTGACCGCGACGGCGGCGGCCCAGGCGGCGAATTATCCGTTCTGCACGATCGAGCCGAATGTGGGGCGCGTCGCGGTGCCCGATCCGCGGCTGGACACACTGACGAAGATCGGTAAGTCGCAGAAGACCGTGCCGACGAGCCTGGAATTCGTCGATATCGCGGGGCTGGTGCGTGGCGCGTCCAAGGGCGAAGGGCTGGGCAACCAGTTCCTGGCCAATATTCGCGAGGTGGATGCGATCATCCATGTGCTGCGCTGCTTCGAGGATTCCGACGTGGCGCATGTGGAGGGCAGCATCGACCCGATCCGCGATGCGGAGACGGTGGAGACCGAGCTGATGCTGGCCGATCTGGACAGCGTGGAGCGGCGGCTGAACGCGGCGGTGAAGAAGGCGCGGGGCGGCGATAAGGAGAGCATCGCGCTGGTGGCGCTGCTGGAGCCGATATTGGCGGCGCTGACCGCCGGCAAGCCGGCCCGCACCGCGTTACCGCCGGATCAGGCGGAGGCGGCGAAGCGGCTGCAATTGATGACGTCGAAGCCGGTGCTTTACGTGTGCAACGTGGAGGAAGCGGCCGCCGCGACGGGGAATGCGCAATCGGCGCGGGTGGCCGAACGGGCGGCGGCCGAGGGAGCGCGGCATGTCGTGGTGTCCGCCGCCATCGAGGCCGAGGTGAGCCAGTTGCCGGAGGCGGATCGCGCCGAATTTCTGGAAGGGTTGGGGCTGCACGATAGCGGGCTGGATCGGGTGATCCGGGCCGGGTACGGGCTGCTGGGGCTGATCACCTATTTCACCGTCGGGCCGAAGGAGGCGCGCGCCTGGACCATCGTGAAGGGCACCAAGGCGCCGGGTGCGGCCGGGGTGATCCATGGCGATTTCGAGCGCGGCTTTATCGCCTGCGAGACCACTGCCTATGACGACTACGTCGCCTATAAGGGCGAGGTTGGCGCCAAGGAGGCGGGGAAGATGCGGGTGGAAGGCAAGGAATATGTGGTGAAGGACGGGGATATCCTGCTGTTCCGCTTTAACGTATGACGAAAACCGACTGAAATGATGGAAGAGTCATCATTTCGGGCGGTTGGTATTGCCGTCGAAAACCGCGGCATAAGCGGCGAACATGCGCTCGGCGGCACCACATGCAGCATGGAGCCGACATAGCCGGCAAAAACGCGAACGGCGTCACGGGCGATGGCGCCGCCGGTGGCGATGCCCGACAGCATCCGGTCCACGGCTTCCAGCCAGCGTGTGCGACGATGGGTGAACATCCGGTTGGTCAGAATATCCGCCACCGCGACACCCTCATTGCAGACCACGGTGAGTTGCCAGAACGGGAAATCCTGACCGACCGCGAATCGTAGTTGCGCCGGCAGCCGCGCGCAGCTGAGGGCGGCATCCAGTGTCGCCACGAAATCGAGGCCCGGCGCGATCTCGCGAACCGGCCCCGCAATTGCCCGGACATCGCCGACCGACCCGGCCAGGGTCACGATCTGCGACAACGGATGCACCGCCTGTTCGAGCAGGCTATTGCCCGACGACTGGAACATCCGATGGCCGAAATGGCCGGTGGCGAGCTGGCGCAACGGCGCGTTGTAGATGCAGGACACGAATTTCGGCCGTCCGAGCGCGCCCCGGACCAGCAGCGCGCGCAACCGGGTGAAGGCGGGATGATGGACAAAATTCTGGTTGACCCCGAGCGCCGTATCGGACGCCGCCGATATCTGCACCAGCCGGGCGCATGCATCCGGGCTGGCCGCCAGCGGCTTTTCCAGCAGCACAGGCTTGCCGGCTGCCAAAAGTTTGGTCGCGACGGCCTCGTGCAAATCCGGTGGAACCAGGACACACGCCCGATCGAAATTATCCGCCGCCAATGCTTCCTCGACTGATCCGAATACCGATGCGGCGCCGGAACTGGCGGCAAGACGGGTCGCGGCCGCGTTGTTGGGGTCGACCACCGTTGTGATACTGTGTCCGTGCAGGCGCCGCAGCACATTGGCGTGGACACCGGCGATATAGCCGGCGCCTACCAGACAGATGCGGCTCATCTATGCGGACTCCCAGGGTGCAGCGGCGAGAGGCGTATCAAACCGGGTCATCAATGAATTGCCGGTCCCAGTCAACTGTTTGCGGGCAATTGCCGGCGGAGGGCGCCGCGCGCCAGATTAGAGACTCAGGCCGACGGTCGTTGAGGGGTGCTTATACCAACCCTCGCTGATCAGAACCCATGCGCCCAATCCCGCAGTCCGAGGGACATGATGCGCCATGGTTGGTCGGTGAGCGTGTTCCAGGCGTGACAGCAATGGTCGACGAGGTTGTCGTAGCCTGTGAACACGCGGT
>DASXIW010000171.1:0-12045 GCA_036497785.1 Acetobacteraceae bacterium | reverse complement strand
AGGCGGCAGTCAATCCACGTAGGGGCATTTCGGCATCCGCGTCAGTTTAGGAAACCCAGCCATATCATGGTGTTACTGGCCGACCAGCGCGGCCTAGAGCAACATCGCTTGAGGTGAAATTACCGAGCCATGAAATTGCTTGCTAAAGCAATTACCCAGAGCATCGCCCGCCTACCGGAAGCCATATTGCGCTAAGTCGCCTCGCCTTCCACCTTGCGCGTCAGCAGCTTCAGCCGCTCCTCCCCGCCAGGCGTCTTCGGACTGATCTCCAGCGCCTTTCGCCAGGCGGCCAGGGCCCCCTTGGCGTCGCCTTGGGCCTCGGCGATGCGGGACAGGGTTTCGAAGGCGGCGAAGTCGCGCGGCTCGCGTTGCAAGGTCTCTTCGATGTCGGCCACGGCGCCTCGGTAGTCGCCCAGGGCGAAGCGGGCCATGGCGCGGCGGTGGAAGGCGTCGGGCAGGTTCGGCTCGAGCGCGAGGACGGCGTTGAAATCGTCGAGCGCGTCGCTGGCGGCGTCGTTGCTCAGGTCGCGGTTGCCGCGGCCCATGAGCAGCGTCGCCGCCGGGGAGCCGGCCTGGAGCCAGATCTGGCGGATGCGGCCCTCAATGGCGCCAGCCTCCTCCTCGGTATCGGCGCGCTTCAGGGCGCCTATCAGCGCGTTCAGTTCAGCCTTGTGCGGGTCCGACCGCTGATCCGGGCGCGGCTGCGCCTGGGCGGGCAGCGCAAACAGCAGAAGCAGGAGGGCAAACCAGCGCATGGGAATATAATTCTGCCGACTGACCTTCGCGTTCAAGCGGCCACGCGTGATCGCGTGGCCACGGCGGCCGGCTCGGGGCCGCCGGCCATCCAGTCCAGCAACACGATCGTGTGCAATACCGGCAGGCCGCCGCCGGAAAGCTGAGTGATACAGCCGATATTGCCGGCTGCCACCAGATCCGGTGCGGTCGCGCGGAGATTTTCGAGCTTGCGCGCGCGCAGCCGCCCGGCGATTTCCGGCTGCATCACATTATAGGTGCCGGCCGAGCCGCAGCAGAGATGGCCCTCGGCGGGCTCGACCACGGTGAAGCCGGCGGTCCTGAGCAGTGCGCGCGGCTCGTCCGTGACGCGCTGGCCGTGCTGGAGGCTGCAGGCGGAGTGGTAGGCCACGGTCAGGCTTGGCGGCGGCCTTGTGGGCTGGTAGCCGATGCGGGTGAGATATTCGCTGATGTCGAGCGCCAGGGCCGAGACGCGCTGGGCGCGGGCCGCGTCGTCCGCCTCGGCGCGGAACATGAAGCCGTAATCCTTCACCGTGGTGCCGCAGCCCGAGGTGTTGACGATGATGGCATCTAGGCCCTCGCCCTCCGCCTCGCGCGTCCAGGCGGCGATGTTGGCGCGCGCGGATTCCATCGCCTGGTCATGCCGGCCCATATGGTGCGTGAGCGCACCGCAGCAGCCGGCGCCACGGGCGACCACCACCTCGGTGCCCAGCCGGGTCAGCAGGCGGATCGTGGCCTCGTTGATGGCGGGATCCAGCACCTGCTGGGCACAGCCGGCCAGCAGCGCCACGCGGCCGCGCCGCACGCCGAGCGCCCGATGCACGGCCGGCCGTTCCGTGACGCTGGCGGCGGGAAGACGCGCGGGCGTGAGGCTGAGCAGGGCGCGCAGGCGCTGCGCCAGCATGAAGCGGCCGGGAATGAGGCCGGCCAAGGGCCGCACAAGCCTGGCACCGAACAAGGCTGCCCGCAGCGTGGCGGGGTGCGGCAACACGCGGGCCAGCAGGGCGCGCATGGCGCGATCGTGCCAGGGGCGGCGATAGGTTTGCTCGATCCGGTGGCGGGCGTGATCCACCAGATGCATGTAGTTCACGCCGCTTGGGCAGGTTGTCATGCAGGCCAGGCAGGATAGGCAGCGATCGACGTGGCGTACCACCTCCTCGGTGGCGGGCCGGCCGGATTCCAGCATGTCCTTGATGAGGTAGATGCGGCCGCGCGGGCTGTCGAGTTCGTCGCCCAGGAGCACGAAGGTCGGGCAGGTCGCGGTGCAGAAGCCGCAATGCACGCAGGTGCGCAACACCTGGTTGGATGAGGCGGTGTCGGGGTCGGCGAGTTGGTCCTGGGTGAAATTGGTCTGCATCGATCGCCTATAGCCCGGCGTAGAGACGGCCGGGATTGAGAATGCCCATGGGGTCGAACGCCGCCTTCACGCCGCGAGTGATGCGCGCGAGCGCCGGCGGCTCGGCGGGGATCACATCCACCGAGGCGCGCAATGCTTTCGGGGCGCGGGTCAGCGTCCAGACCCCGCCCGCCGCGCGGGTGACATCCGTCACCGCCGAATGGGCGGCCTCCGTCGCCGGACCGGCGATCCAGATCAGCCCGCCGCCCCAATCCATGAACCAGCGCGCGCCGAAAGCCGCCTCCACGGCGGCTGCGACGCCAGGGCCTTTCGAGGGACGCACCGAGACGCGCCAGATGGCGCCTTGTTCCTCGACCAAAGGTGCTGCGTCGCGCAAAGCGGCCCAGACGGCACGGGTGGCGGCGTCGTCCAGCAATTCGGCGGCGCCGAAACCGGCGAGGTCGCCGCGCAGCCGCTCCGTCCGATAGGTGACGGAGGCGGCGAAATCCTCGATGCGCGCCAGGGTCACGGGGCCGTGGAGCCAGGCCAGAGCCGGGATGCGGGCGGCCAGATGCTGAGGCACATAGGCGGCCGCGGATACGGCGTAGGGCGAGCCCAGAGCGGCTGCGAGGGCGGCCACGCCGCGCGCGGGATCGAGCCCCGGCAGCACCAGCGTGCCGCGGCGCTCGGGGGCAGGCAGCAGCTTGAGGGTGATTTCGGTCAGAACGGCCAGCGTGCCGTGGCTGCCGGTGAGCAGTTTGCACAGATCGAGGCCGGTGACGTTCTTCAGCACGCGGCCGCCGGAATGGATCGCCTCGCCCAGCCCGTTCACCGCGCGCACACCCATCACATGGTCGCGCGTGGCGCCCCAGGCCACACGCCGTGGCCCGGACAGATTGGCCGCGACCACCCCGCCCAGGGTCTGCGAGATGGCGTTGCCGAGGATCGGGCCGAAATCGGGCGGCTCGGCGATGAGATGCTGGCCCTTTGCCGCCACCGCCGCCTCGATTTCGGCGAGCTTGGTGCCGGCGCCCGCAGTAATGATCATTTCATGCGGCGAATAGAGCGTGATGCCTGAAAGGCCGGCGGCGGACAGGCTGCGCGCCGCCTGCACCGGCCGCATCAGGCCGGATTTGCTGCCATTGCCTTGGATGAGCAGTGGCTCGCCGGCGGCGTGGGCGGCCAACATCGCATCGACGATATCGGCCTCGTTGGCGGGAGCCAGGGCGTGAACCAGTGTGTCGGCGCTCATGCTGCGGCTGCCGGCTCCGGCTTCAGCGGGAAGACCTTCGAGGGGTTCAGCAGCCAATCCGGATCGAAGGCGGATTTGATGCGGCGTTGCTGCTCCAGCTCGATATCGGAGAACTGCACGCCCATCAGGTCGCGCTTTTCCACGCCGACGCCGTGCTCGCCGGTCAGGCAGCCGCCCACTTCGACGCAAAGCCGGAGGATATCGGCGCCAAATGTCTCGGCCTTGTGGAAACTGATGGGATCATTGGCGTCGAACATGATGAGCGGGTGCAGATTGCCGTCGCCGGCATGGAAGATATTGGCGACCTGGAGGCCGTAGGACGCGCTCATCTCGCCGATCCGGCCGAGTACGTCCGACAGGCGGCTGGTGGGGATGGTGCCGTCCATGCAGAGATAATCCGGGCTGATCCGGCCGACGGCGCCGAACGCGCCCTTGCGGCCTTTCCAGATCGCCGCGGATTCCTCGGCCGAGCTGGACACTTTCAGGCTGATCGGGTCGTGGCGGGCGCAGATCTGCTTGATGCGATCGAGCAGGAAATCCTGCTCGGCGGTGCTGCCCTCGACCTCGATGATCAACATCGCCTCGGCATCCAGCGGGTAGCCGGCATGGGCGAAGGCTTCGCAGGCGTGGATCGCCGGGCGGTCCATGAATTCCAGCGCGACCGGGATGATGCCGGACGAAATGATGCTGTCCACGCAGGCGCCGGCGACTTCGTTGGAGCGGAACGCGGCCAGCATGGCGCGCGCGCCCTCCGGGCCACGCAGGATGCGGACGGTGACTTCGGTGACCACGGCCAGCATGCCTTCGCTGCCGGTCAGCAGGCCCAGCCAGTCATAGCCGGCCGCGTCCATATGCGCCCCGCCGATCTCCAGCACCTCGCCTTCTACCGTGACGATCTTCAGGCCGAGCAGATTATTGGCGGTGACCCCGTAGCGCAGGCAATGCGCGCCGCCGGAATTCATGTTGACGTTTCCGCCGATCATGCAGGCAAGCTGGCTCGAGGGATCGGGGGCGTAGAAGAAGCCCCGGCCCTGCACGGCCTGGGTGATACCGATATTGGTGACGCCCGCCTGCACCACGGCGCAGCGATCGGCGTAGTCGATATCCAGGATGCGGTTCATGCGCATCAGGCCGACCACGACCGCGTCTTCCATCGGCAGCGCGCCGCCGGACAGGCTGGTGCCGGCGCCGCGCGGTATGACGCGCACGCCCTGGGCATGGCAGAAGCGCATGACGGCGGCGACCTGTTCGGTGGTCTCCGGCAGGACGACGGCCAGCGGAGGCTGGCGGTAGGCGGCGAGGCCGTCCGTCTCGTAGGGCTTCAGACGTAGGGGTTCCGCGATCACGCCGGTGGCGGGCACCAGCGGGCGCAGGCCCGCCACGATCTGCTCGCGGTGCGCCAATACATTCTGCTTCGGTGCCGGCTGGGCAATCACGCTGCTTACGTCCTTGAGTCTATGCGCCCGTCAACCGCGCATCCTTTAGCTTACGACATTGGGGCCGTTCCATGGCGCTGACAAGAGATGCTGGCCGCATGGCGCCCTGCCCCAACACAAACAGCGCCCCTGAGAGGCCTCCCCGGGGCGTGACCATTGTCGCCAACTCATTCACTGGGCCACGCAGCCCCAAGGGGCGGACCGGAGGAACGCGGCCCCGAAAGGCCGCCACCGATCAGCCCTGGCGGGCCTTCATGCGGGGGTTCTTCTTATTGATGACGTAGACGCGCCCGTGACGGCGCACCACGCGGCAGTTCTTGTCGCGGGTCTTCGCCGATTTCAGGCTGTTGCGGATCTTCATGACTCAGGCCTTGGCTACGCGGAAATGAGGCGCGGGAGTTAGAGGCACGGGCGCACCGTGTCAAGCACGACAGTTCGATGAATGCCCTTCGATGGCGCGCCGCAACGGGCCGGTGCAGGATATCCTGGCCAGGAACAGCCGGGAAGGAAGCAAAATGGCCAGTGCCGCGGATAAGGGAATGGTGATCGTGACCGGTGGCAGCCGGGGAATCGGGGCCGCCGCGTGCCGCCGGCTGGCGGCGGCGGGGCATGCCGTGGCGGTGAACTACACCAGCGGGGCGGAGGCCGCCGCCGGCGTGGTGGAGGCGATCCGGCGCGATGGCGGCCAGGCGCATGCCATTGGCGCGGATATGGCTGACGCGGCCCAGGTGGCAAGACTGTTCCAGGAGGCGGAGTCAGCGTTGGGTCCGCTGGCCGGGCTGGTCGCCAATGCCGGCATCTCCGGCCAGCTCAAGCGCGTCGACGAGCAGAACGCGGCGGAGCTGACGCATCTGTTCATGGTGAACGTGATTGGCGCCATGCTGTGCGCCGGTGAGGCTGTTCGGCGCATGTCCACGCGGCATGCCGGCGCCGGGGGCGGGATCGTCATGCTGTCCTCGGTGGCGGCGCGGACCGGGGGGCTGCCGGGGATCGCCCCCTATGCCGCCAGCAAGGGTGCGATCGAGACCTTCACCAAGGGGCTGGCGAGCGAGGTGGCGAAGGAGGGTATCCGGGTAAACGCGGTCGCGCCCGGGCTGATCGACACCGACATGGTGACGCCGGGCATGCGCGAGAATGCCCGCGGCGGCGTTCCGCTGGGGCGGGTGGGCATGCCGAAGGAGGTGGCCGAGGCGGTGGCCTGGCTGCTCTCGCCGGCCGCATCCTATGTGACGGGCAGCATCCTGACCGTCTCGGGCGGGCGCTGAACCGCATGCCGCACGCACCGGACGCGCCGACCGGACCGGGCAAGCCCGGCGAGGTGTTTCGCGCTTTCCTTCGGCTGGGGTTGACCTCGTTTGGCGGCCCGATCGCGCATCTCGGCTATTTCCGCGGCGAGTTGGTGTTGCGCCGGCGTTGGATCGACGAGCCGGGATACGCGGATCTGGTGGCGCTGAGCCAGTTCCTGCCGGGGCCTGCCTCCAGCCAGGTCGGGTTCGGGCTGGGCGTGCTGCGCGGCGGCGGGCTGCTGGGCGGGCTGGCGGCCTGGGTTGGGTTCACCCTGCCCTCGGCGCTAATCCTGCTGGCCTTCGCGCTAGGGGCGGCGGCGCTGACCGGACCGGTGGCGATGGGCGCGGTGCATGGGCTGAAGCTGGTGGCCGTGGCGGTGGTGGCGCAGGCGGTGTGGGGGATGGCCCGCACATTGACACCGGACCGGATGCGCGCCGGGATCGCGCTGGCGGCGCTGGCGATCGTGGTAATCGCCGGCGGGTCGGCGGGGCAGATCGCGGCGATCGTGCTGGGCGCGCTGGCGGGTTGGTGGTTTTGTCGCGGGCCAATGGCCGAGCGGGTGGGGCTGTTGCGGTTTCCCGTGTCGCGGCGTGGGGGCGCGATGGCGCTGGCGCTGTTCGCGGCGATATTGTTGATCCCGCCGATCCTGGCGAGCGGCGCGGGATGGCAAGGTCTGGCGTTGTTCGACGCCTTCTATCGGTCCGGCGCGCTGGTGTTCGGTGGCGGCCATGTGGTGCTGCCGCTGCTGCGGGCGGAGGTGGTGGCACCGGGTTGGGTCGGCGATGCGCCGTTCCTGACCGGCTACGGGTTGGCGCAGGCCATGCCTGGGCCCTTATTCACGTTCGCCGCCTATCTCGGGGCGGTAATGGGACCGCCGCCGAGCGGGGTAATTGGGGCGGCGATCGCGCTGGTGGCGATCTTCCTGCCCGGGCTGTTGCTGCTGTACGGCATGTTGCCGTTCTGGGATGGGTTGCGTGGGCGACCGGGCGCCCAGGCGGCGATGCGTGGCGCGAATGCGAGTGTGGTCGGCATTCTGGGGGCGGCGCTGTATAGCCCGGTCTGGACCAGCGCCGTGCTGACGCCGCTGGATTTCTTGCTCGCCGTTGCGGGGTTTTTGATGCTGACCGTGTGGAAGCTGCCGCCCTGGTTGGTGGTGGTGGCTCTCGCGGCGTGCGGAATGGCCGCATCGGCCGCCCAGTGGGGATGAAGGGGGCTTCTTCGATGGAACAGGTTCTGGGTCTGCGTCCCTTCGTCCCGGCGAAGGATTTGGGGCTGTCTCGGCGTTTCTATGAAACGCTGGGGTTCGCGGCGACGCATGTGGACGAGGAGGTGGTTGGCTTGAAGCTCAATAGCTTCAGCTTCCTGCTGCAGAAATTCTACGTGAAGGAACTCGCGGAGAATCTGATGGTGCAGTTGATGGTGCGCAACGCGGATGCCTGGTGGGAGCGGGTGGATCCGGCGCGACTGGTCACGGATTTCGCGGTGCGGCCGCCGCGTGCGCCCGCGATGCAGGCATGGGGCTTGAAAGTGGGGTTCCTGTTCGATCCCGCCGGCGTGCTGTGGCATGTGGCGGAGGCGCCCTTCTAATACTTCGTCAGACGGAGACGATCGCGTTCCAGCGAACGAGGCGAAGATGGCCTTCGCGCAACGGGCGCAGGCGCCGCATCCACAGCTCCGCCTCGGCCACCATCGTCGCCGCCTGCCTCAGTGTGGGCTTGTTGCCGGAGAGGCGGCCCAGCATATGCTTCCAGCCGCGCAGCACGAGACTTATGTGCCGGTCAGTCTGATCCTCGACCACGCGCACATCGAGGCCGAGTTCCGCGAGGCTGGCTGTGATGTCGTGCTCGACCGGCAGGTCGGGGGATCGGTGCTCCATCGCGCACCAGGAGGTGAGTTGCGCGGTCATCCCCGGCGCGGTGACCACCAGTTCCTGCAGCACGAGCTGGCCGCCGGGGCGGATCGCCAGCACCACGCCCGGAAGGATATCCAGGGATCGGGCATCGCGGAGCGCCTCGATCGCCAGGCCGTGATGGCAACTGTGACGCCTGGCGGTTTGGGCGTCCGGCGTCCATAATTCCACGGAGGCGCGTTTGGCAATTGCGGCGCCGGCACGCCGAATCCGGCGGGCGGCGAGATCCACCAGGGCGGGGTCGGTATCGAAGCCACTGACCCAGACGCCGAGATCGGTTGCCAGCGCGCGCCCCGGAGCACCGGCGCCGATGCCCAGCAGCAGCAGGGTGGAGGCGGCGGAGGCGCCGAGCGGGGCGGCGAGGCGCAGCACCTCGGTAGCACCTCCGGGGGCAAGGAACCCCTCCCCCATAATGCCTCCGCCAGTTCCAGCAGCTGTTGGCGCTGGCGCGGCAGCTTCATGGTCCGGGGCGACGCCATGAATCGCGCACGCAACTTCCAGCATATGCTCGCCGGCCGGCCGTCGCCGCCCTCGCGCAAAGATGTTGCGCAACTCCACCAGACGCTTCTCCCTGCTCCGCGCCGCGGAACAGCCAAGAGTGTTCGATGCGGCAAGGTGGCACTAACGGCTTAACGAGATATGAGGGTTAGGCCATTACCGGCACGCCGATCAGCAGGGGATGCAGGAAGATCATGGCGATATAGCCGATCGTGCCGACCACGAGCACGACGGCGTCGGCGCTGGTGAAGGCGGCGATTCGGGCGGCGCCCAGATCGCCACGCCGCTTGACCGCGATGCGGTCGAACACCGCCCAGACAAGAAACGATCCGAACAGGATGATCCCGCCAAGATCGCCGTTGGCGAGCAGATGGGCGAGCGCCCAGATTTTGATCGCGACCAGCATGGGGTGGCGCAACCATCCCCTGATGCGGCCAGGCGCGGGGTTCATCGCCGCGAGGGAGACGAAGGCGAACCACATCAGCGTGATGGTCAAATGGCGCATGCCCTCGGGCGGCGTCCAGACCGGTATCAGCCCGGCCGCGCGATAGCGTGAGAAGCCCCATACAATCAGGATGAAGCCCAGGGTCGCCGCAACGGAGAAGAGGCCCCTGAAGCCCATCTTGCCAAGCCGGGCGATCAGCCACGCCCGCTCGTCGCGAAACGCCGTGAGCGTGTGCGTGCCGAGGAAGACGATGATTCCGGCGATGAGAATGAGCACGATGTTCCTCCGCTGGACGAAAATAGCGTGTGGGGCTAGCCGCGGCCACCCTTCGCCGAGGCGAGCGATGGCGACGGCGATTCGCGCTCATCTCCGGGGGCGGTTTTCCGGCGTCGCTTGTCCTCGGAAATGCCGGCGCCCGCATCGGCCGGCAGGGCGGCGAACAGCGGAAGCGAGCCGAGCACGAGGCAGGCGCCGGCGATGAAGGCGGCGGTGAAATCCAGCCGGGTCGGCGATTGGCGGCCGGCGAGCAGCATGGTGACCTGCATGGTGCCGGCGGTGACGGCGATGCCTATCGCGCGGGGAAGCTGCTGCGCCGCGCCGCTGAGCGAGGTGGCGGCGGATAGCCTTGCCTGGGGGATATCGGCGTAGGTGAGCGCGCCCATCGAGGCGAAGCCGAGCGAGCGCGACAGGCCGCCGAACAACAGCACGGCGAACACGGCCGCCAACGGCCAGCCCGGACTGAAGGTGGAACTGACACCCATGGTGGAGGCGAGGCCAAGCGTGCTGATCAGCAGCACAGCGCGCACGCTGAACCAGCGCAGGGCGAAGCGGGTCATGGACCGCATGCACAACGAGCCCAGCGTGCCGGCCAGCGTGATCATGCCGCTGCGCGAGGCCGAGACGCCGAAGCCGAGTTGCAGCGTGAGCGGGACCAGGAACGGGATGGCCCCGGCGCCAGCACGGAACATGCTGCCGGCGACCGTCGTCACGCGGAAGGTGGGGATGGCCAGCAGGCCGAAATCGACGACGGGATTGGCGACGCGGCGGCAATGGCGCACGGCCAGGATACCGACGCCCACGCCAAGGCCGACCACGGCCGCGGTGACGGCGGGCGGGATCAGGCCACGGCCCGCTGTCTCCAGCCCGGCCATCAGGGCGGCCAGGGCGGTGCCGACCAGGGCCATGCCGGCGATGTCCGGCGCGGGCGGGCATTGGGCTTCGGTGGGCTCGATGAAGCGGTGGATCAGCAGCATGCCGATCGCGCCAACGGGAATATTGATCCAGAACACCGCCTGCCAGGAGATTGCGTCAGTAATCAGGCCGCCGACCGGCGGGCCGAGCAGCGGGCCGATCAGGGCGGGCATGGTGAGCCAGGTGGTGGCGGTGAGCAGTTCGTCGCGGCGGACCCGGCGCAGCAGAAGCAGGCGGCCAACCGGGACCATCATCGCCCCGCCTGTACCTTGCAGAATGCGGGCGGCGACCAGTTCGGCGAGACCGCTGGATAGGGCGCAGAGCGCCGAGGCGGTGGTGAAGACGGCGATCGCCGCCATGAAGACGCGCTTGGCGCCGAAACGGTCCGCCACCCAGCCGCTGATCGGGATGAACACGGTGAGGGCCACGACATAAGCGGTGATGGCGCTGCTGAGATGGATGGGGTTGACGCGCAGGCCGCGCGCCATGGACGGCAAAGCGGTGGCCACCACGGTGCTGTCGAAATTCTGCATGAACAAGGCGCTGGCGACGACCATGGCGGTGATGCGGAAATTCGGTCCCTCGCTCATGCACAGAATCCGCCCATGCGCGAATTCTAGGACAAGCGGCGCGGCTGTCGCCAGTCGTGAAATGTTCCGCCTGGGTGCTGGACGGCGTTGCGGCTTGGGCGGATATTTCCGGCATGGATGTGTTCGCCATGGTTATCCGAGGCGACACCCTGGGGAGGAAGGTTTTCGTGGACCAGACCGTGTCAGTGCCGCTCATCACCATGCCACTGCGCCGGATCGGCACCTTGCAGCGGCCGGATTGCCGTATCCATTACGAGGTGACGGGCGCGGGACCGGCCATCGTGTTCGCCCACGGCCTTGGCGGCAATCACCTCTCCTGGTGGCAGCAAGTGGCGCATTTCGCGCCGAACTACACTTGCGTGACCTTTGCTCATCGCGGCTTCGCGCCGTCCTCGCCGCTGGGCGAGCCACCAAATCCGGCGGATTACGCGGATGATCTCGCGGCGCTGATCGCGCATCTCGGGCTCGCGGATGTGCGGCTGGTGGCGCAATCCATGGGCGGGTGGAGCTGCGTGGAATATGCGCTGCGGCGACCGGCCGGGCTGAAAGGCGTGGTGCTGGGCGCGACCACGGGCACCATCGATCCGGGCAAGCTGCCGGAAGCGGATCAGCCGGCTTTGGCCGCGTGGGAAGCGGCCTCGGCCCGAGCCCGTGCCGCCTTCGCCGAGCATGGCGTGCACCCCGCTTGCGGATGGCGGATGGCGGCGGAGCAACCGGCGTTGCATCTGTTGTACCGGCATATCGATGACATGAATGCTGGGCTGGATAAGGAGACCATGCGGCAGAGGCTATGGGCCGGGCGGGTACGGGCGCCGGTGGAACTGGGCGGGGTGGCCTGCCCCATCCTGATGATCGCCAATGACGAGGACACCGTGATCCCGCCAATGGCGGCGGACGGGATTGCTCGTGTGGTGCCGGCGGCGCGGGTGGCGCATGTCGCCGAGGCTGGCCACTCGGCTTATTTCCAGCGGCCGGCGACTTATAATGCGCTGGTCGAGGAATTTCTGACGACGCTCGGCTGAGGCGGAAGCGGGGTTGCCGGTGCGCCCCCGCCCTACCGTCGTCCTATCCAATCCAGCTGCAGCTAGTGGCCGGTGGCGCCCAATGCGGCCACGTAGCTGCGGTTCCAGGTCGGCGTGATCATCACCTCGTTGAGCACCACATGCGGGGGCAGGCAGGCGATGTAGCGGATCAAGTCGCCGACATCCTCGGACTGCACCATCCGCGCCCGATCCTCGGCACTGACCGGCGTTGGTCGTTGGTCCAGGATCGGCGTCGCGACCTCACCCGGCAGGACGGCGCTGGCACGGATGCCATAGATGCATTCTTCCATGTTGATGGTATGGCT
>DASXIW010000170.1:0-23292 GCA_036497785.1 Acetobacteraceae bacterium | reverse complement strand
AACCAAGGGTGCGAACGTCAGACGTTCAGCGATCGCCTTCCCCATGTCGCCGGCTCGTGTGCCCGAAGGACCTGCCGGGTGGCCGATCTGACCAGGCTTTTTGGGCCATGCCGCAGGCGGTCGTCCGGCCGAACGCCTGATTGCCAGCCTTGGACTACCACAGAGCGATGACGCAATTCTGCGCAGTCTCAAGCGCCATGTCGGCGCGCGCAACAAGGCAGCGACGGTGCGGGTGGTCGGGATAGATGACTGGGCTTGGCAGAAGGGGCTTCGTTACGGGACGATCATGGTCGACCTCGCACGGCGGGAGGTCGTCGACGTGCTGCCCGACCGGTCGGCCGAGGCGACCGGCCGGTGGCTGGGTCAGCGTCCAGGTATTGAGATCAGCGGGCGATGTACGGCCTGATCCAGCGGAGTCACGCGGTCTCCCTTCGGGTGAACGAACCTTCCCCCGTTTCCGATCACGGGGAGGCACCATCGAACACGCCGGAGCCGCCGGAGCAACCCTCAGGTTCGGCTTAATTGCGGCCAACACACAACAACACGATAGGAGGATCTGATGCCTCTTGAGACATTGTCCAGAGAGCAGGAAGGCGCGGGATTGGATGAAGGCAAGGAGCGCGGGCTGGAAGATAAGCAGCTTGTGCGCCTTCTGATTGGCGGCAGCGCGCTGCGCCGTCGTCGATTGCGGCGGATGCTCCTGCTGCACCTACTCCGGGAAAGGCAAGACGAGGGCGAAGGTGAAACGGAAGGTATGGCCGATGAGGAGGAAGAGGAGGGTGGGGGCACCAGCGATCGTCGGTTCCTGCGCTTCCTGATTGCGGGCGGAATACTCCGTCGTCGTCGCAACCGCCGCCTCCTGCTCGCTCATCTGCTTCGCGAGAGGCGTGAGGAAGGCGACGAGGAGGAGGAGGAGGAGGGCAACGGCGCAGAGGGCAGCGATCGTCGGCTGCTACGCGTTTTGGTGGCCGCAGGCATACTCCGCCGGGCCCGCATCCGTCGCCTGCTTCTAGCGCATCTTCTTCGCAACAAGTCCGAGGGGGAGGATAGCGAGAGCGACGAGGAGGAGACGGAAGGAAGTGGCACTGAAGAGCGCCGCCTCGTGCGTATGATGATTGCCGGCGGCATGTTGCGGCGGCGCCGGCTGCGCCGCGTGCTGCTCGCGCGCCTGCTCGGCGAGAAGCATGACGAAGACGAGGAGGATGAGGATGAGGACGAGGGCGAGGGCGAGGACGACGAGGACGTCGAGTCAAGTCGGAAGGACGAAGACGGCCGGATCGTGCGTCTTCTGATCGGCGGGCGCATGCTGCGGCATCGGCGGTTCCGTCGTCTGCTCCTCGCACATCTGCTTCGCGAGAATGCGGGGGAAGGGACGAGGCGCTCGCGCGCATTCGCCTAGAGCTATGGCCTGAGGTGGCATCAACAAGCCATGAAATTGCTCGCTGGCGGCCGGGGGCATGACCTCCGGCCGTCGCTTCCTGTTGGTGCGCGGCTGCGTACCGTGGCTATGCGTTTCCGAAAAGTCGGGCGCCGGGCGTTTTACCGGGTTGTCCCCGCTGTCGCTTTTGCTCCTCAAAGCACCGATACAAACCAGGGCGTTTCAGAAATCTTGCAGACCGTGTGGAAACCCGATTTTGCGGTGAGGTTGACGACATCGGAGGGTGACGAGGGGCCGACGGACGCCCCTGGTCCGGCCAATCGGGCCTGTGGCGGATCCCATCATGGCCATGGGCGGCCGCGCGCGAGGAGTGGTTCGGCGGCGGCGGCTCGGAGATGAGCCTTTCAGGCCCGCAGTGCCCCCATCAACGTGGGGAATCCCACGATCTTGAGGATCCGGGTGAGATTGTAGGCTAGCGCGGTCAGGCTGAATTCGGCGCGAACGTTCTGCCGACCGCGCATCAGGAAGGCGCCCTGGTTCATCCACTGCTTGATCGAGCCAAACGGGTGCTCGACCGTCTCACGCCGCTGGTTGAGGATGTCAGGACGCCGCGCGATGCGGGCCTGCATCCGGTCCAATACCGCTTCGTTCTCAAGGCGAGATACCGTGCGAAACCGACCTTCCGTGCATCGCGAACGGATCGTGCAACCATCGCACGCCAGTTTGTTGGTGTAGTTGATCTTCTTCAGCCCGCGCAAAAGAGAAGATGAATAGGGATGAAGACGCAGTCCCGCCGGGCAAACAAAGCTGTCGCCGGCTGCGTCGTATTGGAGTTCATCCTTACGGAACAGGCCCGCTTTGACCGAGGGGCCTCGCTGTGGTCGCGGCACGTAGGGCTGCAGCGTGGCTGTCTCGCAGGCCTCGATGTCCTCGATCTTGAAATAGCCCCGGTCAGCGACGAGCGCGATTGTCTCGACCCCGAGAACCTGCTTCGCCGGCTCCGCGGTCGGCGTCAGCAGGCCCATGTCCAGGACCTGGTTGGTGACCTGCTGCTCCACGATCAACTTGTGCTTGGTATCTACCGCGACCTGCACGTTGTAGCCTACGGCAACATGGGTGTGCGCTGCCATCGCCCGGCTGTCGGGGTCGGTCAGGGAGATCTGGTCCTCTCCGGTCCGCTCCAGCTCTGCCAGCATGTCCTGGCATCGCCTGCGCCGTTCGCGGACCGCGGCGATCTTCTCGGCCAGGTTCTTGACCCGGGAGCCACCTGTCACGGCCTCGGTGGCATCACTCCGGTCGAGACGCTGAAGGTAATCGTCGAGCTTGGCGTCGGCGAGCTTGATGAACTGGGCCAAGGACGCCCGAGTGAAATTGCGGTCCTTGTTGACCGCCTTGATGCGGGTGCCGTCAACAGCCAGCAACTCCTGGCCGAACAGGTCCAACTGGCGGCAGAGCAGCACGAACTGACGGAACACCGGGCGAAAGGCGGTGTGGTTGACGCGCCGGAAATCGGCCATGGTCTTGAAGTCGGGCTTGAGTTACCGCAGCAGCCAGATCACCTCGATGTTCCAATGCGTCTCGGCTTCGAGCCGACGGCTCGACCGAACGCGGTTCAGGTAGACGTAGATGTAGAGCTTCAGCAGATCGGCAGGCGCATAACCGGGGCGGCCGGTCACCTTTGGCGTCACACGGGCGAACCCCGCCGCAACCAAATCAAGCCCATCGACAAAAGCCTCGATGAACCGCACCGGGTTCTCCGCGCCGACGTAATCGTCGAGCGTTTCTGGCAACAACAGCGTTTGGGATCGGTCATGACCGGGGATGTGCCTCATGCCGAGACTCTATCGCCTCGCCCGCCGCGCCGGAATCCACGCCGCCGAGTTTTCACACGGTCTGCATGAAATTTGCATCACGGCGAAGGTCCGATTTTCAGCCGGAGCAACGGTAGCACGACGCGGTGGTCGGCTACTCCAGATCCGACCCAAAGATCCTTGACATGGCGCAAGGGTCGCCGCGCCGATGACCATGGCATTTGGAAACCTCCGATGACACTGCCGCTGTGCCGGCACTTTCTTGGATTTGGTCTCGCCCTGACCGCCATCTTTCTGTTCCTGTCGCTGATGGTGGCGCTTGAGGTCGGTTTTCGCCTCGGGCGGCGGACAATCATCGACCATCCGGCGAAGATGGAGGAGACGTCAGGCATCTCCACGTTGACGGCGGGGATGTTCGGACTGCTCGCGTTTACCCTGAGCTTGTCGATCAGCTTCGCGCAAAACCGATACGAGGCGCGCCGCGGCCTGGTGCTGGGAGAGGCGAACGCCATCGGGACGGCCTGGCTGCGGACCAAGCTGATCGACGGCGATGAAGGACCCGCGATCGCCGCGAAAATCGAGGACTACGCCAGGGTTCGGCTCGACTTCACCATTGGACACTGATGTCCCCGCCCTGGTCGCACGCACGAATGCCCTGCAGAGCGACATATGGCGGACCATGCAAGCGGTTGCCCATCGCGCGCCGAACCCGATGACAACAGCCCTCGCAATCGCGCTGAACGATATGTTCGACAAAGCGAGCGCACAGCAGTTTGCCTTCGAGAGCGATCTGCCGGCAGAACTCTTGCTGGCGCTTTATGTCGGCGCGCTGCTGACGATCGGTGCGGAGGGCTACCAGTTCGGCGTGGCCGACAAGCGGCAGGGGGTGTTGTCGTCACTGCTATTGCTGATGTGGACGGGTGGTATGCTGTTGATCATAGACCTGAGCGAGCCCCGCATGGGCGATATCCGCGTGGCCGAGCCACTGATCTGGACCATTCAGGGCTTCAATCCGAAATAGCGGGCAGAAGTAGCCGGCGCAGCCGCTTCGCCCGTACCCCGCCCCACCCCCCCTACTTCACCAAAACCTGCCCCACCCGCACGTTCCGGCTCCAAGTAATCCGCCCCGCATTATGGCAGACCGGGCAAAGCGCCTCCCAATGCGCATGCACCGTCCCGCAGGCCTCGCACCGCCAAACCGGATCAGGCTCGGCATGCGCCGCCTTCTGCAGCGCGTCACGCTGGGCGGCCTTGCCCGCCTCGGTATCGCCGTGTTCCCGCGCTTCCAGATCCGCCACCAGCAGCCACAGCCGCCTGTCGTTCAGGCCCGCGCTGCGGGCGCGGTTGGCATGGCGGCGAGCTTCCCCCGTCAGCCCATTCTCCAGCGCCGTGCGCGCCAGCAGCAATTCGCTCTCCGGGTGGATCGGCGCGGCCTGCGCCAGCCGCTCGGCCAGCTTCACCCGTGCCAGCTTGTCCGCAACCGGCGCCAGCGCGAAAGCAGCAAGGTCCGGATGCGGTTCCGCCCGCCACGCGTCGCGGATCACGTCGAAGGCGCGGCCCTCGCGCCCCGCCTCGCGCAACCGTCGCGCATAGGCGACGGCGGCCGGCGCGAAGCCCGGATTCTCGGTCCACACCCGCTTGGCCAGCTTGGTGGCCAAGCCCGTATCGGTCTGCGCCTCCGCGGCGGCGGTGGCATAGGCGATGCGCGCGGCACCCGGATCGGCCAGTGTCTGCGCCTGCGCCCAATCCCCGGTGCGCACCGCCAGCATCACGCGCTCCTCGCGCAGCCAGGCGGTGCTGGGGTGGGTGCCCTCGGCCTTGCGCGCCAGCGCGGCAGCGGCGGCCCAGTCCTCCCGCGCGATCGCCTGCCGGAACAACCCGCGCAGGCCCAGAAAGGCCGCGTCCTCGCGTTCGGAAAGCTGGGTATAAATCGCGCTTGCCTCCGCTTCGCCGCCCGCCAGCCGGCTGGCCTCGGCGGCCAGCAGCAGGGTTTGCGGCGTGTCGCCCAGCAGACGCCGGGCGCGGCGGGAATGGATGCGGGAATCGCCCGGTTCGTTCGCGGCCAGCGCCACCAGCGTGCGCGTCACCGCCACGTCCCCGGCCGCGCGCTGCCGGCGCAGCCGCCAGCGTCGCAGGCGGCGCGGCAGCCGGATCAGGCCGATCACGCCCGAAAGCAACGCCACCAACACCACCACCAACGCCGCCAGCGCCAATGCGGCGATCGGCGTGGATGTCTCCACCGTCAGCCCGGCCAGGCTAGCGTTCACGTCGCCGGGCAGGCCCGCGATCCACCATGCGACGGCCACAACCACCGCGCATAATATCAGGAAGCCGATAACGCGACGCATCAGCCGCGCGCCATCGCGGCCAGGGCGGCGCGGGCATCCAGCAGGGATTGCGCATGGGCGCGCCAGGGCGCCATGGCCTGCGCCGCCGGCCCGTCCAGCCCGTCCAGCGCGGCGACCGCGTCGGCAAGGTCGCCGGCCTCAAGCCTGTCCCGGGCGGTGCCGAGCACCACGGCGGCGGGCGCGCCCACCAGCACCTTGCTGCCCTCGCGCACCGTCACCAACGAGGCGATGCGCTGCCAGATCCGCGCACCGAACGAAAGCCCGGCGGTGTCCGGCCGGCTCGCCGTCTCGGCCTGCCGCGCCGCACCGGAGAATTCCAGCCGCAGCGAGGCCTCCGTGGGCGGATTGGCGGTGGCGAACCGGGTCAGGGCGGCTGGCGCGCCGGGAATGTCGCCCAGCTTCTGGCCGAACGCCAGCGCCACGCCGGCCGATTCAAGCCGCGCCGCCCGCACGGCGGTGTCGCTCACCTGTGCTGCATGGCCTTCGGCCTGGGCCACCCGCACCTGCAGCGCCGTCACCTCGGCGCTCAGCGTGGCCGTGGGATCGGGCGGCGCGGCCGGGCGCTGTTCCAGCGCCGCCACACGCCCCTCCAGCGGGCCGAGATCCACCGGCGTAGGCGGCGCCGGCATCGGCCGCGCCTCAAGCTCGGCCACGCGCTGCTGCAGGTTGCTCATCTGGGTCTGCAGCGTGGCGATCCGGACGGGGTCCACTTGCTTGCCGAAGATCTGCAGCTCCTGCCACAGAAAAAACACGGCACTGGCCAGCAGCAGGAAGCCGATGGCCGAGAACACTGCAAGCGCGCTGCGTGAGGCTTGGACAGGCTGGCGCACCGGCGTGGCCATCTGCGGTCCGCTCGCGGGCTTCGGCGGTACGCCCTTCGCCGGCTTGGGCGCTTCAGGCGCGGCCGCGGTCGGCTTCGCTGGCGCGGGGTTGATCACCTCGGGCTTGATGGTTTCGGACTTGCCGGACGTTGGCGGAACCGGCTTCGGCGGGTCGGCCTTTGCCGGTTCGTCGCCAAGCCGGATCGGCTCGGGCCCAGCCATGGGCGCGCTCGCGCGCGGCGGGTCGGCCGGCGGCGAGGGCTTGGCGGGTTCGGGTGCGGAGTCGGGGCGGTCGGGGTTTTCGGTCATCGCAGAAGGGCCAACAGCTCATCCAGGTTCGGGTGTGATGCAACACGGATGCGTCGCCACGGCAAGTGGGCGAGAGCGGCCTCGGTCGATCGCGATATCGCCAACGCTTCCACGCCCGAAACGGCCTCCGCCGGCAGACCGGCGCGGAACAGGCGCACGAACACCTCCGCCCCCACCGCTGAGAAGAACAATGCCGCGCGCAGTGCCCCGTTCGCCAGCGCCATCCGCGCCGCCTCCGGCAACGCCGCGCATGGCTGCGCGGCATAGGCCACCCGGCGCAGCACGCGAAACCCCTCCGCCCGCAACGTGCTGGCCAGCACGCCGCCCTGCCCTTCCCCGGTGGCCAGCACCAGCGCCGGCCCGCCAGGGGCGCAGTCCGCGCGGGTCAGCCTTGCCAGCGCGCAGGCATCGCCGCTGGCGCTGCGCACATCGCCGAACCCGGCCGCCACGGCCAGCCGCGCCGTGGCATCGCCCACCGCCAGCAAGGGCACCCGCCGATACGACAACGGCAGCCCGGCAATGGCGTTGCCGCTGGTCACCAGCACCGCCTGCACCAGCCCGGCCGGCGGAAACGCGGCGGCAACCGGCACGATGGCGGAAAGCGGTGCCAGAACCGGCCGCAGCCCCATCGCCCGCACCAGCCCGGCCGTCGCCTCTCCGGCCGCCTCCGCCCGGGTGATCAGAACGCCGTCGCGCAACACGGCGGACAACAGCGCTCAGGAGAATATGTCGGCGGGGCTGTCGGCACGCAGGCTGGCGCCCAGCTCCGCGCCGAGCCGCTCAGCATCGGCCCGGTCGCCATGCAGGCTGCGCTTCAGCAGAAAACTGCCATCTTCGCGCGCCACCAGCCCGGTCAGATGCAGCCTCCCGTCCGGCAGCAACCGCGCATGACCGCCGATCGGCGTGCGGCAGGACCCGTCCAGCACCGACAGCAGCGACCGTTCGGCCGTCGAGACCGCCTTGGCCACCGGGTCCTCGATCGCCGCCAGCAATTGCAGCAATTCCACGTCGTCGGCACGCACGGTAATGCCGACAATGCCCTGCCCGGCCGCCGGCACCATCGCGTCCGGGTCCAGCACCACGGAAGCGCGATGCTCCATGCCCATCCGCCGCAGCCCGGCCAGCGCCAGCATAGTGGCGCAGCACGCCCCCGCCTCCAGCTTGGCCAGCCTGGTCTGCAGATTGCCGCGGATCAGCCCCATGCGCAGATCGGGGCGGGCATGCAGCAATTGCGCCCGCCGCCGGACGGAGGACGTGCCGACCAGCGCCCCGGCTGGCAGCGCGGCATAGGGGGCGGCCGGATCGCCCGGGCCGCAATCCGGCCCCAGCACCAGCGCGTCGCGTGCATCCTCGCGCGTGAGCGTGCAGGCCAGCACGATGCCGTCCGGCAGGATGGTTTCCAGATCCTTCAGGCTATGCACCGCGAAATCGATCCGGCCATCAGCCAGTGCCTCGTGAATCTCCTTGGCGAACAACCCCTTGCCGCCGATATCGGCCAATGGCCGATCCAGCACCGCGTCCCCGGTGGTGCGGATGGCATGCTCCTCGAAGATCGGCCGGTCACCGATCAGCGGGCCATGCAGCACCGGGCAGAAGCTGCTGAGCCGCTCCAGGAAGAAGCGCGTCTGCCACAAGGCCAGCGGCGAGGCGCGGGTGCCGACGCGCAGCGGCAGCTCCCGGAAATGCGGGCGGACCGGCGACGACGAAGTGGGATGGGCGGAGGACATGCGCCGTCCTAAAACGGCGCGATGACAAATGAAAGTATTGCCTCCGTGGCCGGGCCTGTTTTGGGTATCGAAAGCTCGTGCGACGACACCGCCGCCGCGGTGCTGGACGCGAATGGCCGCGTCCTCGCCGAAGCGGTGCTCAGCCAGGCCGATCACACGGCCTTCGGCGGCGTGGTCCCGGAAATCGCCGCCCGCGCCCATCTCGCCCATCTGCCGGGGCTGGTGGCAGGCGTGATGCGCCAGGCCGGACTGGCCTTCACCGACCTCGCCGCCGTCGCGGCCAGCAGCGGTCCGGGGCTGATCGGCGGGTTGATCGTGGGGTCCGGTTTCGCCAAGGGGGTTGCGATTGCGGGTGGTCTGCCATTCGTCGCGGTCAATCATCTGGAGGCGCATGCGCTGACCGCGCGGCTTCCGGGGCTGGTGCCGGGCGGGGCGCCGTTTCCCTATCTGCTCATGCTGCTATCCGGGGGGCACAGCCAATGCGTGGCGGTCGAGGGCGTGGGCCGGTATCGCCGCCTGGGTGGGACGATCGACGATGCGGTCGGCGAAGCCTTTGATAAAGCTGCTAAATTACTGGGACTGGGATGGCCTGGGGGACCGGCGCTGGAACGCATGGCGATGGGCGGCGACACCGCCCGATTCGCCCTGCCGCGTCCGTTGCTGGGGCGGCCGGGCTGCGACTTCAGTTTTTCCGGCCTGAAGACGGCCGTGGCACAACTCGTCGGCAAATATCCCGCCGGCCCCCTGCCCGCCCAGGACGCGGCCGACATCGCCGCGAGTTTCCAAAATTCGGTCGCGGATGTGCTCGCCGACCGCGCCAAACATGCCATGAAAGCGTTTTCAGAACGCCATTCACCGGGTTTGATGGTGGTGGCGGGCGGGGTGGCGGCAAATGCCGTCTTGCGAAATGCGTTGCAGAATGCGGCGGCTTCGCATGGCTTCACGTTGGTCGCGCCGCCACTGCGGTTATGCACGGATAACGCCGTCATGGTCGCCTGGGCGGCGTTGGAGCGGCTCCGGCTTGGGCTGACCGACGGGATGGACCACGCGCCCAGGCCCCGCTGGCCGCTCGATGCGCCGGATATGCGGCGCCCATGAATTACCGCCACGCTTTCCATGCCGGCAATTTCGCGGACTGCATGAAGCATGCGCTTCTGGTCTGGCTGATGCGCGCCATGGCGCGCAAGCCGGCCGGTTTCGCGGTGCTGGACACCCATGCCGGCATTGGCCGCTATGATCTGTCCGCCGCTCCGGCGGAACGTACCGGCGAATGGCGCGCCGGCATCGCCAGGCTGCTGGACGATCCGCCATCGGCGCTGGCGGATTATGTGGGGCTGGTGCGGCAATACGGCCTGTATCCGGGATCGCCCGCGCTGATCCGGGCGATGCTGCGGCCACAGGACCGGCTGAGCTGCTGCGAGTTGCACCCCGAGGACGCGGCGCTGCTGCGGCGTGGTTTCGCCGGTGACGCGCAAGTGGCCGTGCATGGGCGGGATGGGTGGGAAGCGCTGGGCGCGTTGCTGCCGCCGCGCGAGCGGCGGGGGCTGACGCTGATCGACCCGCCTTATGAAGCACAGGATGAATTCGCCCGGTTGGTGCGAGGGTTGCGCGCCGGGCATGCGCGCTTCGCCACCGGTGTGTTCGCCGCCTGGTATCCCATCAAGCACCGGGCGCCGGTGCGCGGCTTTCATCTCGCGCTACGCGAGAGCGGGCTGCGCGACATTGTTGCCGCCGAATTACGGCTGCGCGAGCCGTTGGACGCGGCGCGGCTGAACGGATGCGGCCTGGTGGTCGTCAACCCGCCCTTCCGGTTCGAGCAGGAGGCGGCGCCGATCCTGCGCGCGTTGCTGGACCGGTTGGGCACGCGCGAAGCCGGCGAAGGCTTTGCCCTGGAGCGCATTGTCGATGAGTGATGGTCCGAACGATGTGGCGGTGATCGGGGCCGGCGCCTGGGGCACGGCGCTGGCGATCCATGCGGCGCGGGCCGGACGGCGCGTGGCGCTGTGGGCGCGCGATCCGGCCCGCGCGGCGGCGATGGCGGCGGAGCGGATCAATCCGCGCCTGCCCGGCATTCGCCTGCCGGAGGCAATTCGGGTCACCGGCGCCATGCCGCAGGCCGGCATATTGCTGCTGACCGTGCCGCTGCAGCATCTGCGCGGCGTGCTGCCCGGCCTGCCGGCGGCGGGCATCGCCGTGGTCTGCGCCAAAGGGATGGAGACCGGCCACCTGCGCCTGCCGCTGGAAATCCTGTCGGAGACGCTGCCCGGGCGTGACGCCTGCGTGCTGACAGGGCCGAATTTCGCCCATGAGATCGCCGCCGGCCTGCCCGCCGCCGCCGTGGTGGCGGGCACGGACGCAGCGCTTCGCCATGCCGTCATCGAGGTACTGGGGACGCCGGGGCTGCGGCTATATGGCAATGACGACCCGATCGGCGCGCAGGTGGGCGGGGCGGCGAAGAACGTGGTGGCGATCGCGGCGGGAATGGTGATCGGCGCCGGGCTCGGCCAGAACGCCCGCGCCGCGCTGGTGACACGGGGTCTGGCGGAGCTGGCGCGGCTGGCGGTGGCTTTGGGTGGGCGGGCTGAGACGATGGCGGGGCTTTCCGGCATGGGCGATCTGCTGCTGACCTGCACCGGGGCGGCCAGCCGCAATTATGGGCTGGGATTGGCGCTGGGCCAGGGCACCCCGATCGCCCAGGCAATGGCTGCGACTCAGGCAGTGATCGAGGGTGTGGCCACCGCGCCGGCGCTGGTAGCGCGGGCGGTTCAGCTCGGTGTGGACCTGCCGATCTGCGAGGCGGTGGCGCGGATCGTCACGGAGAACATGACTATTGACGAGGCCATGCGCTCATTGCAATCCAGACCGAAGAGGCACGAATAACGTCCCAATTACCGTTATTTCATACGTGCACGCATAAGAGATATGGGTCTGCCGGGCGTTCCGCTACCACTATCGAACCGTCATATACCCGCCCAAGGCGTCCTAGACCGGCATCGATACCGGAGGGCCCCGCCAGATTGGACCGGTCGGCACTTGGTCCGCAGGAGACAGGCTATGAAGAACATAATTTTCACCACGATCGCCGTGTTTGGCATCGCCGCTGCCGTTCCGGCTTTCGCGGCCAGTGTCGCCACGGTCAACAGCAGCCGCATCGCGCCGACTACTGTGACGCTGGCCTCGGCCGGAGCCCATGAAGGCGACGTCAATGCCCCTGGGCAGATCGCAATGGCTGGCGCCAATGAAGGCGGCCTCAACGGCGGTGATCCGCATCAGGCCGGGTAAGCGACCCACGGATCACACGGTTCGCCGGCCCTGACCGGCCGGCGTATTTGGCGTCGATGGCGATCCCCCCCGCCAGCCATCGCGCCGATGCTCAAGGCCGGTCCGGTTTATTCGGACCGGTCTTGTCGCATCTGGGTGTGGATCAGACCGGTACGGCGAATCGCGACAGCGCGAAGGGCGCGAGGTCGAGCGGGCTCGGCGCGCCGGCGGCGCGGGCCGCGACCGCGTAGCCGATTCCGGCGGAATGCTTGAAGCCATGGCCTGAACAGGCGGAGATCACCACCACACGGTCTATGCGCGGATGGGTGTCGATGATGAAGCGGTGATCCGGAGTGACGGTGTACAGGCACGTGGTGCTCGCCGCCGCATCCGGTAGCACGCCGGCGAAGCGGCCCTGCAAGTGATTGGCGTAAAAGGCGGCGGCTTCGGCGGGCGCTACCGTGCGCACCGCCTCGTCCGGATCGATGGGGACATCGTATTGCCCCATGGCCGACTTGAACCAGTATTCGCCCGGCTGCCCATCCTTGGGCAGTGGCGGGAAACCATAGCAGATATCCGCCTCCTCCGTACCATGCGCCCAGATGAATATCGGGAAATCCATTGCCGGAGCGGGCCGGTCGGTCGGCAGGGGCGCGGTTGGGGCGAGCGGGAACCAGTGCTGCGCCTGGCGGGTGACGCTCAGCAAGTTGTTGAACGGGGCGCCCAGCAGCTTGGCGGCCCAGGCGCCAGCGGCGACGACGACCCGCCCGGCGGTTATCGTCCCGCTCTCCGTCTCGATCCGGACCTTGGCGCCGGTCTGAGTGATCGACACCGCCCTTATGCCGGTGAGCACAGTCGCCCCAAGGGCACGCGCCTGATCCAGCTGCGCGGCGACGCATTCCTCCGGCCGGACATAGCCGGCACCGGGTTCGTAATAGGCGATATCGGCGTCGGTCGCGCCGATCAGATGCGGGAAGCGGCGGCGGATCTCGGCCCCCGCCAGCATCTCATGGACAATGCCGAATTGCCGGGCCACCTCGGCGGTGCGGGCGACGAAATCGCCCCGGCCATGGAACTGGCCGGTGCCCCCGGCGCGACCAATGACGATGCCGCCGCATTGCACCAGCAGCGTCCGGCCAGTCGCGGCCTCCAGCTCTCGCCAGATGCGATGCGATTCGCGCACGAAGGGCACGTTTTCCGGCCCCTCGCCAATCGCCTCGCGGGTGATGCGGGTGCCGCCATGGGTGGAGCCCAGATCATGCGGCGGGGCAAAGCGGTCTATGCCGATCGCCGCCACGCCGCGCCGGGCCAATTGATACAGCACGGCACTGCCCATCGCGCCCAGGCCCAGCACCGCCACATCGGTCTCGACATCTTCGCGCATCATCGCCGCCCAAACAGTTTTTCGATTTCTGCCCGGCTGAGTTTGAGGAAGGTCGGCCGCCCATGGCTGCACGTGGCCGCCCGGGGGGTTGCTTCCATCTGGCGCAGCAGCGCATCCATTTCCGGGGCCGCCATGCGGCGCCCGGCGCGGATGCTGCCATGGCAGGCCATGCGGGCGATCACGGCATCAAGGCGCGCCGACAAAGCGAGGCCCTCTTCCATGTCGGCGAATTCGTCGGCGAGATCGCGCAGCAGCGGCCCGGGATCGGGCGCGCCCAGCACCGCCGGCATGGCGCGGACCAGGATGGCCCCGGCGCCGAATGCCTCGATCTCCAGCCCCAGCGTGGCCAACTCGGCGGCGCGCGCCAGCAGCCTGGCCGCGTCGGCCTGCGGCAGATCGACGACGCCTGGCAGCAGCAAAGCCTGGGCGCGCACGCCACCATCGAGGATCTGGCCGCGCAGCGTCTCATGGGTCAGCCGTTCATGGGCGGCATGCTGATCGACCAGCACCAGGCTGCCATCGGCGGCGACGGCGATGATGTAGGTGTCCAGCACCTGGGCGACCGGGGCGCCGAGCGGGAAATCGGCTGGGGAAGATTCGGGCGGTGGCGGCGGCAGCACCCGGGCGGCGGGCAAATCCTCCAGCGCCAGCCGGGCCTCGGCCATGCCGGTGGCGCCAGGAATGCCAGCGGGCGACTGGCTGGCGCTGTGCACCAGTTGCAGGCCGGGGCGGCGCTGAGTTGGGAAGCGCGATGCCGGGCGCGATTGCAGGCCGTGGCCGATGGATGGGTTGAACCCGATCGCGGGGGCCGCGCCGCCCGCGCCGGCGGCGAGCGTGCGGGCGAGGCTGCCGATGACGAGGCCGCGCACCGCGTCCGGCGCGCGGAACCGCACTTCGGCCTTGGCGGGATGCACGTTCACGTCCAGATCCTCGGACGGAACATCGAGGAACAGCGCCACCAGCGCGTGGCGGCCGGGCGCGATCACGTCGCGATAGGCGACGCGCACGGCGGTGCGCAGCACCGGGTCGGTCACCGGGCGGCCATTCACCACCAGTGCCTGCCCCGCCGCCGTGGCGCGGTTGACGGTGGCGGCGCAGGCGAAGCCGGTGAGTATGATGCCGTCCCGCTCGCCATGCACGGGCAGCAGCGCGGCCGCCGCCTCCGGCCCCAGCAAGGCGGCGATGCGGGCGGCGCGGTCCTGGGCGGGCAGGTCGAAGGCGACACGGCCATCGCTTTCCAGCCGCATGGCCACATGCGGGGCGGCGAGCGCCAGCCGGCGGATCGCCGCTTCGGTGGCATCCGCCTCGGCGCGCGGCGATTTCAGGAATTTGCGGCGAGCCGGCGTGGCGAAGAACAGGTCGCGGACGACAACCCGCGTGCCGATGCCCCCGGCGGCGGGCGCGACCTCGCCGACCACGCCGCCTTCCACGCTCAGCCCGGCGGCGTGATCGGCACCATTCGGGCGGGAGGTGATGGATAGCCGCGCGGCCGCCCCGATGCTGGGCAGCGCCTCGCCGCGAAAGCCGAGCGTGGCGATGCGCACCAGCGTGTCGTCGGCGAGTTTCGAGGTGGCGTGACGCTGGACCGCCAAAGCGAGTTCGGCCGAATCCATGCCGCTGCCGTCATCGGCGACCTCGATGCGGTCGATGCCGCCGCCTTCTATCGCGACGGAAATGCGGGTAGCACCCGCATCCAGCGCGTTCTCGACCAGTTCGCGCGTGGCAGCGGCGGGGCGTTCGATCACCTCGCCGGCGGCGATGCGATTGATCGTCGCTTCCGGCAGCAGCCGGATGCGGCCGGCACGCACCCCGCTCATGACGGCGGCGCCATCACGCCAAAAACCTGCCAGGAACCTGATGACTTCCGATAGGCGAAGTCATCATGTCTCTAGCTCTTTGTTTTGGCGAGCAATTCCATGGCTCGGTGATTCCACCTCAAGCCATATTGCTCTAAAATATATTCCCGAACAGGCTGGTCTTGCGGGGCTGGATGATCGGCGTGTCGCCCGCGGTGACGGCCTCGCCAAGGGCGGCGTTTTCACGTAGGCGCGCCGATTCCTTCGCCGCGTCCACCACCACGCCGGGCGGCGGGGGGCTGCGCCAGAACATCAGCTTGTCCGTGAAGCTTTGCCCCGGTGCATCCTGCGCCGCCGTGGCATCCACCTCGCGCCGGATATCGGCGGGGGCCGGCGGGCCCGCGGCGTTGACCAGCGCTTCCTGGCCGGGACTGCTGGCGGTGGGCACCGATCCGGCGAGCGCGGTTTGCGGGGCCAGCACGGCCTCGGTCGCCTGCTGCGCGCTGAGCTCCTGCGGCCGGGGCGCGCCGGGTTCGGGCGGCCGCAGGCTGAAATCCGGCGGCATGGATAATGGTGCGCGGGTGGTGACGGTGAACTCGTCCGGCGCATCGCGCACCAGGCCGAAGGTGCGGGACAAGCCGTTATCGCCGCCGCACCCCGCCAAGGCCAAGCCGGACGAGATCACCAGCGGCGTGAGGACGAAAGCGCGAAACGTGCGGAACTGGACCATGCAACCTCCCTTAGAGCATGAGCCGCGCCGATAGAAGCACTGATCATGCTCTAGGATTTCTCCATCGAGCAATATTATCGCAGCCGTGAGTTCACCTGAAGGTGATTCCACCTGAAGTGGCGTTGCTCTAGCCCTGACCGGCACCGTCGGCAAGGTCGCTTGCCTTGCGCCGCCGCAAGCTGTCGAGCACCAGGGCGAACACGCCGCAGACAATGGCGGCGTCCGCCACATTGAAGACGTACCAGGACCAGCCCCAGGCATGGGCATGGATGAAATCCACCACCCAGCCGAAGCGCAGGCGGTCGATCACATTGCCCACCGCGCCGCCGGAGATGGCCCCCAGGGCGATCGCCACCAGCCGGCTTTCCGCCCGTCGCAGCCAAACCCCAAGTGCCGCCACCACGGCCAGCGCCACCAGGCACAAAGCCAGGCTGGCCACGGCGCTGTTGCCACTGAGCATGCCGAAGGTGATGCCGCGATTCTCCACCCAGGTCAGGTTGAGCACGGGCAGAAGCGCAATGCTGCCAAGGTCTTGCAGGCGGAGGATATCCTGGACCCAGTATTTGCTGGCCTGGTCCGCCGCCAGCACCACCAGCGCCGTGACGATGCCGACCCAGGTCAGCCCGTTGCGCGTCATTCGGCGGCCGCGCGGTAGGTGAGGCCCGATTCGACCGCGTCGCAGCATCGCGTGCAGAGCGTGGGGTGGGCGGTGTGGCGGCCGACCTCGGGCAGCACCCGCCAGCAGCGGGCGCATTTCTCGCCGGGCGCGGGGGTGACTTCGACCGCCGCCGCCTGATCCGGCGACTCGGGCGCGGGAGCGAGAGTGAGGGCCGAGACGATGGACAGCTCCGCCCATTCCTCCGCGCTAAGTAGACCGAGATCCGTCTCAGGCAGGCGCAGGGCGACGCTGCCTTGCAGGGAGGATTTCAGCCAGCCTTCCTGGCGCGCCGTCTCCAGCCCGGCGGTGACGGCGCGGCGCAGGTCGCGGATGCGGCTCCAGCGCGCCGCCAAAGCGGGGTCGTTCCACGCGGCGGGGATGTCCGGGAATAGCTGCATGTGGACGCTGGCCGCCTCGCCGAAGCGGGCGGTCCAGGCTTCCTCGGCGGTGAAGACGAGGGTTGGGGCAAGCCAGGTGGCGAGGCAGCGATGCAGATGGTCCAGCACCGTGCGGGCGGCGCGGCGGCGCGGGCTGTCCGGGCGGTCGCAGTACAGCGCGTCCTTGCGGATGTCGAAATAGAAGGCAGAGAGGTCGGTGGCGCAGAAGGCGTGCAAGGCGGGGTAAACGCCGGCCCAGTCATGGGTTTCGACGGCGCGGCGGACGAGGCCGTCCAGCTCGGCGAGGTGGTGCAGCACCCAGCGTTCCAGCTCGGGCATCTCGGCCTCGGGCAGGTATTCGGCCGGTTCCCAGCCGGCGAGGCTGCCCAGGATCCAGCGCAGCGTGTTGCGCAGGCGGCGATACAGCTCGGATTGCTGTTTGAGGATTTCCGGGCCGATGCGCTGGTCTTCGGTGATGTCGGTGTTCAGCACCCACAGGCGCAGAATATCGGCGCCGTACTTGTCCCATACTTCCTGCGGGCCGGTGGTGTTGCCCAGGGATTTGGACATTTTGCTGCCCTGCTCGTCCAGCGTGAAGCCGTGCGTCAGGACCGCCTTGAACGGCGCCCGGCCGCGCGTGCCCACGGCTTCCAGCAGCGAGGAATGGAACCAGCCGCGATGCTGGTCGGTGCCTTCCAGATAGAGATCGGCCGGCCAGGGCAGGCCGCGCTGTTCCAGCACGAAGGCGTGGGTGGAACCGCTTTCGAACCACACATCCACGATGTCCATCACCTGCTCATAGGCACCCGGGTCGCGGCCATTGCCGAGAAAGCGCGAGGGCGGCGAGGAATACCAGGCATCGGCCCCCTCCTCGCGGAACGCGTCCACGATGCGGCGCACCACCTCGGGGTCGCGCAGCGGCTCGCCGGTGGTGCGCTCGACGAAGACGGCGATGGGCACGCCCCAGGCGCGCTGGCGGCTGATGCACCAGTCTGGGCGGGAGGCGATCATGCTGCCTATGCGGTTGCGGCCGGCATCGGGCACGAACTGCGTGGCGTCGATGGCGGCAAGCGCCTTGGCGCGGATTTGCTCCGGCCCGTCCATGCGGATGAACCATTGCGGCGTGGCGCGGAAGATCAGCGGCGCCTTGGAGCGCCAACTATGCGGGTAGGAATGCACCAGCTTGGACTGGGCGATCAGGCCGCCTGCCTCGGTGAGAGCCGCGGCCATTGCGGGGGCGACCTTGTAGACATGCTGGCCGGCGAACAGAGGCACCCAGGGGTTGAAGGTGCCGTCATCGCCCACCGTCTCCGGCACTTCCAGCCCGTGCTGGCGGCCGAGGACGAAATCGTCTTCGCCATGGCTGGGGGCGATGTGGACGAAGCCGGTGCCGGCCTCGGTGGTGACGAAATCGGCGGTGAAGAGGGGGACGTCGGAATCGTAGCCACGGCCGCGAAGCGGGTGGGCGCAGATCGTGCCGACCAGCGACTCGCCCTTGATCAGGCGGAGCACGTGATGGGTGGCGATGCCGGTGGCCTCGGCCAGTTGCGGCAGCAGGGCCAGGGCCACCAGCACGCGCTCTCCGGGCCGGGCCAGCGAGCCCTGGGCCACGCTGTCGATGCGAACCAGGGCGTAGTCGAACTCGGCGCCGGCGGCGATGGCGCGGTTGCCCGGCATGGTCCAGGGGGTTGTGGTCCAGATCAGGACGCTGGCGCCCGGCAGATCGGCTTGCGGCGAGGCGACGATGGGGAAGCGGACGGTGATGGTGGGGCTGGTGTGGTCGTGGTACTCGATCTCGGCCTCGGCCAGCGCGGTCTTTTCCACCTGGCTCCACATCACCGGGCGCAGGCCGCGATAGAGCGCGCCGTTCAGCAGGAATTTGCCGATCTCGTTGGCGATGGCGGCCTCGGAGGGGAAATCCATGGTGGCGTAGCGTTCGTCCCAGGCGCCGGCGACACCGAGGCGCTGGAATTCGCCGCGCTGCACATCCAGCCAATGGGCGGCATAGGCGCGACATTCCTGGCGGAATTGCAGGATGGGCACGGCATCCTTGTCGCGGCCGGATTTGCGGTATTCCTCCTCGATCTTCCATTCGATCGGCAGGCCGTGGCAGTCCAAGCCCGGGATGTAGAGCGCGTCCTGGCCGCTCATCTGATGGGCGCGGTTGATGACGTCCTTCAGGATCTTGTTCAGCGCATGGCCGATATGCAGCACGCCGTTGGCGTAGGGCGGGCCGTCATGCAGGATGAATTTGGGGCGGCCGGCGGAAGCTTCGCGCAGCTTTTGCCAGGCGGCGGATTGCTGCCAGTGCGCCAGGATCGCCGGTTCCTTCTTCGGCAGGTCGCCGCGCATGGGGAAGGGCGTGGCCGGCAGGAACACCGTGTCGCGATAATCTTGCGTCTGGGTCATTTATGTCTCGGGCGCGGCGCCGGGGCCGCTGAATGGGAGAAGCGCGTGCGAGGCGCGGGCCATGCGGATCGCTCCCGGCGCGTGCTACCGGGATGTGTCCGCGAAGGGGGTAATTCGTGCGCGATACGGCTTGTCCATAGGTTTATTATGGGGATGGCGGGCGTATCCGGTCAAGGATGCGGGCGGCTTCGGCGGCGTCCAGCGCGATTTGGGCGCGGAGTTCGTCGAGGCCCGCGAATTTGCGTTCGCCGCGCAGGAAGGCGTGCAGGGCCACCGAGAGTTCGCTGCCGTACAGATCGCCATCGTAGTCGAACAGGTTCACCTCCAGACGGCTTTCGGGGCCGGCGTTGACGGTGGGACGGCGGCCGATATTGGCGACGCCGCGGCGCTGAGTGCCGTCCGGCAGGGTGACGGTGACGGCATAGACGCCGCGCGCGGGTTCGAGATGGCGGCCGAGGGCGATGTTGGCGGTGGGGAAGCCGATGGTGCGGCCGCGCTTGTCGCCATGCGCCACCACGCCGCCGATCGCCCAGTGGCGGCCGAGGCTGGCGGTGGCGCGCTCGGGGTAGCCGTCCTGCAAAGCGCGGCGGATGCGACTGGCGGAGAGGGGGCCGGCTTCGTCGGCGAGCGGGGTGACGACCGTGAGGCCGATGCCCAGCGCCTCGGCGCGGGCGGCGAGGAAATGAGTGTCGCCGCCCTTGCGGTGGCCGAACGCGAAATCCGGGCCGCAGGCGAGATGGTGCGCGCCGAGACCGTCGCGCAGCACGTTGGTGACGAAAGCGTCGGCCGGCATCAGGCTGAATTCGCGGTCGAAGGGCAGTTCGAACAGCAGGGCGACACCAAGCGCCTCGCACAAAGCGGCGCGTTCGGCCGACAAAGTGAGGCGGAAGGGCGGGTCCTCCGGGCGGAAGAGTTCGCGGGGATGCGGCTCGAAGGTCAGCACGGCGAGCCTGGCGCTGGGATCGGCGCCGTGGGCGGCGCGGATGACCTTGGCATGGCCGAGATGCATGCCGTCGAAATTGCCGAGGGCGACGCTGGCGCCGCGCGCGTCGTCCGGCAGGTCGCGCCAAGTCCGGAAGATCCGCATCAGGCGGCGCGGGTCCGGGTTTTGCGTGGGTTGTTCATCATGGCCATCCATCAGGTGAAAGGCGGCAAAGTGACGGCACGGGGCGGCTTGGACAAGGCCCGATTGGACAAGGAGGGGGCCCGGTGCAAAGCTTCGGTCGCCGCGAGAAGAGGAAACGCTGATGTCCGATGCCACTGCCCAGGCCGCCGAGCTGTTGCTGGCCGCGCGCCGAGATCCCGCTCACCGGCTGACCGACCTGCCGGAGAAGCTGAAGCCCATCGACAAGGCCGCGGCCTACGCCATCCAGCACCGCGTCGCGGCCAGCTTCGGCGCCATTGGCGGCTGGAAGGTCGGCGCGCCGGGTCCGGATGCTCCGCCGATTTGCGGTGCGCTGCCGGCAGCGGGGGTGGTGCCGAGCCCGGTGAAGCTGGCTTCGGCCACCCATCTGATGCGCGGCATCGAGGCGGAGGTGGCGTTTCGCATGGGGCGCGATCTGCCGCCCCGGCCGACGCCCTATTCGCGCGACGATGTGATCGCGGCGATCGCGGCGGCTTATCCGGTGATCGAGGTGCTGGAATCGCGCTATCTGGAGTCCAAGGCGGTCGATCCGCTGACCAATCTGGCGGATACGCAGAGCCATGGCGGGCTGGTCTATGGCGCGCCGGTGACGGAGTGGCGGCCTATCGATTTCGCGCGGGAGAAGGTGGAGCAATACGTGGATGGCGCGCTGCAGATGGAGCGTGTGGGCAATCCGGTGGGCGACATGATCCGGCTGGTGGTGTGGATGGCCAATGCGGGCAGCCATTGGGCCGGCGGGCTGAAGTCGGGGCAGTTTGTGACCTGCGGATCCTGGACCGGGGCGGAGCGGGTTGGGCCGACCGCCCACGTGCGGGTGCGCTTTCCCAGCCTGGGCGAGGTGTTCGTCGACTATACCGGCTGACGGCTGGCGGCCGCCACACTAACCCTGGGGGCTTGCCAGCGCACCTGCGCGCGGCCAGCTTGCCAGGGAGGAGTGGCAGAGCATGACCGTCGCCTATCTTGATCCGCGCAGCGGAGAGACTTTTCCCATCGACCGGCCGCGCTGGTGCGGCACCGGGCGCGCGCCGCTACTGCTGACGCCGCTGGGCGGCATCGGGCGCGATGCCATCGATGCCGGCACGCGGAGCCTTTGGCGCTATCGCGCGGCGTTGCCGCTGCCGGTGAGCCAGCCCATCACCATGGGCGAGGGTTGCACGCCGCTGATCGCGCGCCAGTTGCACGGGGCGCGGGTGTGGCTGAAATGCGAGTGGTTCATGCCCACCGGCAGCTTCAAGGATCGCGGTGCCAGCGTGATGCTGTCGCTGCTGCGCCAGCAGGGGATCGGGGCGGTGCTGGAGGATAGTTCGGGCAATGGCGGGGCCGCGGTTGCGGCCTATGCGGCGGCCGGGGGCATGCACGCCACGATCATGACGCCGGCCTCCACCAGCCCGGCCAAGACCGTGCAGATGCACGCGCATGGCGCGGCGGTGGAGCTGATTCCGGGCACGCGCCAGGCGACGTCGGATGCCGCCGTCGCCGCCTCGGACAGGGTGTTCTATGCCAGCCATAACTGGCAGCCGTTCTTTCTGCACGGCACCAAGACGCTGGCCTATGAGCTGTGGGAGGATCTGGGTTTTCGTGCGCCGGACAACGTGATCGTGCCCTGCGGCGCGGGATCGAACGTGCTGGGGTGTCAGATCGGTTTCGGCGAGTTGCTGAATGCCGGCGAGATCGAGACGCCGCCGCGCATCTTCGCCGCCCAGCCCGCGAATTGCGGGCCGATCGCCGCCGCCTTCATGGCGGGCGGGCCGGTCGATTCGCCGGTGCTGCCGACCATCGCCGAGGGCACGGCCATCGCAGCCCCGATCCGCCTGCCGGAGGTGCTGGGCGCGCTGCACGAGACCGGCGGCGGCGCGGTGATGCTGAGCGAGGACGAGATCGCGGGTGCCACGCTCGATCTGGCGCGGCTGGGGGTGTATATCGAGCCGACCAGCGCCCAGGTGGCGGCCGCATTCGGCAAGCTGCTGGAATCCGGCGCGATCACACCCGAGCAGACGACGGTGCTGGTGCTGACCGGCACCGGGCTGAAGGCGACGCCGCGAATCGCGGAGATGCTGGGGATCGCCCTGTGAGGCCACCGATATGAGAAGACCGAGATGAAGCTCGCCGACCTGCCGACCCCCTGCCTGGTGCTCGAACGGGGGATTTTGCAACGCAATCTTGAGCGCATGGCCAACGCCGTCGCGCGGCACGGCGTGACGCTGCGGCCGCATATGAAGACCGCCAAATCCATCGACGTGGCCCGGCTGGCTTTGGCGCTGCCGCAGGCCCGGCATGGCGGCATCACCGTCTCCACCCTGGCGGAGGCGGAGTATTTCGCCGGGCACGACATCGTGGACATACTCTACGCCGTGGGCATCACGCCGCAGAAGCTGGAGCAGGTCGCCAAGCTGAACGCGGCCGGCGCGTCCGTGATCGTAATCACCGACGACGCCGAGACCGCGAGCGTGATCGCGGCCCAGCCAAACCCGCCGCGCGTGCTGATCGAGGTGGATAGCGGCGAGCATCGCGGCGGGCTGGGCGTGGATGACGCGGCGTTGCTGGATATCGCGGCACGGCTAGGCAATGCGCTGGCCGGGGTGATGACCCATGCCGGGCACAGCTATGCCGGGCGGACGCCCGAGCAGATGGCGGCGATCGCCGAGACCGAGCGCGCCTCCATCACCCGCGCCGCCGCCCGGCTGACGGCGGCGGGGTTCCCCTGCCCCATCGTTTCCATGGGCAGTTCGCCCACCGCCCTGCACGCCGCGGGACTGGCCGGCGTGACGGAGGTGCGTGCCGGCGTCTATATGTTCGGCGATCTGTTCCAGGCGGAGATCGCGACGCATGGGCTGGAAGACATTGCCGTGACGGTGCTGGCCAGCGTGATCGGCCGCCGCCCGGCGGAAGGCCGGATGTTGATCGACGCGGGCGGATTGGCGCTGTCCAAGGAT
This sequence comes from Acetobacteraceae bacterium, assembly GCA_036497785.1. GTDB lineage: Bacteria > Pseudomonadota > Alphaproteobacteria > Acetobacterales > Acetobacteraceae > DASXIW01. Next base: position 206 of record DASXIW010000170.1, on the reverse strand, counting down.
CGCAGCACGGCGGCGGTGCCGGTGGATTTCGGCTTCGGCCTGGTGCTGGACCAGTCCGGCCAGCGCAGCCTGGGGCATTCGGTCGTGGCCACGGCCTATCAGGAGCATGGTGTGGTGACGATCGACCACGCCGTGAGCCCGCCGGCGCTGAAGGTGGGCGACCGGGTGCGGGTGGCGCCGAATCACACCTGCATGACCGTCGCCGC
>DASXIW010000169.1:0-3808 GCA_036497785.1 Acetobacteraceae bacterium | reverse complement strand
GCGCGCGAACTGGTGTTCGGCGGGGTTACCCGGACATTGATCGCGGAGATGACGGCGCCGGTGCTGCTAGCGCACTGACCTGTCGGTCACCAGGCGAAACAGGGGATGGTCGCGACGGGCGCCAGGCCCGCCGCGGACGCCGTCGCCTCGGCCTTCGCGGTGTCATAGCGGCCCGGTCCGGCCGCCAGCGCCTCGGCATGGACGCCGCCCAGCACCCAGCACGCATCAACATCCACCGCGGCTGCGCCGGCGATATCGGTGTGCAGCGCATCGCCGACCGCCAGCACGCGATCCACCGGCACGCCGAGGCTCTCCAGTACCGGCTGGTAGATTGCCGCATCCGGCTTGCCGAGCGAGCGAACGTCGCCGCCCAGTTCCTGATAGCGCACCGCCAGCGCGCCGGCGCACAGCACCCGCACGCCGCCGCGGATCACCTGCAGATCCGGATTGGCGCAGATCATCGGCAGGCCATGCCGGGCGCAGTCCTGCAGCACCGCTTCGAACTCGTTCATGTCGGTAGGATTGCGGTGATCGTCCGGGCCGGTGTTCAGCACGAAATTCGCCTCGCCTGGCGCGCCCACCTTGGTCAGCGACAGGCCATCCATCACGCCACGATCGCGCTCCGGGCCGAGGTGAAAGACGCGCTGGCCGAGTTCGGCCCACCATAGGTCGGGCGGGCGTTGCAGTGCCCGGCGGACCGCCTCGCCGCTGGTCAGAATGTCGGTGTAGAGGTCGTCCGGAATGCCCATTCCGCGCATCAGCGCCTGGGCCGCATCGTTTGGGCGCGGCACATTCGACAGCAGCAGGGTCCGCTTGCCGGCGTCGCGCAGCCGGGTGAGGCAATCCACCGCGTGTGGGAATGCATTCACCCCATCGTGGATGACGCCCCAGAGGTCGAGGATGAAGCCGTCGAACCGCTCGGCGAGCGGGGCAAAGCCGGGAAGGTGTTCCATGCCCGCTATTCTGCCAGACGTTCCGCCTCGCTGCCCACGGCGTCCTTGATCGAGGCGAAGCCCGCCGCCCGCAGCGCCGCGGCAAGCTCCCGCTTCAGCCGGGGGATAAGCGCCGGACCGGCATAGGCGAAGCTGGTGTAGACCTGCACCAGCGACGCGCCGGCGCGGATTTTTGTCAGTGCGTCCCGCCCGGTTGCCACGCCGCCCACGCCGATCAGCACCAGTCGGCCGCGCGCCAGCAGAAACGCCCGTGCAAGCATGGCGGTGGAGAGCCGGAACAGGGGTGCGCCGGAGAGCCCGCCCGTTTCCCGCGCATGTGGCGAACGGAGCCCGGACGGACGCGCGGTCGTGGTGTTGGATACGATCAGGCCCTGGACACCTTCGGCCACGCAGGTCTCGACGATGGCCGCGAGACCGTCGCGTGTCAGGTCGGGGGCGATCTTCACCAGCAACGGCGGACGCTTCGGCACCTGGCCTGCCACGGCGCGCAGGATCGCCCGCAATTGCGCCTCGCCTTGCAGGTCGCGCAGCCCGGGCGTGTTCGGCGAGGAGACGTTGACCACCGCGTAATCGGCATACGGCGCCACCGCGGCGATCAGCGCGGGGTAGTCACGCCCGGGATCGGCTCCTTCCTTGTTGATGCCGACATTGGCGCCGAGCACGACCGGGCCGTGCGGCCGGACGGCGAGCCGGGCGCGGTAGGCATCCAGCCCGGCGTTGTTGAATCCCATGCGGTTGATCACCGCGTTGTCCGCCTCCAGACGGAACAGCCGTGGCCGCGGATTTCCCACCTGCGGGCGCAGCGTCACGGTGCCGGTCTCGATGAAGCCGAAGCCCAGCCGCATCAGCGCCGGAACGGCCACGGCGTTCTTGTCGAAGCCGGCGGCCAGTCCGATCGGATTGGAGAAGTGCTTCCCCAGCACGTCGACCGCCAGGACTGTATCGTCCGTGCCATCCGCGCCCCCGACGAGATTGTAGCGCAGCGCTCCGAGGGCGATGTTGTGGGCTTGTTCCGGATCGATGCGCCGCAACAGCGACAGCAGCGCGGCAGTGATCTTGGGCGTCATTGGCAGCGGAGTTATGCCTGCCCCATTGAGCCGATGGAAGTCGGCGCAACGAATGCGCGGACGTCGCAGTTCACCTGATACCGTTGATCCAGCCCCGGAGCCTTGCGTAGTCGGCGGCACACTGTGCCCGCGCACGCTCGGTCTGGCGCGCCGCGCGTTCGGCCCGCATGGCCCATGTACCGAGCTGTTCGACGGTGCGCGGCGCGGCGGGTGCGAGTGGCACCGTTTGACCGTCCTGGCAGCGGACCGGGCCAGGGGGCGACGGAACCGCCGGTGGAGGCGTCGCCGGCACCGGCCGGGCGCAGGACGCCAGCAGGATCAGCGCCACGAAGCGGGTCATCGATGTCCGCCCGGCAACGGCACGTTGCTCGCGCGCGTGATGGCGGTCATGTCGCTGCGTAGTTCGATCAGCTGGCGCTCCACCGCGGTGATCCGTGTGTCGAAACCGGAATTCCGCGTATCGAGTTCGGTGAAGCGCCGTTCCGCCTGGTCGAGCCGGGCGCGCTGATCGGGAAGTGAGCCGATTTGCAGCCGTACGTCGCCGAGACCGCCTGCAACCGCCTGGCGCAGCTCGGTTATCTGCGCCGAAACGTTGGCCTGCAGCTCCGCCAGCCTGCGCTGATTGTCCTCTCCCCGGTTCGCGTTCACTACAAACCAGTACACGAGCGCAATCAGCAGCGCGGCAACCTGGATCGCCTGCATCAGGACGACGAGGCTGAATTCCCAGACGACCCGCGCACGTGGACCGGCTGGCACCGTCTGGCTCATGCTGAATTACTCCATTCGACGGACCTGTCGTTGCCGCGGGGGGTGGTGGAGCGTCCCTGGCAGGCCCAGGCGCTTGCAACACCGGTTGCGCGCGGCGACGATGCCAACCGTGTGGAACGAGCCCTACCTGGAAACGTGCTGCCGATCGGCGTTGCACCGGCTGACGCTGAGCGGTGCCGCCGGGCGGCCGCCCGGTCTGAAGGACGGCCCATGCCTAGCGCGCCTTGCCGGCATGGGCTGTGCCCAACAGCGGGACGATGGCCGCTACGAAATCACCGGGGCCGGTCTGGTCCGGCACGCGCGCGAGGTTATGAAGAGGCCGGTTCCTGCCGCTTGATGGTTACGAAAGACCGGTGGTCGCAACCTCGCCAGTAGTACAGGGCGCGACGCACAGGACCCGACCACCGTCCGCTGCCGAGATCATCATCATGTCGCCCTCGGCCAGCATGTCGGCCGCATCGGCGAAGAAATCCTGTGTCTGCACCTGATCGAGCGGGTCGCTGCCGGCCTTGTAGTGCCAGAGGGTGAAGCCGTTGGCATAGGCAAGCACGGACAGATTGCGAATAGCGAAGGCCATGGCTGGTGGTCCCTTCGGGGCAAAAAAGAAGGCCGCTGCCAGGAGCAGCGGCCTTCGAGGTTTTGAGGAGGAGAAGACGCCACCGGGCGCAACTAGCCCGTTGACGGGGCTAATCTATGGGTCGGGTGCGTTGCATGTCAATGATTTATTTCCTAGAAAATTGGAAGACCCCAAACGTCAGACTACAATTCCCTTCACCCGGAGCGGCCACTCGAGGCGACTAAGCGCCTCGTTCCACAACCTCCAGTCGCAGCGCTCACCAGCATAGGCAGGGTTCGGGGTGGCCTGCCGCTCGCCCCAGATCCGCAGAATGCGGGCGTGCACGAGGTCCACCCGCCGCCGCCGATACAGCGCGTCTAGGCATTTCACCACATCGTCGGGCTCGCATGGTCGCGCGACCTTGCCCTGATTCGCAGTGTACCGAGCCCCCTCACGCCGCGCCA
>DASXIW010000168.1:0-2379 GCA_036497785.1 Acetobacteraceae bacterium | reverse complement strand
AGGCCAGCATCACGGCCATCGCCATTTGCCGTTCCGTCATGGCGACGCGATCGATTCAGTCGTGCTGCGCCACGACCGGGCGATCGCGTGGCGGTTGTTGCAAGCCTGGCTCGAATCGGTTCTGTCGCTGCGCGGCGACGGCGTGCTGCGGCTGAAGGGTCTGGTCTGGCTGCAGGGCGAGATGCGGCCGATCGTGCTGCAGGGTGTACACCATGTGCTGCATCCACCGGTTCATCTGGAGCGCGAGATCCAGCCGCCGGGTGCCACCCGGATCGTGCTGATTACGCGCGGCCTGTCCGCCGCGGGTCTCCGTGCGAGCTTTGCCGCGGCGATGGCCTGATCAGGGATCTTCCACTTCGCGCATCGCGGCCGCCTCGCGCTGCAGGCGGCGGAAGCTGCGCACGCTGAACGGCAACATGCCGAGATAGATCAGGCCGCCGCCGGCCAGCGCCGCCCACGGGTCGGCCACCAGGACGGCGGCAAAGGTCCCGGTGCCCAGCAGCATGGGCAGCACGTATTCATGCGGCACCTTGAAGTTCTTGAAGCTCCAGACCGGCAAGGTGGACACCAGCAGCAGCGCGGTCCCGATCAGCACGAACGCGCAGAACAGGGGATGCTGCGCCGCCGCCAGCAGCCAGCCCAATCCGAGCGATTTCGCCTCCAGCCCGACGAACAGCGGGAACAGCGCAAGCCCGGCGCCGGCCGGGGCGGGCACGCCGGTGAAGAAGTTGTAGGCGTACGCGGGGCCCGGCGCCCCGTCGAGTGCGGCGTTGAAGCGCGCCAGCCGCAGCGCCATGCAGACCGAGAACATCAGGCAGGGCGTGTAGCCGAAGCCTCCGTCGCGTTGCAGCGACCAGACGTAGAGCGTGAAGGCGGGAGCGACGCCGAAGCAGAGGAAGTCGGCCAGGCTGTCGAACTCCGCGCCGAAGCGCGACGTTGCCTTCAACAGGCGCGCCAGCCTGCCGTCCAGCCCGTCGATCGCGCCGGCCACCACGATCGCCACCGCGGCGGAGCCGAACCGGCCCTCCAGCGCGAACCGCATCGACGTCAGGCCCGCACAGAGGCCCAGCAGCGTCATCAGGTTGGGGATCATCCGGTTGAAGGACGGTCCCTTAAAGCGCGGACGCGCGCGCGGCCGGAGCCGGCGGAGTCGGTTGATCGGCGAGACCCGGCCGGGAGTGCCGTGCCAGTCGGGGCGGGGAAAGCCGCTCATGGTGCAAGCTCCGCGATGACCGTTTCGCCACCGATCATGGTCTGACCGACGGCGATCAGCGGACGCACGCCCTCCGGCAAATAGAGATCGGCCCGGCTGCCGAAGCGGATGATGCCGAGGCGCTGGCCGGCCTGGACCGTGTCGCCCTCGCGCAGGTCGCAGACGATGCGGCGGGCGATCAGGCCGGCGATCTGCACCACGGCGATCTCACGCCCGTCGGGCAGGCGCAGCGCGATGGCGTTGCGCTCGTTCGCCTCGCTAGCCTTGTCCGTGCTGGCGTTGAGGAAGCTGCCGTGGCGATAGGCGATGCGCGTGATGATGCCATCGGCGGGGACGCGGTTCACATAGACATTCAGCACCGACAGAAAGGTGCTGACCCGCCAGCGCGGCATCTGCCCGAGGCCGAGTTCCGACGGCGGCACGGCCGGCATCACGGAAACCACACGGCCGTCTGCGGGTGCGATCACGGCTCCGGCGCGGCCAGGCGGCACGCGCTCCGGATCGCGGAAGAAGAACAGGCACAGCAGCGCGAACAGCACGCCAAGCCAGGCCAGCCAGGGACCGAGGGCCAAGCCGAGCATCACCGCGACCAGGCCACCCAGAATGAAGGGTCGCCCGGCGGGGTGCGGGGGGGCGAGCACGTGGCCGATGTCATCGACGAGCGGCATAGAGGCGGTTGTTTATGGATGCTTCACCTCGGGGGAGCAAGAAGGGGGCATGCAGGGAGCATCAGCCATGGCGTTCGGTGCCGCGTTCAAGCTGGGGCCTTTCATGGTGGATTGCGAAGGCCGCCTGTCACCATGCGAGGCGGAGAAGATCCCGGCATTTCTGTTTCGCTGGCGCGACCGTATCGTGCGCGCCCGCCTCGCCCAGGCGAGCCCCAAGGATGGCCGGTTGGCCCTGCTGTCCACGCTGGGCCGTGTTCCGAGTACCGCCAGCGTATCGGACGAAGCGTATCGCCCCCGCAGTTTCACCGCACTGCGCTGGCTGTCGAGGTCCGTGCCGTCCGGTTGGCGGGTGCTGCTGCTGGCAGATCATCGGGTGTGGCTGGAGACCGAGACCCGGATTGCACTGCCGATCACCGCAGCCGCTCTGATCACCGAGATCGCGCGGTTCCTGCTGGCCCTTGGCCCTTACCTCGATGTGCTGGACGAGGAGGGTCTTGC
>DASXIW010000167.1:0-2695 GCA_036497785.1 Acetobacteraceae bacterium | reverse complement strand
GAGTTGGCGCAAAAGCGCACGCTGGATTTCTTCGCCAAACACCTGGCTTGAGAACGCCGGGCTGAGCGCGCCTGCGTCATCTCCTCCGGTGCCGAACGAGGCAGCTATCGCCGAGGGGGCGGCGCGCGCAGGCGCGCGGCGGCGGGCCGGCGCCAGGGGGGCGTGACGGGGGGCGTCACCGGGGGCGTGGCCAGAGGCGTGACCGGCGACGGCAGGCCGCCGACGGCAGCCATGCGCCGCCATCCCGCTTGCGGTGCTGCCGCCTGGTTCTCCGCCCGCCACATATAGGCGCTCAGGCTGACGCTCATTGCGACGAAGTACCAATAGGCCGGCTGGAACGCGATCCCGACGAATGCCCCACAGGTCATAAACACCGCAAGCCCGCTCTGCAGCGCATCGGCCAGGTCCGCGGCCCATTCCAGTTGCGGGTCGCCACGCGCCCGTTTTGTGATCCGGCGAAGCTTGAGGAACACCAGGACAGTGAGCAGCAGGAACATCGCCAGTCCCGGATAACCCTGCTCACCCAGCATTTCGAAGTAAACGCTGTGAAATGCACGGCCGAACTGGATGGTCGGGGGGCTGCTTTGAGTCCCCGGCACCTCGATGTGATCGACCAGGTAGGTCTGAAAACCGCCGCCGAGCGGATGGCTTGCGGTGAACTCCAGTGTCCAGCGCCATACCAAAATACGTATGTAGGCGGAGTTCTCCTGCTCGAAGTTGCCGATCGTCGAAATCCGCGCATTCCAGGCGCTCGACGTCGAATAGATAACCAGGCATGCAACGATGACGGCGACGATGCCAAACCCGAATTTGTGCCGCGAACGCAACCACATGTAGACGACGAGCGCGACCAGCCCGATCAGCGCGCTGCGCTCGTAGGTGCCGATCGCGGTAGCCACCGCCAAGCCGGCAACCGCCCAATACGCCAGCGGCGTCAATTTCATGCGCGGTATAAGCTGGCCGAACCGCGACAGGTGCAGCGCCAGCGGCACCGCCATCAGGCATACCGTTGACAGCAGGCCGCCCTCCGCCAAGCCGGAATTGCCCTGCAGCAGGCCGAGGTTGGCGCCGTAACCGCCGCCCGAGATCAGGGTTTTGACGCCGAACGGCACAAAATTCGCCGCCAGCGAAAACACATAGATCTGTGCGAACGCCTCGATCTGGACACGCGAGCGGATCACCAGCGGGATGAAGCTGGCAAATGCCAGGGTCTTGAACGCCCAGTCCCATTTTTCCCACGCCGCCCCGGGGACCTGTGCCCAGATCATGGTCAGGTTCACCCAGACGACCATCGCGATCATCAGCATCCACTCCGCCGACAGCGGCGGCGGCGAGCGTCGATCCAACGCGAAGTAGCTGCCGACCGCGACCGCTCCCATGATCATCGCGACGGGCATCTGGTTCAGCAGGACATAGGCGACGTTCTGTGGCCCGAACGCATCCACCCATACGTATCCGAGGGTCGCGATAAAAGGCGCCGGGACGCTCAGTCCCAGGAAAGAGACGTAGAGAAACAGCAGCCAGAGACTACGCAGCACGTGATGGCAACCTTGCCACGGTCAGCTTTTCCGGCGCCATGTCCTGGCCTGGGGCTCCGCCGGCTTATCCTTGCGGCTGATCGTCTGGAACCACGGCTGCACCTGGTCCCGCCGCACGGCCTGCACGATCACCAGCAGAATCATCACGGAGCTGAACAAAATGCCGGCCAGATCAAGCATGGGGCCCCCGGATCGTGACGGGCCGGCGCGGCGGCCGGCCGCGCCCGCTATAACGGGTTCGGACTCGCGATGTCACGAAGTCTCGATGTCACGAAGTCTGGGGGCACGGGGGTTGTGATTGCAACCGTCGTTCCGCTTAGGCGTTAACGCCGGGCCCACAGGTTCGGGCTCCCATTCCGCGGGCACCCATTCGTCTGCCCGATCACCCGCGACATCGACCGAGGAACAGCATGATCTTATGGCGATCTGCGGCTTTGATGGCTGTCATGGCCGCGATGACCTGCGCGACCGCGGCATCGTTGCCGCCTGACGCACCCGATGCGAAGCAGGAGGCCGAACGGCTGAACCAGTTGCCCGCGGTCGCACCGCCGCGCGCCACCCACATCGACCATTCCGGCCGCACGGAAAAGGGGCGCGCCTCGTATTACGCCCATCATTTCGCTAACCGGAAGATGGCCGATGGGCGCCGGATGGACCCGAACTCCAATGTCGCGGCGAGCAAGACGCTGCCGCTGGGCAGCGTGGCCAAGGTCACCAATTTGAACAACGGGAAGACCGCGACCGTCAAAGTCGAGGATCGCGGCCCATTTGTGGACGGCCGTGTGGTGGACCTCGCCCCGCATGTCGCCGATCAGCTTGACCTCAAGCAGAAGGGCGTCGCCCCGGTTGAGGTGAAGCCGATCACCGTCCCGCAGCCGGATGGCGGGGTGAAACTGGGTGCCGGTGCCGCCGCCGCCGAAACGAACCCGGAGGAGGTCGCGCAGGCGCTCGAAACGACGAAGGCGCTGACCGGCCGGTCCGCCACCGCGGAGACCGCAGCGAAGTAGCAAGCGGAGGATTCGTCCTCGACACCGGCAGCGCCGTGGTCTTGCTTTCCGCTACAGCACCCGTCCGGCGATCGCACTTAGCCTGGCTGCAAGCGCCGCATCGCGGCGGTCGGAAGAGGTAATCACCGCATTGTCCAGCGCCCGGTCGCA
>DASXIW010000166.1:0-18274 GCA_036497785.1 Acetobacteraceae bacterium | reverse complement strand
CCCTTCATCTCCAGCCTGATCGCCGACCACGCCTTTCTACGGCTGGTCTGGGGCAATACGGCCGAGGTGATTCCGGGCCGGCTCTATCGGTCCAATCACCCGACGCCGCGGCGCCTGGCGCGGTTGGTGCGACGGTTTGGCATTCGGACGGTGGTGAATCTGCGCGGCAGTGAGCGGTATACCGGGTCGAATGTGCTGTCCGAGGCGGCGGCGGTGCGGCTGGGGGTGGCGCATGCGTATATCCCGTTCGAGAGTCGGGGGGCGCCGCAGCGAGACAGGATTCTAAGGTTTTACGACAATTATCGCGGCTGGGCCGAGCCGGCGCTGGTGCATTGCAAATCCGGCGCGGACAGGGCGGGGTTGGCGGCTGGGCTGGTGATTTTGTTCGAGGGGGGTACGGCGGCGCAGGCATTGGCGCAGTTGTCGCTGCGGTATCTGCATTTCCGCCGGTCCAGTACAGGGATTCTCGACGCGTTCTTTTTACGGTTTCAGGCCGAGGCAGAGGGGAATAAACCGTTTCTGGACTGGGTGCGGGAGGATTACGACGAGGCGGCGCTGCGGCAGAGTTTCCGCGCGGCCGGGCTTTCCAGCTTCATCAATGACCGGGTGCTGGCGCGGGAGTGAGCTTCGCCCCGGCGTTCACCTGGGCGATCCAGTCGCCGAGGTTATAGTGGTTGGAGATGCGGGCGACGCGGCCATCGCGCAGGGTGAAGAAGGCGCCGGCGGGCAGGGTGTAGCTTTGCCCCGAGGCGGGCGCGGTACCGGCGGGGACGCCGGGATCGGTGGCGGTATAGCTGCCGTGGACGGTGAATTCGGCGGCGGCGCGGGTGCCAGTGGCGTCCGTCATCACCACAAGGTCGGTGATGGTTTCGCGGTAGCAGTGGCTCATATGGGCGACGAAGCGGCGGAAGGCGGGTTTCCCCACCTCCCGCCCGCCCTGGCTGATGTCGTGTACGACGTCTTCGGTCAGCAGGGCCAGGAAGGCTTCGGCGTCCGCATCGTCGAAGGCGGCATAGTAGGCGCGGACCAGGCGCTCGGCGTCGGTCATGCGGCCATGGTGAAGCGCTTGAGGAAGGCAGAGATGCGGTGGCGGCGTAGCTCGGAGCGGGCGGCGTCGTCGGCGGTCATGTAGTTGAGCTGGACGACGTAGCGCTGGCCGATGAATTGCTTGTGGCCGTGCCAGGTGGTGGGGCCGTTGGGGAAGACGAGCAGCGAGCCGTTCACGGGCGGGACCTGGACGGCGTAGTCCTCGATGTCCGACGGGCCGCGGAGCAGGCGCAGGCAGCCTTCCTGGCGTTCCCAGGCACCTTGCTCGGGGTTGAGATAGAGCAGCACGGTCACGCGCTTGGCGGTGGAATCGCAGTGGATGCGGCCGTCTCGTTCGCGCGAGCGGCCGCGCAGCGTGACCATGGTGGGGGCGCCGGCCAGGTCGAGGCTGAATTTCTCGGCGATGGCGGCGCGGAATTCCTCGCCTTCCAGGGCGCGCAGCAGGGCCAGGGCGTCCGGGCCGAGGCGCAGCGAGGAGATGGGGAAGGAGCCGCCGCGCTCCATCGCCGGCAGGTCGCGCACCACGCCGGGCAGCGCCTGGGGGCGGACGAATTCGGGGATGACCACGTGCGGAAAGGGGTCCGCGGCGATCGGGGCCGCCCGGAGCGTGTCGATGGCCAGTTGGCTCATGGCTGCGATCTCCTGTTCAGGCAATGTGGCAGAAGCTGGGGAGCACACTGCCCGGAGCGGTTCCCCTTCTCAAGGTTTCCCGCTATTTCGCGATGCATCATGGATGCACCGTTTCCGCCGTCGCCCAATATCGTGCCTTCCGATCCCCAGGCAATGCCTCGGACCGCAGGACCGTTACCCGCTTATCGGGCTTTGGTGGCGGAAGGGAGGCTCGCCGCCGATCCGTCGCAACGGCTGGCGGCCGAGCGGTTGCAGGATCTGTGGGTGAAACTACGCGGCTACGATCCCGAGCCGACCCAGGCGGCCACGGGGTTGTTCGCCCGGTTTCTACGGCGCAAGGCGGCCGAGGGGTCGAACGAGTCCCGGCCGAACGGGCTGTATCTGGTGGGCGAGGTCGGGCGCGGCAAATCCATGCTGATGGACCTGTTCTTTGCGGCCGCGGATGTGCGGTTGAAACGGCGCATCCATTTCCATCGCTTCATGCAGGAGGTGCATGGCCGCATCTTCGCGTGGAAGCGGGCCAATCCGGACGGCGATGACCCGATTCCGCCGCTGGCGGACAGCCTTGTCGCCGAGGCGGTGCTGCTATGCTTCGACGAGTTCCAGGTGAATGACATTGCCGACGCGATGATCCTCGGGCGGCTGTTCCAGGCGCTGTTCGACCGCTCGGTGGTGGTGGTGGCGACGTCCAACATCCCGCCGGACGAGTTGTTCAAGGGGCAGCCCGGGCGGGACGCGTTTCTGCCGTTCATCGACATATTGAAGCGGCATCTGGACGTGTTGGTGCTGGAATCCGGGCGAGATTTCCGGCGGGCGCGGCTGCGCGGCATGCCGACCTGGCATGTGCCGGCCGATGGGCGGGCGGAGCGGGCGTTGGATCTGGCATTCGCACAGCTCACCGGGCGGGCGACGCCACGCGAGGAGCACCTGATCGTGACCGGGCGGACGCTGGTCGTGCCCTTGGCCGCCGAGGGTGTGGCGCGGTTCGATTTCCAGGCGCTGTGCGGCAGCCCGCTGGGGGCCGGCGATTATCTGGCGCTGGCGACGCATTACCACGCGCTGGTGCTGGACGGGATTCCACGCCTGTCGCCGGATAATTTCGACGAGGCGCGGCGGTTCATCGTGCTGATCGACGCGCTGTATGACCATCGGGTGAAGTTGGTGGCCTCAGCCGACGCCCTGCCCGACCAGCTTTACCAGCGGGGCGAGGGCGCCAAAGCCTTCGAACGCACCGCATCGCGCCTGGAAGAAATGCAAAGCCAGGACTACCTGACCCTCGCCCACCTGACTTAACGGATAGAAGTTTTTAAAGACTGGCTTTTTGAGAACTTCTTTTTTGCAAAAAAGAAGCAAAAAATCTTATCCGTTTAAGCGAGTGGCTCGACCGGGCTGGGCAAAATGCACGGCAAATAGATGACCAGCGCGGCGAGGGCGCAGACGGCCATTGTGCCGGCCATGGCCAGGGCACCGAGGGCCGGGAATAGCAGGGCTACGGCAAGGCTGGCGACCGCGCCGGTTAGCATTTGCATCGAGGTGAGCAGACCGCCGGCGATGCCGGCGAGGTCCGGCACCGGGTCGAGCGCGCCATGGGCGGCGCTGGGCGCGGCCAGCCCGAAGCAGGTGGTTGCCAGCACCAGCAGCGGCACGAAGAGCGGCAGCGACAGGCGGCCGGCGACGGTGAGGCCGACGAGGGCGATGGTGGCCGCCAGGGCAAATAGGATGGCGGCAAGTAGCACGCGGTGGGGCGGCACGGCGTGCCGGGCGAGCCAGCCATTCAGCCCGGCGCCCGCGACGATGCCCGACCCGGTGCAGGCGAAGATGGCGGCGTAGAGGGCGGGGGCGAGGTGGAACACGCCGAGGAAGACCAGCGGCGAGCCGGCCACGTAGGCGAACATCCAGCCGAAGCCCAGCGCGTTGACCGCGATGTGCGACAGGGTTTCGTGATGCGCGAGGACACGGCGATAGTCGCGCGCCAGGCACGGCAGCATCGGGCCTGTGGGGCTGCGTGATGGGCGGGTTTCGGCGAGGCCGAGGACGACCACGCTTGCCAGGACCACGCCGCTGAGCGCGGTGACACCGTAGATGCCACGCCAGCCCAGGGAGCCCAGCAGCACGGCCCCGAGCGTGGGAGCAACGATCGGGGCGATGTTGGCGACGACGGTGATGACGGCGAAGCGGGTTTGCGCGGCGCAGCCCTCGAACAGATCGCGGGTGATGGTGAAGGCGAGGGTCATGCCTGCTCCGGCGCCGGCGCCCTGCGCGAGGCGCGCGCCGAGCAGCAGGGCGATGGAGGTGGCGAAGGTGGCGGCGAGGCCGCCGGCGGTGAACAGGACGAGGCCGGCGAACAGCACGGGCCGGCGGCCGAAGCGGTCGGCGAGCGGGCCGTAGGCGATGGGGCTGATGGCGAAGCCCGCCATGAACAGGCTGAGCGTCAGCCCTGCCATGTCTGGCGTGGTGCGCAGTGCTGCCGTGATCGGCACAAGGGCGGGCAGCGCCATGTCGATCGACAACGGCGGCAGGGCGGCCAGCATGCCGAGGAAGATGGAGAAGACGGGGCTGGCCGGGCGCAGTTTCACTGGGCGGGGGTTCCGATAGCCATTGTCGTGATCTCGACCGCGCGCCGGATGGTGGCGGCGATGTCGGCCTGGGTCGGGCCCCCGTCGATCGCCATCATCGCGCGGTTCAGAAGGTCGAAGATCACCATGTCGTGGAACAGGACGGCGGTGGCGGCCGGGTCGATCTGCGGCCGCACCCGGCCGAGTGCCTGCTGCTCGCGCAGGAAGCGCTCCAGTATGGCGTGGGTCGCGGCTGGGCCGTTGGCATACCAGCTGGAGCCGATTTGCGGGTGCCGTAGGGCTTCGGCGATCACCAGGCGCTGGAAGGCCAGATGGCGCTGCTGCAGCAGGACGCTGAGCAGTGTTTCGGCGAATGTCAGTAGGCCCATTTCGAGCGGCAGGCCGGTGACCCGGACCTGCAACATCGGTTGGACGAGTTCCTTGATGGTTGCCTCCATGACGGCAAGGAACAGGCCGTCCTTGCCGCCGTAGAAGCTGTAGACATTGGTCTTGGAGCCGCCGACCTCGCGCAGGATGTCGTCGATGCTGACGCCGTTATAGCCCCGTTCGAGGAACAACGCCGTTGCATGGGCGCGGATCTGCGCGTCCCGCTCGTCCCCGCGCCGGGTGCGGCGTGGCGGTTCCGGCGTGCCGGTGGTGGGAGGAGCGGGCATTGGCAGGGTCAGGCGGCGCGCTGGGACATCAGGCCGATTTCGCGCAGCAGGTCGTCGATGGCGTCCAGGCAGAAGCGGAGGGTGGCCTCGTCGGTCAGCTTTCCGTCCGTGATCTTCTGCATGACGCCGGCAATGACGACCTGGGGCCGGACGATGACGCGCGCCAGGGTGGAGGTTAGCGTCTCCTGCATTTGCGCATGCGCCCGGGCGCCGCCGACATAGCCGGGCGAGGACGTCATGAGCAGGGCGGGCTTGTGCTTGAGCGGCGAGGCGAAGGCGGGGCGGGAGGCCCAGTCGAGCGCGTTTTTCAGCACGCCAGACATGCCGTGATTGTATTCCGGCGTGGCGAGGATGAGGCCGTCGCTTGCCGCGATGGCGTCCTTGAGCGCGCGCACGGAGGCGGGGAGTTGGTCGCCCTCCAGGTCGCTATTATACATGGGCACGTCGTCGAGCGGGAACAGGGTCAGCGCGGACTTGCCGCCGAGCATTTCGGCCAGCGTGCGCAGGATGATGCTGTTGGTGGATTCCCGGCGGATGCTGCCTGAGATGCCGAGGAGACGGAAATTGGGGGTCGATGCGGGCATGGGGTGGCTCCTTGAGGACATTCTACATAGATACTGTAACGTATGGTATTATCAAGTCCAAAGCTGTGGTTGCCGCCGCGGCGATGCGGCGGCGCGTCTTGCCGGGTTTGCGGCAATGGGCTAGCAACGGGCGCCTTCCGGGTGACCGGGTGCTCGGCGGGCGCTGCTTCTCAGCGAAGCGGCTTCCTACCCTGTTTTCACCTCGGTCCTCGTTAGGGATACCCTTCATGGCACGGAACAAGATCGCGCTGATTGGCGCGGGCAATATCGGTGGCACGCTTGCCCATCTGATCGGCTTGAAGGAGCTGGGGGACGTCGTGATGTTCGACGTCTTCGGTGGCGTGGCCGCCGGCAAGGCGCTGGATATCATGCAGTCCGGCCCGGTCGACGGGTTCGACAGCGCGATGTCCGGCGGGTCGGATTACGCAGCCATCGCCGGCTCGGACGTGGTGATCGTCACTGCCGGCTTCCCGCGCATGCCGGGTATGAGCCGCGACGACCTGCTGACGAAGAATGCGGGTGTGATCGCGCAGGTGGCCGAGGGCATCAAAACGCATTGCCCTGACGCGTTTGTTATCGTTATCACCAACCCGCTGGATGTGATGGTGTGGGTGATGCAGCAGAAATCCGGCCTGCCCGCCAACAAGGTGGTGGGCATGGCGGGGGTGCTGGACAGCAGCCGGTTCCGGCTGTTCCTGGCGCAGGAGTTCAACGTGTCCGTCGAGGACGTGACCGCCTTCGTGCTGGGCGGGCATGGCGACACCATGGTGCCCCTGACGCGGTATTCGACGGTGGCGGGCATTCCGGTGCCGGATCTCATCAAGATGGGCTGGACCACCCAGGAGAAGATCGACGCGATCTGCATGCGCACGGCCAATGGCGGCGGCGAGATCGTGAAGCTGCTGGAAAAGGGCAGCGCCTTCTATGCGCCGGCGGCGAGCGCGGTGGCCATGGCCGAGGCGTATCTGAAGGACAAGCGGCGGGTGCTGCCGGCGGCGGTGCAGCTGAACGGCGAATACGGGCTGAAGGATCTTTATATCGGCGTGCCGGTGGTGATCGGGGCGAACGGCGTGGAGAAGATCGTGGAAGTGGAGCTGAACGCCACGGAAAAGGCGGCTTTCGATAAATCCTGCAACGCGGTGAAGGATCTGATCGAAGCCTTCAAGAAGCTGGGCGTCTGAACCGATGAATATCCACGAATACCAGGGTAAAGAGCTCCTGAAGAAATACGGCGTCGCGGTGCTGGAAGGCCATGTGGCCTGGACGCCCGACGAGGCCGTCGAGGCGGCGAAGAAATTGCCCGGGCCGGTTTATGTGGTGAAGTCCCAGATCCATGCCGGCGGGCGTGGGGCGGGCAAGTTCGCCAATGATCCGCGAGGCAAGGGCGGCGTGCGGCTGGCCAGGTCTGTGGACGACGTTCGCGCGGCAGCCGAGGCGATGATCGGGCACACGCTGGTGACCAAGCAGACCGGCGAGGCCGGGCGGCGCGTCAGCCGGGTGTATGTCGAGGCCGGGTGCGACATTGCCCGCGAGCTGTATTTGTCGCTGCTGATCGACCGCGAGACGTCGCGGGTGACGATCATGGCGTCCACCGAGGGCGGCATGGAGATCGAGGAGGTGGCCGAGCACCATCCCGAGAAGATCCTGCGCGTCGCGGTGGACCCTGCCTCCGGCTATTCCTCGTTCCATGGCCGGCGGCTGGCCTTCGCGCTGGGGCTCACGGGCAAGCAGATCTCGGCTTTCGGCAAGTTCGTCGAGGCGATGTACAAGGCGTTCATCGACCTGGATTGCGCCATCGTCGAGATCAATCCGCTGGTGGTGACCAAGGCCGGCGAGGTTGTGGCGCTGGACGCGAAGGTGAGCTTCGACGACAACGCGCTGTATCGGCATCCCGACATCGAGAAGCTGCGCGACGAGGCGGAGGAGGACCCCAAGGAACTGGAGGCCGCCAAATACGCGCTGAACTATGTGGCGCTGGACGGGGTGATCGGCTGCATGGTGAACGGCGCGGGCCTGGCCATGGCGACGATGGACATCATCAAGCTGTATGGTTCATCGCCGGCCAACTTCCTGGATGTGGGCGGTGGTGCCACGAAGGAGCGGGTGACCGCGGCGTTCAAGATCATCCTGTCCGACCCGAACGTGGAAGGCATCCTGGTCAACATCTTCGGCGGCATCATGCGCTGCGACGTGATCGCCGAAGGTGTGGTGGCCGCCGCCCGCGAGGTGTCCTTGAGCGTGCCGCTGGTGGTTCGGCTGGAGGGGACCAACGTGGAGCTGGGCAAGGAGATCATGGCCAAGTCCGGGCTGCCGATCATTGCGGCCGATAACCTCGCCGATGCCGCCGAGAAGGTGGTCAAGGCCGTAAAGGAGGCCGCATAATGGCCGTTCTCGTTGATGCCAATACCCGCGTGATTACCCAGGGATTCACCGGGGCGCAGGGCACGTTCCATTCCGAGCAGGCGATCGCCTATGGCACCAAGGTGATGGGTGGCGTGACGCCGGGCAAGGGCGGCAGCACCCATCTGAACCTGCCGGTGTTCGACACGGTGGCCGAGGCGGTGGAGAAGACCGGGGCCAATGCGTCGGCGATCTATGTGCCGCCGCCATTCGCGGCCGATGCCATTCTGGAGGCGATCGACGCCGAGCTGCCGCTGATCGTGTGCATCACTGAGGGTATTCCGGTGCTGGACATGGTGCGGGTGAAGCGGGCGCTGTCCGGCAGCAAGTCGCGCCTGATCGGGCCGAATTGCCCAGGGGTGATCACGCCGGATGCGTGCAAGATCGGCATCATGCCGGGGCATATTCATCGGCGGGGCAAGGTTGGGATCGTCTCGCGGTCTGGCACGTTGACCTATGAGGCGGTGGCGCAGACGACGGCGGCGGGCCTGGGGCAGAGCAGCTGCGTGGGCATTGGCGGCGACCCGGTGAAGGGCACCGACTTCATCGAGGTGCTGGAAATGTTCCTGGCCGATCGCGAGACCGAAATGATCATCATGATCGGTGAGATCGGCGGCGCCAGCGAGATCGACGCGGCCGAATTCATCGCGAGCAACAATGTGAAGAAGCCGATCGTGGGCTTCATCGCCGGGGCGACGGCGCCTGCGGGCCGCCGCATGGGCCATGCCGGCGCGGTGATCAGCGGCGGGCGCGATACGGCGGCGGCGAAGTTCGAGGCGATGCGCAGCGCCGGCATCCATGTGGCGGAGAGCCCGTCGGCGCTGGGCAGCAGCATGGTGAAGGCGTTGCAGGGCTGATGCGGCAGCCCGCCGGGCGACCGGCGGGCTGGCTTTCGCCGGAAGCATGCGGTGGAAGCAATACTGAGGGGTGAGGAGCTGCATCGGTGAACGCCAATGCGGGTCCTATGTTAGGCGGATTGTGTTTCGGTCGTACACCGGACGTGATGGGGGAAGACTAATGGCAGGCGTCGACATTCTCGCCACTGCGCTGAACGGGTCCAATGCCGCTTTCATCGCCGATCTGTACGCCAAGTGGGTCGCCAACCCCGCTTTGGTGGATCCGAGCTTCGCCGAGCTGTTCGCAGCCCTGAACGACGAGGCGCGGGCGGTTCTAACCGACGCGTCCGGCGCGTCCTGGGCGCCGCGGCGCTTCGAGTTCGGTGAGGCGGAACCGGTCAAGGCGGCACCGGCCGGCGCGCGTGGGCAGGTTGCGGGCAAGCTGGGCAAGGATGGCAAGGCCACTGCCGATGCGACCGCCGCGGTGACGCTGGAGCAAGTGCGCACGGCGACCAAGGACAGTATTCGCGCGCTGATGATGGTGCGGGCCTATCGGGTGCGCGGGCATCTGGAGGCCCAGCTCGATCCGCTCGGCTTGCAGGTGGCCAAGCCGCATCCCGAGCTGGACCCCGCCGCCTATGGCTTCGCTGAAGCCGACATGGACCGGCCGATCTTCATCGACAACGTGCTGGGCCTGGAGGTCGGCACGCCGCGCCAGATCCTGCAGATCCTGCGGGAGAGCTATTGCGGCCCGGTCGGCGTGGAATTCATGCATATCCAGGATCCCGCCCAGAAGGCGTGGATCCAGCGCAGGATCGAGGGCGCGCCCTGGCGCAGCGCCTTCGCCAACGAGGCCCGCAAGACCATTCTGAAGCAGCTGACCGAGGCCGAGGGGCTGGAGGCGTTCTGCCAGAAGCGTTATGTCGGGACCAAGCGGTTCGGGCTTGAGGGCGCGGAAGTGACCATCCCGGCGCTGCACGCCATCATCGATACGGCGGCGCGTGGCGGGGTGAGCGAAATCGCCATCGGCATGCCGCATCGCGGACGGTTGAACACGCTGGTGAACATCGTCAAGAAGCCGCACACCGCGCTGTTCAGCGAGTTCGGCGGCAACAGCTTCAAACCGGATGACGTGCAGGGCTCCGGCGACGTGAAATACCATCTGGGCACGTCCACCGATGTCGAGATTGGCGGCAAGACGGTGCATCTGTCCTTGCAGCCCAACCCCTCGCATCTGGAGGCGGTTGATCCCGTGGTGGTGGGCAAGGTGCGCGCGCGCCAGGACATGGCGGGCGACAACAAGCAGCGCCGGTCCGTGATGGGCATCCTGATGCACGGCGACGCGGCGTTCGCGGGGCAGGGGCTGGTGTACGAGACCCTGGCGATGAGCCAGCTGATCGGCTACCGCACCGGCGGCACGGTGCATCTGGTGGTGAACAATCAGATCGGGTTCACGACGGTGCCCGCGCATGCCTATTCCGGGCTGTATTGCACTGATGTGGCCAAGTCGATCCAGGCACCGATCCTGCATGTGAACGGCGACAATCCCGAGGCGGTGGTGTGGGCGGCGCAGGTGGCAGCCGAGTTCCGCCAGGAGTTCGGCGGCGACATCGTGCTGGATGTGGTGTGCTATCGCCGCCATGGCCATAACGAGACGGACGAGCCGGCTTTCACCCAGCCGATCATGTATCGCGCCATCAAGGACCTGAAGACGACGCGGGCGCTGTATGCCGAACGGCTGGAGGCCGAGGCCGTGGTGAGCGCCGGCGAGGCGCAGGGCATGTGGGACAGCCTGACCGCCATGCTGGAAGAGAGCTACAAGGCGGCGCAGGCGTACAAGCCGAACAAGGCGGATTGGCTGGAAGGCCATTGGTCCGGCCTGTCCACCCCAGACAACGAGTCCGAGTGGACCGAGGACGCGACCGAGGTACATGCGGCGACGCTGAAGCGCGTGGGCGAGGCGATCGTGCGCGTGCCGGGGAAATTCGACGTCAATCCGAAGATCGTCCGCCAGCTTGAGGCCAAGCGGGCGATGTTCGAGAGCGGCGAGGGCATTGACTGGGCGACCGGCGAGGCGCTGGCCTTCGGATCGTTGCTGCTGGAAGGCCACCGGGTGCGGCTGTCTGGCGAGGATGTGCAACGCGGCACGTTCAGCCAGCGCCATGCCGTGCTGATCGACCAGACCAGCCAGAACGAATATGTGCCGCTGAACAACATCGCGGACCAACAGGCGAAGATCGAGATCTACAACTCGCTGCTGTCCGAAGTAGGCGTGCTAGGCTTCGAATACGGCTACACGCTGGCCGATCCGCGCACGCTGGTGTTGTGGGAGGCGCAGTTTGGCGATTTTGCCAATGGCGCGCAGGTGATCATCGACCAGTTCGTGGCCAGCGGCGAGAGCAAGTGGCTTCGTATGTCCGGCCTGGTGATGCTGCTGCCGCACGGGCAGGAAGGCCAGGGGCCGGAGCATTCCTCGGCCCGGTTGGAGCGCTATTTGCAGCTTTGCGCCGAGCGGAACATGACGGTGGGGAACATCACCACGCCGGCCAACTACTTCCATGCGCTGCGCCGCCAGCTGAAGCGGAATTTCCGCAAGCCGCTGGTGCTGATGACGCCGAAATCGCTGCTGCGCCACAAGCTGGCGGTGTCTGCGCTGAGCGAGTTCGCGGCGGGCAGCCGGTTCCGCACCGTGATCGGCGAGCAGGATGACATCTCCCCGAAAAAGGAGGTGAAGCGCGTGGTGCTGTGCAGCGGCAAGGTTTATTACGACCTGCTGGCCGAGCGGCGGGCGCGGGCGATCACCGATGTGGCGCTGGTGCGGGTGGAGCAGATCTATCCGTTCCCGGCGATCTCTCTGCCCAAGGAACTGGCCCGCTATCCGAACGCCGAGGTGGTGTGGTGCCAGGAGGAGCCAGAGAATAACGGCGCCTGGTGCTTCGTCGACCGGAAGATCGAGAACGTGCTGGCCGGACTGCGTGTGAAGGCCAAGCGGCCCGTGTATATCGGGCGGCCCGAGGCGGCGAGCCCGGCGGCGGGGCTTGCCAAGACGCATGCCGCCGAGCAGGCGGCGCTGGTGGACAGGGCACTGACGCTGGCCTGAGACGACCCTCCCTTTCTTCGAGACGACAAAACAAGGACTGGACACGCTGCCATGGCGACCGAAATCAAGGTGCCCGCACTGGGCGAGAGCGTCACCACGGCGACCGTGGCGCGGTGGCTGAAGAAGGCGGGTGAGGCCGTCGCGGCCGACGAGGCGCTGGTCGAGCTGGAGACCGACAAGGTGACGGTGGAGGTGAACGCACCTGCCGCCGGCACGCTGTCTGAGATCAGCGTCGATGAGGGCGGCGAGGTTGAGGTGGGCGCGGTGCTGGGGCTGCTGTCCGAAAATGGTGTCGCCGCCGCGAAATCGGTCGAGAAGCCGCGGCCGGCCGCGAATCCGGCCGCCGGGGTGAACCCGCCGCCATCCGCCTCCGGCCCCGTGGCGCGTCCGGCGACGCCGCCATCAGATGTGGCGCATGCCGCCGCCTTCGGCCCGAAGGTGGCGCCGCTGCCTTCGGCCGCGAAGATCATGGCTGAGCAGGGCGTGTCCGTGGCGCAGCTTGGCACGGGCACGGGCAAGGATGGCCGGCTGACCAAGGGCGATGTGCTGGAGTTCATCAGCCGTCCCGCCGCCACGGCCGTGGCCGTGCCGGCCGCGAAGGCGCCGCGTGTGCTGGAGCGCGGCGAGGAGCGGGTGAAGATGACCCGGCTGCGCCGCACCATCGCGCAGCGGCTGAAGGAGGCGCAGCATAACGCGGCCATGCTGACCACCTTCAACGAGGTGGACATGTCGGCCGCGATGGCGATGCGCGCCGAGTACCGCGACGCCTTCGAGAAGAAGCATGGCGGCGTTCGCCTGGGCTTCATGTCGTTCTTCGTGCGGGCCTGCGTGGCGGCGCTGAAGGAATTCCCGGCGGTGAACGCCGAGATCGACGGCGATGACATCGTCTATAAGAACTTCGTCCATATGGGCATCGCGGTGGGTGGCCCCAACGGGCTGGTGGTGCCGGTGCTGCGCGATGCCGACCAGATGGGCTTCGCGCAGATCGAGAAGACGATCGGCGATTTCGGACGGCGTGCGCGCGACGGGCAGTTGAAGATCGACGAGCTGAGCGGTGGCACGTTCAGCATCACCAATGGCGGCGTGTACGGCAGCCTGATGTCCACGCCGATCCTGAACCCGCCCCAATCCGCCATTCTGGGCATGCACAAGATCCAGGAACGGCCGATGGCCGTCGGCGGCAAGGTGGAGATCCGGCCGATGATGTACCTGGCCCTTTCCTATGATCATCGGATCATCGACGGCAAGGAGGCGGTGTCGTTCCTGGTGCGGGTGAAGGAAGCCATCGAAGATCCGCGCCGCCTGCTGCTGGAGCTGTGAGACAATGAGCGACGCGTTCGACGTTATCGTCATCGGCTCCGGCCCTGGCGGATATGTTTGCGCCATCCGGGCGGCGCAGCTGGGCATGAAGGTGGCGTGCGTGGAGAAGCGCGCGACGCTGGGCGGGACCTGCCTGAACGTGGGCTGCATCCCGAGCAAGGCGCTGCTGCAATCCTCGGAAAATCTGCACGCGCTGCAGCACGGCTTCGCCGATCACGGCATTGCCGTCGAGGGGGTGAAGCTGGACCTGGCGCGCATGCTGGCGCGCAAAGGCGAGGTGGTGAGCGACAACGTGAAGGGCGTGGAGTTCCTGTTCAAGAAGAACAAGATCACCTGGCTGAAGGGTACCGGGACGATCACGGCGCCGGGCAAGGTTGCCGTGGACGGGACCGAATACACGACGAAGAACATCGTGATTGCCACCGGCAGCGAGAGCATGCCGTTGCCCGGCGTCGAGGTGGACGAGAAGGCCATCGTGACCTCGACCGGGGCGCTGGAGCTGGACAAGGTGCCCGACCATCTGGTGGTGATCGGTGGCGGCGTGATCGGGCTGGAGCTGGGTAGCGTCTGGCGCCGGCTGGGCGCCGAGGTGACGGTGGTGGAGTTCTTGGACCGGATCACGCCCGGCGTCGACAACGAAGTCACCAAGGCCTTCGAGCGTGTGCTGACCAAGCAGGGGCTGAAGTTCCGGCTGGGCATGAAGGTGACCAAGGCCGCGGTCGGCAATGACGGCGTGACGCTGACCATGGAGCCCGCCAAAGGCGGAGAGGCCGAGGAGCTGAAGGCCGATGTGGTGCTGCTGTCGATCGGGCGGCGCGCCTATACGAACGGGCTGGGCCTGGACGCTGTGGGCGTGGAGACGGATGGGCGGGGCCGGGTGAAGACACACGCGCATTTCGCCACCAACGTGCCGGGCATCTACGCCATCGGCGACGTGATCGCCGGGCCGATGCTGGCGCATAAGGGCGAGGATGAGGGCGTGGCCCTGGCGGAGATCCTGGCCGGGCAGCACGGACATGTGAACTACGACGCCATCCCCAGCATCATCTACACTTGGCCGGAAGTGGCGACGGTGGGGCAGACCGAGGAACAGCTGAAAGAGGCGGGTACCGCCTATACCGTCGGCAAATTCCCGTTCACGGCGAATGGCCGGGCGCGGGCGATGGGCGACACGGACGGGTTTGTGAAAATCCTGGCCGACAAGCAGACCGATCGGCTGCTGGGAGCGCATATTCTTGGGCCGGATGCCGGTGCGTTGATCGCCGAATTGGTGACGGCGATGGAGTTCGGCGCCAGCGCCGAGGATGTGGCGCGTATCTGCCACGCCCATCCGACGCTGAGCGAATCGGTCAAGGAAGCGGCGCTCGCTGCGGATGGCCGGGCGATCCACATCTGATGCGATGAGTTCGGTGCGTCCGCTGGCGCTGACGATGGGCGACCCCGCTGGGATTGGCGGGGAGCTTGCCCTGAAGGCATGGCTGGCGCGACGCAACTGCTATCCGTTTGTGGCGCTGGATGATCCCGGGCGGCTGGCGGGCATCGCGCGCGGCCTGGGGCTGGACGTGCCGATCCGGGTGGTGAGCGCGTTGGGCGACGCGAGTGCGGCGTTTCGCGATGCGCTGCCGGTGTTGCCGGTGACGCTGGCCGTGCTGGCCCGTCCCGGGCATGCCGATCCGGCGAATGCTGGCGCGGTGATCGGCTCCATCGAGCAGGCGACGCGGCTGACGTTGGCCGGCGAGGCCGCGGCGGTGGTGA
The DNA here is from genome assembly GCA_036497785.1 of Acetobacteraceae bacterium. Classification (GTDB taxonomy): domain Bacteria; phylum Pseudomonadota; class Alphaproteobacteria; order Acetobacterales; family Acetobacteraceae; genus DASXIW01. Next base: position 3,373 of record DASXIW010000166.1, on the reverse strand, counting down.
CCAATCCGATCCACAAAGCCTCGTTATACGGCGCCGGATTTGCCTATCCCGGCCATACCGAGTTCCTGGCCGAGCTGACCGGCGCCCCCTTGCCCGTGATGATGCTGGCGAGCCCGGATCTGCGCGTGGTGCCGGTGACGGTGCATGCCTCGATCCGCGACATGCTGGAGATGATCACCGTCGAGCGCATATTGGCGGTGGCGCGCGTGACCGACGCGGCGCTGCGGCGGCATTGGCGCATTGCCGCACCGCGCATCGCCGTCGCGGGGCTCAACCCGCATGCCGGAGAGGACGGGACGATGGGCATGGAAGAGCGCAACATCATCTTTCCCGCGATCGCGCAGCTGCGCGCGGAGGGGGTGGACGTATCCGGCCCCTGGGCGGCGGACAGCATGTTCACGCCGGCCGCGCGGGCGGAATACGACGTGGCGCTGGGCATGTATCACGACCAGGCGTTGATTCCGCTGAAGACGCTGGATATGCATCGCGGCGTGAATGTGACGCTCGGGCTGCCGATCATTCGCACATCGCCTGATCACGGCACCGCCTTCGCCATCGCCGGGCGGGGGGTTGCCGATCCATCGAGCCTGATCGCGGCGATCGATCTCGCCGTGGAACTCGTGCGGCGGCAGGAGGCGGCATGAACACGCTGCGGCTGGGCATCAATGTCGATCACGTAGCCACCGTGCGCAACGCACGCGGCGGGTTGCATCCCGATCCGCTGGCGGCGGCGGAGTTGGCGATTGCATCGGGTGCCGATGGGATCACGATCCATCTGCGCGAGGACCGGCGGCATATCCGTGATGCTGATGTGAAAGCGGTGAAGGCGGCGATCACCAGGCCGCTGAACCTGGAAATGGCGGCGACCGAGGAGATGCTGCGCATCGCGTTGGAAACGCGGCCGCATGCGTGCTGCGTCGTGCCGGAAAAGCGCACCGAGGTGACGACCGAAGGCGGGCTGGATGTGCGCGGGCAGCACCACGCGCTGCGCCCGATCGTGGCGGCGCTGAAGCATGCGGGCATCCGCGTGTCGCTGTTCATCGATCCCGATCCCGATCAGTTGCGCGCGAGTGCCGAGATCGGGGCGGATATTGTCGAGCTGCATACTGGGGCTTATGCCGAAGGACGTGAGGGCGAGCTGGAGCGGCTGCGCACGGCGGCGGCGCTGACGACGTCGCTGGGGCTGGAATGCCATGCGGGGCATGGGCTGACCTACGACAATGTGGGGCCTGTGGCGGCGCTGCCTGAGGTGGTGGAATTGAACATCGGCCATTTCATCATCGGGCAGGCGATTTTTGATGGGCTTCCCAAGGTTATTGCGCGCATGCGGGACGTTATGGCGTTGGCGCGGAAGTAGCCCGCGGCCCCAGCTATTAAGGTCCAGGGGCTTGGATCCCCCTTTACCGAACATCGCGGATCGAATGCGCGATCGGCCCCGCGGGTAGGGTGGGGGAAGGTTCAAATCGGGGGCCCGCAACTACCGAGAGTTTATCGCATGATCGCGCCGAGCGGCCCGTTCAAAGAGCGTGAATCATGCGGTCAAACAAAGCGTTAGAGCGTTCCTGGCGACCTCATTAAGTTGGCGACTTCGCTTCGTGAACGCTCACCGGGGGCCATTTCGCCCGACTTATTTCAATACGGCCGCGCGTGGTGAACCGATTTCACTCGACACAAATTTCCGATCGGATCCCGACTTGCCGCCTGCCGGAATAGTTCGGCGGGCTGACTTCCCGGCCACTGATGCGATCCAGGACCGGCGTCGGTTGGTGTTCATCGAACCGTAGCGCAAATCCTATCTTACAGTAATTACACTGTCACAAACCGATCGTAGCCTTCGTGAGTCTTCGAAACATGTCGTGGGGATCACGAGGTTGAATTTTCTTAGTCTGTCCGCGCGCCGTCCGGCACGCCAAGTACTGTTGTCTGGAACCGCGTTGCTTGGCGTTGCGCTGTTCGGTTTGGCTGATCCAAGTCCTGCCAATGCGGACCAGCAGTTCCTGAAGCACGGGTCGCTGGTTGTCAGCAGCAGCACGTACGACAACACACAGGGACCCGTCGCCACGCTGACGGTGGGAACGCCGCTGGCCGGCCCGTCGAAGGCGGTCGCGGGCAATGATTACGTCACCGTCTGGAACAATGCGGGGGTCGATGCCAGCTTCGGCGTCACCTCGGGCATCCAACTGGCCGATATCGACTTGAGCAACGGCAAGATCTTCCGTTCGATGCAGGTGCCGACCGATCAAGTCGTTACCAGCTTTTCATCGAAGTCCGAGCTTGGCCTGCATGTGATCAACCACTGGCCGGCGGTCAGCGTGGTGTTTGTCGGCTATGCGAACGCGGGCGTTGGAAACCTTGACGTATCGAATTCCGATGCGGTGCCGGGACAGGACCTGACGAACCCGGTGACCGCCGCCTTCGGAACGAACTTCGCCTTTCGCCGGACCATCGTGTCGGTCAATGAAAAGGGCGGCATCACTTACACGCCGACCATCGATTATGGCGGCAATAACGGTCGATCCGCCCTGTTGGGGTCGAATGGCCTGTACTATATGGTCGGCAACGCCAACAATGGCAATGCATCGACCTTCGGATCAAGCACCAACGGCACGAATCCGGACGTCACCGAGACAACCGGCCTGGAAGTCGTCAACCCGATCGATGCGGCGATGGCGGATTGGACAATTGCGTCGGCCGAATCGATCGAGGTCGATCCGCTTCTCCAATTTCCTCTCAACAAGAACAACACGCTCGATAAGCCGGGCAAGGATGACAACTATCGCGGCCTGACGGAATTCGGCGGCGCGCCGTATTTCACGAAGGGTAGCGGCAGTAACGGCATGGATACGGTCTATACCGTCGCCCCGCCGAGTACGCTGCCGACATTGGGCTCCGCGTCGACCTCGACCATTCGCGTCGTGCCGGGTTTCCCGACTGATTCAGCGCGTGCAACCGGTGGAGACTACACGCCTTTCGCCGTGTTTTTTGCCAATCCGACGACCATGTATGTCACCGACGAGGGCGCCGGGAACGCAACGGATACTGCGTCGAACGCTGGGCTGGAGAAGTGGACCCTCGGTAGCGACGGCACCTGGCGTCTCCAATATGTGCTGGAGAAGGGTTTGATCGGCGGCGTCGAAAATCATCTGACTGGTTCCGCCGGCCCATATCCCGCTGTCACCACGATTGGACTGCGGAATCTGACCGGCCGAGTCAACGGCGACGGCACCGTGACGCTGTGGGCGACAACCTCGACCTCGAGCACCTCGGGCGACAACGGTGCCGATCCCAACAAGGTGGTGGAAATCACCGATCAGATCGCGGAGACGCAATCGGGTCGGGTCGAAGACGAGTCGTTCAAGACCGTTGCGGGGCC
>DASXIW010000165.1:0-5193 GCA_036497785.1 Acetobacteraceae bacterium | reverse complement strand
GCCGGAGGACGTGGCGGCGGCGGTCGCCTTCTTCGCCTCGGCGGAGGCGGGCTATGTCACCGGGCAGGCGTTGCATGTCGATGGCGGACTGGTGATTTAGGATTTCCGTCGCGTGACGATCGTTGCGCCCCCGAACTCGGGCGTGGCCACGGATCGCCGGATCGGGTATCTCGCCTTCCGAACATCAAGGAGAACGACGGAATGGCTGGCTACAAGGGTGCGGATCTCAATGACCGGATGAGCGCGGCGGCAGCCGCGAAAAAAGCGCTGCTGGAGAAATTCCGTGCAAAGCCGGCCGCGGACGACCCTGCCGTTCTCGCCCGCCAGGCCGCCCGCCAGGAGATCCTGGCCGCCCGCGAAGTGCGCAAGGCCGAACGCGAGGCCGCCCGCCAGGTCGAATTGGTGCGCCAGGCCGAACTGGAAGCCATCCGTCTGGCCGAGGAAGCTGCCCGCGAAGCCGAACGCCAGGCACAGATCGCCGAGGAAGCCCGTCTCGCCGCCGAAAAGGCCGCCGCCGAGAAGGCATTGGAGGCCCAGCGCAAAGCCGCCCGCGACGCCCGCTATGCCGCGCGCAAGGCGCGGCGCTGAGCGTTCTCGCGGCTGGTTTCGGAAGGGCGAGGTGGGGCGCGGCCTCGCCTTCTCATTCCAGTCGGCTCCACCAAGCGGAGCGGAACTTATGCAGATCTCGCCCGAACCCGCCGGGGGCTGGCGAACCCGGCAGGGGTGACCGCCCTGCTTTTACGGATCGGCGCGAGGCTGGTGCTCGTTTCGAATTTCTTCCGTAAGCTCCAACACTTCAAACATGTCGTTCAATGCGGTGGCAAAACCGATAAGGGCTTTGGCATGGTGATTTACCTCTGCTCCGCCCTTATCATTTCACGACCATTCTTAACGGGCCCTAGCCTGGGGCCGGCATTCTGGAGCCGGGTTGCTTGTTCCTGGCCAGATTCCCGATATCGCGCGGCAGCCTCCCCTCTGCTCCGGAGGTCCCATTTTTCCAAGATGCTATGCACGTGGTTCTTCACCGTTGCTTCGGCGATCCGAAGTCTCCGGGCTATTACCTTGTTGGACAGGCCGTCAGCCAAGAATTCAAGCACCTCACGCTCACGCCGGGTCAAATGGTGGACGCCTGCCCTGGCCTGGGCCATGCCTACCTGGGTTGCAAATCGGCTGAGCAGCAGAGCTGTTAATCTGGGCGGGCAGATGACTTCACCGGCAGCCGAGCGCTGGATGATCGCGATGAGTTCGTCGAGCGGCGTTTCCGGCGCCACATAGCCCGAAATGCCGACATTCGCCCAGGCGAGGAAGTCCTCCTCGAGATCGTTCAGGGCGAGTACGACCAGGTTAACCGACGGAAATTGAGTACGGATTGCGGAGACGATCGCAAACCCCGCCGGGTGAGATGAGTCGACGACGACCACGTCGGGCATAATATCCTGAGCGGGCGTATCAACGATGCCCGACATATGCTCGTGGATGGCGGCGATGTCGCCTTTGGCCTTGAGCGCCTGACTCAGAAGCTCCCCGACGAAATGCATCCTGCTAACAATTAACACAGCCATGCAATGTGCCCCTCCGAAATGCGCTGATCTTGAACGATCAACGGCCGGAGTCCAGTTTCTTCAGTAGAAAAGAGGCAAATCCGCAGTAAAAGTGCAAGAACGATACAATACCGAACGGTTTATTGCCACAGACTGGCGGTGCGGAGAGCTAAATCGTACAGATGCCAGAATATTTGCAAATCGCATCGGCTCTGGCGAAACCGGTTGATGCGTATTTGCCCCCACCCGCTCTGTGCGCGAGTAAGGGGTGCGGAACTCACCGGGCCATATTGCTCTCAGCGGAGTCATCCAGCCGCCAAGCCAGCAGCGCTGTTGTCTCCAATACTTCGGTAACGCTGCCCTCCGGCGCGATGCGCGCGAACATCGCCCGCAACTCCGCCACCATGGCATTGGCCTGATCGCCGATCCGCGCGTGGGAGGTGGACGACATCGACAATGCGCGATCGATCAGCCGCGCCACGGGCACGCGTCGCCGGCTGATCGCCCCTGCAAGCTCAAGCCGGCTGAATGCGCTGTCCAGCAGCACGGCCTCATGGCGCACCCAGCCCGTGGCACGCCATCCGCGCCGACGGCCATCGCCTGTCGTGTAGCGTTTGAGCACCGCATCATATTCCTGGCGCCAGGCATTGTCGGGCACATCGGGCTGGGAGTCATGAAACAGCGCTATGGCACCGCCAGGCTCGATCATCGCGTCCAGCCGCCGCAGCGTGTCCACCCGGTCCATCCAATGGAAGGACCGGCCCATCGTCACAAGAAAAAACCGCCCGAGATCGGGGCCGAAATCGTAGGAACTACCCTGCGTGAAGCGGATGTTCCGGATGCCGCACGCGGCGTCGCGGCCGGCCGCCAGCATGGCGGGTTCGGGGTCAAGCGCCACCACCTCGCTCACATATGGCGCGAAGGCGACGGCAAGCGGCCCGGGCCCGCAGCCCAGATCCAGCAGGCGATGGGTAGGACACAGGCCGAGCGTCGCCGCCACCCGCCGAATCACCGCCTCCGGATATGGCGCGCGGCCGACCCGATAATGTTCGGCCGCCGTGCGGAAGCGTCGTGGCTGAAACGGGATCGGCGCGATCATGGGGTTCAGAACATGTCGGGTGTGATGACATTCTGCGGCGTGCTGGTCAGGGCGGCGGCCATGGTTTCGGCGGATTTGCGGCGAATATCGTCCCAGGCCTCGGGGGTATGGAACGCCGAATGCGGCGTGATCACCAGCCTGCCCTCAAGCCAGGGCTCTTTCGCGCGATAGGCCCGCAGCAAATTCGGCACGGGCTCCACTGGCGGTTCCACTGGCACCACGTCCAGCCCCGCGGCCGCCAGGCGGCCGCCACGCAGCGCCGCCTCCAGCGCATCGATATCGATCATCGGTCCGCGCGCGGTGCTCACCACCACGGCGCCCGGCGGCAGCAGCCCCAGTTCCGCCGCCCCGATCATCCCCTTGGTCTCTGGCGTCAGCGGTGCGTGTAGCGAAAGGATGTCGGATTGCCGCAGCAAATCCTCCAGCGTCTTCGCCCGCCCGATGCCCAGCGCCAGCTCCGCGCCATTCGGGCGGAACGGATCGTAAAAGACCACCTTGAAGCCGAACGCCTTGGCCCGCAGCGCCGCCGCCGTGCCAATCCGCCCCAGCCCGACAATGCCGAAAGTTTGTACGTCCAGCCTGCGGATCAGCGGTGTCCAGATCGGCGTCCACGCGGCCGGCGGCGTGTGCCGCTGCGTCTCGTGATGCAGAAACAAGCCCCGACGCAGCGCCAGCGCCAGCGCAATCGCATGGTCGGCCACTTCCATCGTGCCGTAATCCGGCACGTTGCACACCATCACCCCGCGCGCCGCCGCGGCCACCCGGTCAATCCGGTCATAGCCCACGCCCATCCGCACCACGGCCCGCAATTTCGGGAAGCGCGCCAGTTCGTTGGCACTGGCCCACAGGCGAAACAACATCAGCCCGTCCACCTCGGCACAGTCCTCGTCCGACAGATCGGCCAGCGTCGGCACGCCCCGCACCAGGATTCGCGTGTCAGGACCAAACACCTCCCGTTCCACCAGGTCATCGGCATACATGGTCTCGGGATACAGAATGGTGGTCATCGGCGCGGCGTTTCCTTGTCTTGCGTGGCCCGGGCTCTGCGGGCAGTGTCCGCCGAATGGGTAACAAGGGAATGTCGGCATGTCCATGAACGGGGCGGAGAGCCTGGTCCACACCTTATTGGCCTGCGGCGTGGACACGTGCTTCGCCAATCCCGGCACGTCGGAGATGCATTTCGTCGCCGCGCTGGATCGCATCCCCGGCATGCGCTGCGTCCTGGGCCTGTTCGAAGGCGTCGTGACAGGTGCGGCCGACGGCTATGCGCGCATGGCGGACAAACCCGCGGCCACGCTGCTGCATTGCGGCCCCGGCCTCGCTAACGGCCTCGCCAATCTGCACAACGCCCGCCGCGCCAACACCATGATGGTGAACTGCGTCGGCGATCAGGCCACCTATCATCGCCCGCTCGATGCGCCGCTGACCACGGATACCGAGGGCTTCGCACGCGGGGTCTCCGGCTGGGTGCGTACCGCGTCGCATGCCGAACATGTCGGTGCGGACGCGGCGGTGGCAGTGCAGGCCGCGTTCAGCGGCGCCGGCCAGATCGCCACGCTGATCCTGCCCTCCGACACGTGCTGGAATCCCGGCGGCGTCACGGCGGCACCGCTGCCGCGCCCCGCGCGTCCCACCGCCACCCCGCATGCCATCCAGGAAGCCGCGCGCCTGCTGCGCTCTGGCGAGCGCGTGCTCATCCTCCTCGGCAACAGCGCGCTGCGGGCTGGCCCGTTGGCGGATGCTCACCGTATCGCCGCCGCCACCGGCGCGCGTCTGCTGGCGCAGGGCTCGAACGGCCGCATCGAGCGTGGGCGGGGCCGCTTCTCCATCGACCGCGTGCCCTATGTCATAGAGCACGCCGTCAACGCGCTCGCCGGCACCACCCACCTGATCCTGGTCGGCGCCACCAGGCCCGTCGGCTTCTTCGCCTATCCCGGCAAGCCCGGCTATTTGTCTCCGCCGGACGCCAATGTGCATGTGATGGCCCGCCCCGAACACGACCTGCCCGCCGCCCTGGCCGCGCTGGCAGACGAGCTGGGCGCGCCGGCCATCCCCGCCCCGGATTACGGCCCACGCGCCACACCGGCAAGCGGCGCGGTCACAACCGAGGCACTCGGCCAATCACTGGCGGCATTGCTGCCGGAGAATGCCGTGATCGCCGATGAAAGCGTCAGCTTCGGCCGTGGCCTCTATCCCAACACCCACGGCGCCCCACCGCATGACTGGCTGCAAATCACCGGCGGCGCGATTGGCTGCGGCATTCCGCTGGCTACCGGCGCCGCCGTCGGTGCGCCCGGCCGGCGCGTGGTCAATCTGCAGGCGGATGGCTCGGCGATGTACACCCTGCAGGGGCTCTGGACCCAGTCACGCGAGAAGCTGAATGTCACCACGATCATCCTGGCCAACCGCAAATACGCCATCCTGCTCGGCGAGTTCGCCAATGTCGGCGCCAATCCCGGCCGCACGGCGCTGGAGATGCTCGACCTCGGCAACCCCGACCTCGATTTCGTCGCCCTCGCCGCCGGCATGGGCGTGGAAGCCGCCCGCGCCCAC
>DASXIW010000164.1:0-12672 GCA_036497785.1 Acetobacteraceae bacterium | reverse complement strand
GCCACGGACGCGCATGGCAATAGCAGCCTGATGGGCGTCGCGTTCAAGGGAGAGACCGGAATATTACAGCGCCTGATCGCGGCCCATTGCGATGTGAATACCCGCAACGATGCGGGGCAGACAGCGCTGATGATGGCAGCGCTGTTCGGGCGCACCGATGTTGTAAAGCTGTTGCTCGCCAATGGGGCGGATCGTAGCATACAGGATCAACAGGGCCATACGGCCGAGATCCTGGCGCGGCAACAGGCGAACCCGCAGATGGTAGCCCTGCTCCAGCAGCCGGCCAAAGCCCCCTGACCGGCTGATCAGGCGTCCGACATTGCCGGGTGAACCGGCAATGTCGGGTAGTTCCGTTTCAGCCTGCGTCGAGTTCCTTGGCGCTGGCGATCACCTTCGCGGCCATGCCATAGGCGATGGCCTCCTCCGGCCCCATCCAGTAATTGCGGTCGGTGTCGCGCTCCACCTTCTCGTAGGGCTGGCCGGTCTCGCGGGCGATGATGCGGTTGATCCGCTCGCGCATTTTCACGATCTCGCGCGCCTCGATATCGATATCCGTGGCCGGCCCACGCACACCGCCCATGGGCTGGTGCAGCAGGAAGCGGGTGTTGGGCAGGCAGAAGCGCCGCTCCTTGGCGCCGGCCAGATAGATCAGCGCGCCGGCGCTCGCCACCCAGCCCGTGCCGATAATGCGCACCGGGGCCAGCGCGTCCACGAAGCGGATCATGTCGTGGATGGTGTCGCCGCTCTCCACATGGCCACCCGGGGAATTCACATACACATCGATCGGCTTGCTGGAATCGCCGGCCAGCGCCAGCAGCCGGCCGGTCACGTCGCGCGCCAGCTTGTCGTTGATCGCCCCGAATATCAGCACCTTGCGCTGATTGAACAGCCGGTGCTCCAACTCGTTGACGGGGGAAGACAGGGTCTTGTTGTCATCGGGCTCGCGCTTCTCCGGTCCGCCGGGCTCGGGCACATCGGGGGTTTCGGGGTCGGGAACATCGGGCTCGTCGTCGTCCATGCGCGAAGCATGCGTCATACGGATCGGGTCGATCATGGCATCCTCATTCTCAATGCTGTCCTCGTGGCACAAGGGCGCCGCGAAGGCCACCCGGGTATTCACCCGATTCCCAATATGGGCCGGCGTGACAGGACCAGGAAGCGGGTCAGCAGAAGAATGGCGGCAACGCTCAGCCCCGCAACCAGGCCTGCCCACATGCCAATGGTCTGCATGCGCATGCCGAACGCCAGAAACCAGCCCACCGGCAACCCGACCCCCCAATAGGCGAGGCCGGTGATCAGCATCGGCACCCTTGCGTCCTTCAGCCCGCGCAACGCCCCATTGCACACCACCTGGACGCCGTCCGACATCTGGAACAAGGCGGCGAGATACAGCAGCGCCACCGCACCAGACAGAACGAGCGGATCGGCGGTGTACAACCTAACGATATGAACCGGAACCGCCAGCATGGCGGCGCAGGACAGGCTTTGCGTGGCCAATGTCAGGCTCAGCCCGGCCATCCCAGCGCGGCGGACCCCCGCATGGTCACGGCGGCCGGCGGCGTTGCCGACCCGCACGGTCACGGCCAGGGCCAGACCCAACGGCACCATGAAGCTCACGCTGGCGATATTCAGCGCGACCTGATGGCTGGACACGGCGGCGTCCCCGAAGCGGCTGACACCCAGCGTGGAGGCGGTGAACATGCCCACCTCCATCAGCACGCTGCACGCCATCGGCACGCCCAGGCGAAGCAGGGCGCCGATCGCGGCAAGGTCGGGCCCACGTCGGCCATGCCCCCAGCCCAGGCGGCGATAGTGCGGGCTGACGCGCATGAACGCCAGGAACAGCCCCAGCTGCAGCCAGCACGATATGGCGCTGGTCATGCCGCTGCCCAGCGCGCCCAGACCCAGCCGGTACATCAGCCCGTAGCCGATCGGCACCATGGCCAGCAGCCCGATCCCGCCGATCACCAGCGAAGGACGCGGCATGGACAGGCCTTCCGACAGACCGCGGCAGGCCAGATAAAGGCTCAGCGCCGGGGCGGCGAAACTCGCCGCGCGCAGGAAGCCCGATGCGCTCTGCGCCAGCCCGGCCGGCAGTCCCATCCCCGCCACCACAGCCGGCCCGGCGAAAAACACCAGAGTTTGCGCAAAAATGCCCAGCCCAAGCGCCAGCCACAGCGCCTGGCGGAACAGCGGCCCCACTTCACCCCTGCGCCCCGCGCCATCGAGCTGGGCGACGCTCGGCGACAGCGCCATCATGATGCCGACCATGCCCATGATCGCGACGCCCCAGAGGCTGGTGCCGACCGCCACGGCGCCCAGCACATGCGCGCCGAGATGCCCGGCCAGCACCACATCGACCACGTTGCCGCCGATCGCCGCCAGTTGGGCGGCAATCAGCGGCAACGCCAGGCGCAGCGTCGCGCGGATTTCGCGCGCGAAGCCCCCCGCGCCGCGTGCGTGGAGGGCCAGCGATGTCAGTGGATTTCGCCAGCTTGCTTCAGCGCCGCCCGCATCTTGGCGCTAGTGAAGCCGGGAGCGCGGGCCATGTCGAGAATCACCTTCTCGCGCCTTGTGCACAGGTCGATCGCCGCCGGCAGCGCCTTCACAGCGGCGGCCGGGATCACCACGGCGCCATGGAAATCGGCATGGATCACGTCGTCATGCGCCGCCAGCATGCCGAACACGTTCACCTGCCCGCCCATGGAAATCATGTGCACATGCGCGTGGCTGGGCACGATGCTGCCGCCGATGATCTGGAAGCCCGGCGCCAGCATGTCGAGATCGCGATACGAGCCATTGGTGACGCAGCCCAGCACGCCCAGGCCGGCATGCACGGTGGTCTGCACCTCGCCCCAGAAGGCGCCATAGCCGGGCCGGCCGTCCACATCCTGCAGCACGGCGATGGTCGGCAGGTCGTCCGCCGCCACGTAGTCATACCAATCCTCGCGCGACGGAATCGGTCCGGCTGGCGGTTCCTTCGCGCGGATCAGGCCGGTCCGGGCCAGGCCGACGATGGGCGGAAATTTGCGATCTACCGCGATCATGGGCTCGACGGTAAAACCGATCGCGCGGCGCGCGGGCACGACGATCTCCAAGGCGTTACAAATCGTGGGCGTGTCCCACTGCTTCAACACTTCAAGATCGGCGCGCGTGAACAGCCGTTCGGCCATGACCGTGTCTCCCTGTAAGGTCACAGAACCATCGCGCTAAACCCCGATCCGGGCAACCGCATCGCGTATGAGGAGCAGCCATGCAAACCACCCTGACCCTCGGCCACGCCGTCCCAAGCCCGGAAAGCCGCACGCCAGTGATCGCCCGCGGCGGCAAGGCGATCTACGGCGCGGCACTGGGCATATTGATGCTGGAGGCGCGCTTCCCCCGCATTCCCGGCGACATGGGTAATGCGCTGACCTGGCCGTTCCCGGTGCTGTACCGGGTGGTGAGGGGCGCAAACCCGGAGCGGGTGGTGCTGCAGGGCGCGGCCGGCCTTCTCGACAACTTCCTCGAAGCAGCCGCCGATCTGGTGGCCCAGGGGGCGGAGGCGATCACCACGAATTGCGGTTTTCTTTCTGTGTACCAGCGCGAGATCGCCGCCCATGTGCGCGTGCCGGTCGCGACGAGTTCGCTGATCCAGGTGCCTTGGGTGCAGGCAACACTGCCGCCGGGCCAGCGCGTCGGCGTCATCACCGTCAGCAAATCCAGCCTGACGCCCCGCCACCTCGAAGCCGCCGGCGTGCCGCTCGATACGCCCATGGTGGGCACGGAGGACGGCGCCGAATTCTTCCGCGTGCTCATCCGCGCCGAAAAGCAGGACATGGATGTCACCCTGGCCGCCCGGGACATCATGCAGGCCGGGCGCAAGCTGGTGGCCGAGCATCCCGATGTGGGGGCGATCGTGCTGGAATGCACCAACATGCCGCCCTATGCCCACGCGCTGCGCGAGGTCCTTGGCCTGCCGGTCTTTGACATCTACTCGCTGATCACCTGGCTGCATGCCGGGCTGCGGCCGCGCGATTTCGGGCCGCCAGCCGACCGTGCCACCTGCCTCGGCTGATCGGCGGCGTGGAGGGCCGGTTGCATGTCAGATATCCGCTGCCCCCGGGCTTTGCCTGAACGCGACTCCAGCGCAGACTAAATCTCGCGTGCCCACTCTGCCATCGACCACAACGCCCGAGGACAACCATGATCTATGAATTGCGCGTCTATCGCACATTGCCGGGACGGCTGCCCAATTTGCTCGCCCGTTTTCAGAACCACACGCTGCGCATCTGGGAGAAACACGGCATCCGCCAAGCCGGATTCTGGACCACGCTGGTGGGCGAATCCGCCAACGATCTGACCTATCTGATCGCCTGGGAATCGATGGCCGAACGCGAGGCCAAATGGCCGAAATTCCAGGCCGACCCGGAATGGCACAAGGCCCGCGACGAAAGCGAAAAGGATGGCCCGATCAACGCGAATGTCAGCAACCAGTTTCTGGCGCCGACGACGTTCTCCTCGGTGAAGTAAAAAAAACGCGGCCAGGGCTAAGCCCTGGCCGCGATGCCTCGTCCTGTCCTCGGCCTGTCAGCCAGCCGCCGCGACGGCGCGCTTGGCCATCACGCCGATCAGATGGGCGCGATATTCGGCGCTGGCATGGATATCACTGTTCAGCCCGTCCTGCGGCGTGACGATGCCATCCAGCGCGGCGGGCGACCAGTTCGCGGACAGCGCCTTTTCGAACGCCTCGTGGCGGAACACCCCTCCCTGCCCCGCACCGGTCACGGCCACGCGCACCCCGCCCGCGGTCTTGGCCACGAACACGCCGACCATGGCATAGCGCGAGGCCGGGTTGCGGAACTTCTCGTAGGCGGCCTTGGCCGGGATCGGAAAGCTGACAGAGGTGATGATTTCACCGGGTTCCAGGGCGGTGGTGAACATGCCCTGGAAATACTCGGCGGCGGGGATGGAGCGGCGATCCGTGGTGATGGTCGCGCCGGTTGCCAGCACCGCGCTGGGATAGCAGGCGGAAGGATCGTTATTGGCGAGGCTACCGCCGATGGTGCCGCGATGGCGCACCTGGTCATCGCCGATCATCGAAGCCAGCGCCGCGAGCGCCGGAAAGGCGCGCTTCACTTCCGGCGAGGTCGCGACCGCGGAATGCGTGGTCATCGCGCCGATCGTGACCGTGTTGCCATCGACCTTGATCCCGCTCAGGCCGAGCTTGGCGAGGTCGATGACGGCGCTGGGCTTGTTCAGCCGCTGTTTCAGCACGGGGATGAAAGTCTGGCCCCCGGCCAGAAGCTTTGCCTCCTCATCGGCGCCGAGCATCTTGACGGCATCCGCGAGGCTGGAGGGTTTTTCGTAGGCGAATTCGTACATATTGGCTGTCCCTGCTTACTCGGCCGCCATGAGCGGGCGGTTGGAATGAATGATCGACCAGATCTTCTGCGGACTGGCCGGCATGTCCAGGTGGCGCACGCCGTACGGCTTCAGCGCGTCCACCACGGCATTGACCACGGCGGGCGGCGAACCGATGGCACCCACCTCGCCGCAGCCTTTGGCCCCCAGCGGGTTATGGGTGCAAATCGTGCTTTCCGTGCCCACCGTGATGTTCGGAATATTATCCGCCCTCGGCATGGTATAGTCCATGAACGAGCCGGACAGAAGCTGCCCCCCGGCATCATACGCCGCATTCTCCAGCAGCGCCTGCCCGATGCCCTGGGCAACGCCGCCCTGCACCTGGCCTTCGACGATCATCGGGTTGATCACGCGGCCGATATCATCGACGGCGACGAACTGGATCACCTGGGTGGTACCCGTCTCCGGATCGATCTCGACCTCGCAGATATGGCAGCCGCCGGGGAAGGTGAAGTTCATGGGGTCGTAGAAAGCCGTCTCGTCCAGCCCAGGCTCCAGCGTCTCGATCGGGTAGTTGTGCGGAACATAGGCGGTCAGCGCGATCTCGCCGATCGTCTTGAACTTGTCTGTGCCGGCCACGGAGAACTTGCCGTCCTTGAACGCGATGTCTTCGACGGCCGCTTCCATCAGATGCGCGGCGATCTTCTTGCCCTTGGCAACGATCTTGTCCATCGCCTTCACCATGGCACTCCCGCCAACCGCCAGGCTACGGCTGCCATAGGTGCCCATGCCGAACGGGATCTTCGCGGTGTCACCGTGGACGACATCGATCTGCTCGAATGGAATGCCGAGCTGATCGACCACGAGCTGGGCAAAGGTGGTCTCGTGCCCCTGGCCGTGGCTGTGCGTGCCTGTGAAAACACTGACGCTGCCGGTAGGATGCACGCGCACATTGGCAACCTCGTACAGCCCGGCCCGCGCGCCGAGCTGGCCGACCAGCTTGGACGGCGCGATGCCGCAGGCTTCGAGATAGGTGGACATGCCGATGCCGCGCAGCTTGCCACGCGCCTTCGCAGCACTGCGGCGGGCTTCGAAACCGTCCCAGTCGGCCGCCTGCATCGCCACTTTCAGGGTGGTGAAATAATCGCCGGAATCGTATTGCAGCGCGACCGGCGTCTGATAGGGGAAGGCGTCGACCGGTATGAAGTTTTTGCGACGTATCTCCACCCGATCATGTCCGGTGTCATGGCAGATCGTGTCGACCAGCCGTTCGAGCAGATAGGTGGCCTCCGGCCGCCCGGCGCCGCGATAGGCGTCCACGGGGACGGTGTTGGTGAACACCGCCTTCACCTCGGCATAGATCGCCGGCGTCTTGTACACGCCGGCGAGCAGCGTGGCGTAAAGATAGGTGGGAACCGCCGGCGCGAAAGTGGAAAGATAGGCGCCCATATTGCAAAGCGTCTTCACGCGCAGCGCGAGAAAATGGCCCTCGTCATCCAGCGCCATTTCGGCGGTGCTGACATGGTCGCGGCCATGCGCGTCCGACATGAACGACTCGGTCCGGTCCGCGGTCCATTTCACCGGACGCTTCACCCGCCCGGCCGCCCAGGTGACCATCGCCTCCTCGGCGTAGTGATAGATCTTGCTGCCAAACCCGCCACCGACATCGGGTGCGACGACGCGCAGCTTGTGCTCGGGAATCTGCAGCACGAAGGCACCCATCAGCAGCCGGATCACATGCGGATTCTGACTGGTGGTGTACAGCGTGTAGTCGCCGGTCGAGGGATCGAAATCGCCCAGCGCGGCGCGCGGCTCCATGGCGTTGGGGATCAGCCGGTTGTTTGTGAGTTCGAGCGTGACGGTCTTGGCCGCCTTGGCGAAGGCCGCGTCCACCATGTCCCTGTCGCCGATATGCCAGTCATAGCACTGATTGCCGGGCACATCGTCGAATACCAACGGAGCGCCGGGCTTCACCGCATCCGCCACGCTGGCGATGGAGGGAAGATCCTCCAGCACGATGTCCAGGAACTCGGCGGCGTCCTTGGCCTGCTCGCGGGTTTCGGCGATCACCACCGCGATGGGGTCGCCGACATGGCGCACCTTGCCTTCCGCCAGGACGGGGTGCTTCGGCTCCGCCATCGGGCTGCCGTCCTTGCTGTGGATTTGCCAGCCGCAGGGCACGCCGCCGATCTTCGCGAGATCGGCGGCAGTGTATACCGCCACCACGCCGGGGGAAGCGGCAGCTGCCTTGGTGTCGATGGAAACAATCCTGGCGTGCGGACGGTCGCTGCGGCGGAAGATCGCATGCAACTGGCCGGGCCGGTTCATATCATCAACGTAGTGGCCGTGGCCGCTGATGAAGCGGAGGTCTTCCTTGCGACGGACCGATGCGCCGATGCCTTCGAACATTACGTTCATGTTTCCCCCCTACGCGCGCATCTTCCGCGGATGCGTGATGCGCGTCATTGCGTGCCGACCTTCGTCTCCGCTCTTTCGCCGTCTCCGTTATTCCGCGGCCATCGCTTTCGCTTCCTTGCCGTGCATCAGCGGCCACGCCGCCGCGATCGCCTTGACGATATTGTGGTAGCCCGTGCAGCGGCACAGATTGCCTTCCAGCCCTTGCCGGATGACCTCTTCTGTCAGCCCCTCGGGGTGGCTGTTCACTAGGTCAATGGCGCTCATCACCATGCCGGGCGTGCAGAAGCCGCATTGCAGGGCATGATGCTCGCGGAACATCTCCTGCATCGGGTGCAGCGTGCCGTCGGCGGCGGCCAGACCCTCGATGGTGGTGACCGATGTGCCGTCGGCCTGCACCGCCAGCATGGTGCACGCCTTCACGGACACGCCATCGACATGCACCACGCAGGCGCCGCACTGGCTGGTGTCGCAGCCGACATGTGTGCCGGTCAGGCCAAGCTTCTCGCGCAGCAGCTCAACCAGCAGCGTGCGCCCTTCCACCGCTGCCGTTGCACTTTTCCCGTTCACCGTCAGTGTAACCTGGGGCATTGTGTTCTCCCGCTATGTCCGTATATATACAGCGCCCGGGCTCTCGCCCATGCTCGGGCTGAGTGTTGTCACCCGGGCCGCCAGCGGTCAAGCGACGACCATGCGACAGGCTAATGTGACAGGCCGACCCGGGCCATCACGCGGCCTGACCGACTATCCACGACCACGACGCGGTCCGGGCCACCGCCTTGAAGTTGTACCGCCAGCCGGTCAGGCAGCATCGACACCCCGGCGATATGCGTCCCCGCCGGCTCGTCCAGCACCACCGGCGCCGCGGCGCCGCCCGCCACCAGCGTGCCGACCCGTTGCGTAATGGCCACCACCAGCACCACAACCCCGGCCACGATCAGCACGCCCATCACCACCACGGCGATCTTCAGCATTCGCACTTCGCATATCCTTCCGCCGTATTTCCGCGCTATTGCGTGGCATGTCCGACGAAACCGCAATGCCCGCAACCCTGCCCGCCCTGATGTCCGGCGAATTGGCCATCACCGCGCCGCCGGCGGCCACCGGCGAACGCCTCGACCGCTTCCTGGCCGAAGCCATGGGCACGATCTCCCGCTCCCGCGTCAAGGCGCTGATCGAGGCAGGGCATGTCCGGCGCGATGGCCGCATCGTCACCCAACCCGCCGAGGCGGTACAGGCCGGCGCCTGCTATCTGGTGGCGCCCCCTGCGCCGATCCCGGCCACGCCGCAGGCCCAGCCCATCCCGTTCCCGATATTGTACGAGGATGCCGATCTTCTGGTGCTGGATAAGCCCGCCGGCCTCGTCGTGCATCCCGCGCCCGGCAACCAGGACGGCACACTGGTCAACGCGCTGCTCGCCCATTGCGGCGACAGCCTGCCCGGCATTGGCGGCGAAAAGCGGCCGGGCATTGTGCACCGGCTCGACAAGGACACCTCCGGCGTCATGGTCGTGGCGAAAACCGAGCAGGCGCTGGCCACCCTGTCGGCCGCCTTCGCCGCGCGCCACCTCGACCGCACCTATCTTGCCCTGTGCTGGGGCCTGCCCAACCCCGCCGCCGGCGAGATCGAGGGCGCCATCGGACGCGATCCGCGCGACCGCAAGCGCATGGCCATGGTGGCGCGCGGCGGCAAGCACGCACTGACCCGCTACCGGCTGCTGGCGCAGCACGACGCCGCGGTCTCGTTGCTGGAATGCCGGCTGGCCACCGGGCGCACACATCAGATCCGCGTACATCTCGCGGCTAAGGGTCATCCGATCGTGGGCGACCCCGTCTATCTGCGTCGCATCCCAGCGGCCGCGCGCGGCCTGCCAGAGGCGCAGCGCCGCTTGCTGCTTGATTTTCCCCGCCAGGCACTGCACGCGGCGCGGCTGGGCTTCAACCACCCCCGCACCGGGCAGCTCCTGTCCTTCGAAACATCGCCGCCGCCCGATTTCGCCGATATGCTTGCAGCACTGGGCATGGCTGCGAGTTAATCCAGACTCCATCAGTCCGGTATCTTGACCTCAGCTAGGCTACCCCGTATAAACGCTTGGTAGACGATGTGCTTTCAGGTTCCCGCATTTCCCACCTGGCATGGCCGAATTCCGCCGAAATCGGGGTTTTCGACCAGGATGAGCCGGCCTTTTCCGAACCTGAGGCCCGCGCGCGAGTTTCCGCTGTCAAGGAACTCCCGACACTGGTCGAGCATTGCAACACAGACCAACCGTTCCGCGCCGCCAAGGGCATGAACATGGTCGTTCAGACGAGAGGATCAAGTCATGGTCGCTGCCGTCATTAATGTCGCCCCCGAAGGCAACCTCACCCGTTACCTCCAGGAAATCCGCAAATTCCCGATGCTTTCCCCGGATGAGGAGCTCGCACTATCCAAAAAATGGCGTGACACCGAGGACATGGAGGCCGCTCACAAACTGGTGACCTCACATCTGCGCCTCGTCGCCAAGATTGCCATGGGCTATCGGGGCTATGGCCTTCCGGTCGGTGAACTGATCAGCGAAGGCAATGTCGGCATGATGCAGGCCGTCAAGCGCTTCGATCCCGATCGCGGCTTCCGCCTCGCCACCTATGCCATGTGGTGGATTCGCGCGGCGATCCAGGAATACATCCTGCACAGCTGGTCGCTGGTGAAGATGGGCACCACGGCCGCCCAGAAGAAGCTGTTCTTCAACCTGCGCCGGCTCAAGGGCCAGATGCAGGCCATTGATGACGGCGATCTGAAGCCGGACCAGGTGGCGCGCATCGCCCATGTTCTGGACGTGCCCGAGCAGGATGTGGTGAGCATGAATCGCCGCCTATCCGCGCCCGATCACAGCCTGAACGCGCCGGTTCGCGCGGATAGCGAGGGTGAGTGGCAGGATTGGCTGGTGGATGAGAGCGACAGCCAGGAAACCGAGATCGCCGAGCGCGAGGAAATGTCGGGCCGCAAGACCCTGCTGACGGGCGCCTTGAAAAGCCTGAACGACCGCGAGCGCCACATCCTTATCGAGCGGCGGCTGAAGGACAATCCCACCACGCTGGAGGATCTGTCGCAACAATATGCCATCTCCCGCGAGCGCGTCCGCCAGATCGAGGTGCGCGCTTTCGAGAAGCTGCAAAAGGCGATGCACTCGCAGGTGGCCGAGCAGCGCCGGGCCGCCAAACCGGCAGCCTGATCGCCGCAAGGCCGGCGCGTCAGACTACGAAAAGCCAGGGCATGCCCCTGGCTTTATTCGTCGGCGCCCACGTCTCCGTGCGCGGTTATTCAACCGGCGGCACGTCCCATTGCTCCTCGTAATGCCGCCTTGCCGCGCGCGGCCTTGCGGCCCGGGCGGCGGCGGCTTCCATCGCCAGCACCTGCGCCGGCCCGCATGCAAGCGGAGTGAGCACGCCAGCGATGGTCTGCGACGCAAACCGCGCCAGCGCATTGGCGCGCGCCGGTGCATCCGGTCGCACTTGCACGGCCATAAGCCCCGTGCGGCCGCCGGCCCGGCGATCAGTCGCACGAAAGGCCGGCAGCCCGCCCGCTGCCCCCGTCAACTTATGCGCCGCATCGACGGCAAAGGCGCCGGCAACAAGCAACTCCGACGGCGGCTGATCGGCTGGCCGCGCCGCCACAGGGCGCGAATCGGACGCTGAATTTCGTGTGACGGCCATGGTTCTGATCCGGCTTGGGCCACCCAATCTCCTTAACAGAAATTACCGAAACGCCAACGGCACCGGCATTTCCGCGACGTCTGGGCGGCCGCCAGCCACCTCGCGCCGTGTTGATATTTTAATTATTTAGGAAGACTGCGAGACACGGTGATAATTAAGTAAACAAACCGAGCGTCGCCGGGACGGTTTCCCGCCCGGTGTGTTCCATCGACTTCCCAGGAGATGCGACGGAATGGCTTTGGTGGCCGACCTCGTGCAGGACCGTCCGGCGTGACGACGGCCACTCACCGGCGATCACGGCCCTCATGCGCTGCGTGCAAGCCTGCATGACGCCGCGTTTCCCTCCGGCTGGGCCGGCCATGGCCCCACAGCCCCGATCGTTCCACATCGAGCCGCTGCACAAATCCGAGTTGCAGGCAGCGCTGACCGGCGCCCAGATTCACGCCGTCTATCAGCCCATCGTCCGCATGTGCGACCGCCGCCCGGTAGGGCTGGAGGCACTGGCGCGCCTGCACCACCCGGCGCACGGAATCCTGTCGCCCTATCTGTTCGTGCCGCCGATGGAGCAGGCCGGCCTCGCCCGCCCGCTCACCGAAGCAGTAATCCGCCGGGCCTTCGCCGACTGGGGCGGTGGCCTGCTCGACTCGCTCGACCTCACTTTATCCGTCAATTTCTCCCTCGACGTGCTGCTGCTGCCGGAGGCGCTGCGCTGGCTTGAGGCGGCACGCCTCCAGGCCAGCATCCCCGCCGCGCGACTCATCATCGAACTCACGGAAAGCCAGCCGGTCAGCCACTTGCCCGAGCTCACCGCCGCGGCGACATGGTTGCGCGATCTCGGCTACGGCCTGGCCATCGATGATGTGGGGCCGCATACCCGCGACCATGGCCCGTTACTGGGTCTGCCGTTCAGCATGCTCAAGCTGGACATGGAAGTCGTGCGCGACACCGCGGTCAACCGGGCAGCCCGGAAATTCCTGACCGACGCGATCGCCAAGGCCCATGGCGCAAGTCTGTTGGTCACCGCCGAGGGCGTGGAAGACGAGGCGTGCTGGTCACGCATGCAGCAAATCGGTGTCGAACTGGCGCAGGGCTTCCTGGTCGGCCACCCACTACCGGCGGAGGGCGTACTCGCCTGGCACCGCAGCTGGAACACGCAATACCCGCAATAGGCGCGTGGCTGCCCCGCCTCACGACGGGGCAGCCATCATCGCTCTATTCCGCG
>DASXIW010000163.1:0-8705 GCA_036497785.1 Acetobacteraceae bacterium | reverse complement strand
TTGATGAAGGCGAGCAGGTCGGCGTTCAGCTGGTCCTGGTGGGTCGTCGGCAGGCCATGGGGGGCGCCGGGATAGACCTTGAGGACGGCGCCCTTGACGATTTTCGAAGACATCGTGCCCGCGGCGCCGATCGGCACGATCTGATCGTCGTCGCCATGCACGACCAGCGTCGGCACGTCGATCTTCTTGAGGTCCTCGGTGTAATCGACCTCCGAAAATTCCTTGATGCAGTCGTACAGACCCTTGATGCCACCCAGCATGCCCTGGAGCCAGAAGGAGTCGCGGACACCTTCGGAGAGCTTGGCTCCCGGCCGGTTATAGCCATAGAAGGGTAGGGCGAGTTCCTTGAAGAACTGCGACCGGTTGTCGAATGTGGCCTTGCGGATGCCGTCGAAGACCGCGATGGGCAGGCCACCCGGATTGGCGTCCGTCTTCAGCATCAGTGGCGGGACCGCGCTGACCAGCACGAGTTTGGCGATGCGGCCGCTGCCGTAGCGGCCGATATAATGCGCGGCCTCGCCGCCGCCGGTGGAATGGCCGACCAGGACGGCGTTCCGCACGTCCAGCGTGTCGAGCAGGATGGACAGGTCCTCGGCGTAGGTGTCCATGTCGTTGCCCGTCCAGCTCTGGCCCGACCGGCCATGGCTGCGCCGGTCATGCGCGATGACGCGGTAGCCGTGCTCCCCGAGGAACATCATCTGTCCGTCCCAGGCATCGGCGCTGAGTGGCCAGCCATGGCAGAAGACGACCGGTTGGCCGGTACCCCAATCCTTGAAGAAGATCTGCGTGCCGTCCTTGGCCGTGATGGTGCCCATGCGCCTGGTGCCTCCCCGATCCGGTTGAGCGAGGCGATTGCCTCACCTTGCTGGCTATACTGTGCGCCAAGCGATCTAAACGACTGGAAAATCGATCCTATGTCGAAATATCACGGAATAACGATCTTCCGCAGGGATTGTCGTGCGATCGGGGATAGGAGGTCGGTGCGCTTTACGGCAATGGCACCTCCAGGTCGGCGGATGAGAGACGCTGCTCCGTGGGCTTTGGCGGCGCGCAATCCGGCGTGACCCGTTTGAGGACGCGCAGCCCGTCGAACACCGCGATCTCGCGGTAATGCGACCAGGCCTGGGCGAAAGCCGCATCGGAGGCCACCAGGACGGCGACATAGTTGATGCCGCCGCGTGTGTCGACCACGGCGAGATCGGGGCAGCCGGCGACAAAATCGCGCGCCACCCAGCGCCGGATGGGCCAGGCCTTGGGGGCGACGCCGTCATGCCGCGTGCGCCACAACTCGCCACGCAGCGCCCACATCGAATCGAAGCGGCTGGCCCAAGTGACGCCGGTATTGTTCACCACGGGAAAGCCCAGCGCGATCCATTCGGAAAAGGCGATGTAGGTGTGGGCGTGTTCGCGCCGCACCAGGCGTTCCAGCTTCACCACCGTGGTTTGGCCGGGATTAACCGCCCCCTCCACCCAGGGCACCAGACGACTATAGTCGCTCATGCCGAACACCATCAGCATGGCGGCGACCATGCCGGTTTGCAGCACGGGGCGGGCCTGCCGCCAGCCCTGCCGACGCAGTTCGGGCAGCATCACCGCGATCCAGGCGAGCAGCGCCAGCAACGTCGTCATGGTGGCGGGAAGGCGGTGGTAGAACCAGTTCTTGCCCTCCAGCAGGAAGGACAGGGCCGCACCGGCGGCGAAGGCCGTCAGTGTCAGGATCAGCATCTGCACATAGGGCGCGCGTTGGCGCAGCGTGTCGCGGCTGAGCCAGCACAGCAGCATCGACACCCCAAGCCCCATCAGAACCCGCCAGCTTTCGCCGACCAACGGGCTGAGCGCCGTATCCGTGCCGCCATATAGCGCCAGGGCGAGCGGCACCGCCTTGGCCAGGAAGGCCGGGCAGAACAGCACGACGATCAGGCCGTAGGCGGCCATGGTCACGGCTGCTGCGATTGTGCCCAGGCGCACGGGGCGCAGGCCGCGGGCGAGCGCCACCAGTTCCAGCATGACGAAGACCAGCGCATAGGTCGGCTTCAGCGCGCAGCCCAGGCCGGCGAGCATGCCGGCCGCGACCGACAGGCAACGCGGCGCGCGCTCGCCGGCGAGGACGCGCGCGAAAATAACGAGATAGGGCAGCGCCGCGGCCACCAGCAAATGCTCGCGCTGGCCGAACTCCACGCCCGGTATCGCCAGCAAAACGATGCCGATCGCCGCGAAGGCCGGTTGCCGGCGGGCGAAGATGGCGGCGCGGCCGCGCAGCAACGTGGCGCTCCACCAGGCCGATCCCAGCGCGCAGAGAGCGAAGAGAGGAGTCGCCACCAGGCGGGGTTCGGCGCCGAGCCGGTTGGCGATCCAGGCCGGCACGGCATAGATCCAGATGATCAGCGGCGGATTGACCTCGATGAGGTCCTCATACAGCCGCTTCCCAGCGAGCCATTTGCGCGCGACATAAAGCAGCCAGGCGATGTCGTCTTTTTCCGGCGATTGCAATGCGGTCAGCATCACCAGCGCCAGCGCCGCCAGCAGCAGCGCCATGGCCACTATGCTGGGGGCCGCGTTATGCAGGCGCGCCGCAAGGGCCGTGCGGTTGAGAGGGTGAGACGTCGGGACGTCGGATGTGGGCGAAGGAAGGGGGGAAGATTGGGTGGTCATTGGCCTCGTCGATCACGCGTTCGCGACTATTGCGGTACCGTGAACGCTGCCGCCACGGGGATTCTACAACAGGCTCGCACCAATATTCACCGAAAGTGCCAGAATTACGGTGTTGAACAGGAAACCGAGCATTCCGTGTGCCGTGGCGAGCTGCCGGAGGCGGCGCGAGGTGATCTGCACATCCGACACCTGGAACGTCATGCCCAATACCAGCGCGAAGTAAAAGAAATCCCAATAATCCGGCGGTTCGTCGCCCGGAAAGTCCAGCCCGCCGGCGAAGCTGCCGCCGGACGGGGACGGCTTCGCCCGGGGCGTGCCGGGCGGGACGGCGTCGTAATATTCATGGGCGTTGCGCATGCCGAAGAGCGTATGCGTCACCAGCCAGGACAGCAGCAGCGTGACCGCGACGAGGATTATGTGGAGGGTTCGCTGCGATGCCGGCGCGTCCTTGGAGGCGGAGAACTCACCAATGATCGCGGCGAAACTCGCTGTGACGGCGCCGACGGTCAACCAGAAGATGGTCCATTCGCCGTCCTGGTCGCGCTGCGCGTCCTCCGGCACGCGGTCGCCGCGCGCGGTGCTGAACATATACGCCACCAGCACCAGAAACACCGCGCAACCCGCGTCCCAGCCAAGTATGGCCCGGCTCAGCGATGACCCGACCGGCCAGAGGGGCAGGCTGAGCAGGCCGCATACCAGGCCGACCGCCAGCCGCGGCCGCCCCATGATGACGCGCCACGCGAACCCCATCAGGGTCTCTCCACCGGTGCATCGAGGTGCGATTCCGGGCGGTCGGGGAGGAATTCGGCGGCATGGATCGGCATAGTGCCCCTCACATTGTGCAACTCGAAGCCCGGGGGTACGAATCGCTGCCGGTCCGGACGAGCGCAATATCGCATGCCGCGGCGCACCTTCCCACAGGGCCGCGCCAATCCGTGCGCAGCGCCTTGGCCGATGGGGAAGGGCGATGGTAGGCTTGCCGACCGATAGCTTGAGATCCTCATGAACATCAGCGCCGCGTCTCCCTCCCCCGTCATGCCGGAGCCGGTAACGCCGGCGCCTGTCCGCCCAACGCCTCCTCCCCCAGTGCCGGGGCGTGGCAGGTTGCTGCTTGGCGGCACGCTGTTCTGCGTCCTCATCGCCCTGCTGGCGGTGCTGGCCGGGCAATGGGTCCCGCTGGTCGGCGCGCCCATCATCGCCATCCTGATCGGCGTGATCCTGGCGAACATCCCCGCCACACGCCGTCTGGCCGCGACACTGCGCACCAAGGAGGTGAGTGGCTACGCGCTGCGGGCGGGCATCGTTCTGCTGGGCACCACGCTCAATTTGGGCGATGTGGCGACGACGGGCGCGAGGTCGCTGCCGCTGCTGGCGGTGACGCTGACATTGGGGATCGCCTTTCCGCTGTTGGTGGGACGCAAACTGGGCGTGGATTGGCGCATGCGCTGCCTGATCGGCATGGGGACCACCATTTGCGGCGCCTCGGCCATCGCTGCCGTGGCGCCGGTGCTTCGCGCCAAAAGCGAGGAGATCGCCTATTCGATCTCCGTCATTTTCTTCTTCAACATGCTCGCGGTGGTCCTTTTTCCCGTCTTCGGGCATGCCATGCACTTGTCCGATGACGGGTTCGGAATGTGGGCCGGCACGGCGGTGAACGACACTTCGGCGGTGGTCGCGGCCGGCTTCGCCTTCAGCAAGATCGCCGGGGCCTACGCCACCATCGTGAAGCTGACGCGCACCACGCTGATCATTCCGATGGTGCTGGTGCTCGGCCTGCTGATGCCGTGGCTCGATCCCCAGCCGGGCGGCGATGGGCACATATTGAAGCGCGTGGGCAAGGCGGTCCCGTGGTTCATCGGTCTGTTCATCCTGGCCTCGCTGATCAACACGCTGGGGCTGGTGGGGACGGCCGCGCCGGAACTGCAGACCCTGGCGCGCTTCGTGCTGGTGGTGGCGCTGGCCGCCGTCGGCCTGCAGGGCAATTGGCGCGCCTTTGCCGGGGCCGGCATGGGGCCGTTGCTGCTGGGGTTGGGGACGTGGATCGTGGTGGCGGTGTCGAGCCTCGCGGTGCAATACTGGACGATGCAGCTTTAGAGCAACATGGCTTTAGGTGGAATCACCGGGCCATAAAATTGCTCGCTAAAACAAATACCTAGAGCATGATGGCTTCGCCTGTCAGAAGTCATCGTGCTCTAGGACCCTACGCCGCCAACTCGATCAATGTCCGCGCCAGCACTCGCGTGCCGGCATCGAGCTGTTCCGGTGAGGAGTATTCGGCGGGGTTATGGCTGATGCCTTTCCGGCAGGGTACGAAGATCATCCCCGCCGGTGCGATGGAGGCGGCGAACTGGGCGTCGTGGAAGGCGCCGGAGGGTAGCCGGCGATGGCCGAGCCCTTCCGCGGCCGCCGCCCGCTCCACCGCGCCGATCACCTGCTCGTGGAACGAGATGGGCAAAGCGCGGAAGCTTTCGTGCAAGGCCACTTCGCAATGCTTCACGGCCGCGCGAATGGTGGCGTCGATCTGGTCGCCGAGGGCGATCAGCACGTCGCCATCGGGGTGGCGCAGGTCGATGGTGAAGGTGACGCGCCCGGCCACGCTGTTGGAGCTGTTCGGTTCCACCACCACGCGGCCCACGGTGAAGCGCAATATGTCCTGCGGGTCGTGCATCAGGGTGTTCAGCGCAGTCACGGCGCGGACCATGTCCTGCAGGGCGTCGCGGCGCAGGCTGAGCGGGGCGGTGCCGGCATGGGCGCTGTCGCCGGTGAGCGTCACGGTGAACCAGCGGCTGCCCTGGATGCCGGAGACCACGCCGATATCCAGACCCTCGTTTTCGAGTAGGGGTCCTTGTTCAATATGGGCTTCCACATAGGCGTGCGGGCGGTGGCCGAGCGGGCGGCGGGGCAGGTCGGCTTCGGCGGCGAGGTGCTCGGCCAGCGCTTCGCCGAAGCGTATGCCATCGGGGTCGCGCACGTCCGCCCAGGTGGAGAGCGGCGAATGGCCGGACCAGGCCATGCTGCCCATGCAGCCGGGCGCGAAGCGGCTGCCTTCCTCGTTGGTCCAGGCCACCACCTCGATCGGGCGGCGCGTGACGATGCCGGCCTCGTGCTGGCCGGTCAGGGATTCGAGGCCGGCCATGACGCCGTACATGCCGTCGAACCGGCCGCCGGCGGGCTGGCTGTCCATATGGCTGCCGGTCAGCACCGGGGCGGCGTCCGGATCGGTGCCGGCGCGGCGGATCCACAGATTGGCGGCCTCGTCGATCGACACATCGGCGCCGATCTCGCGCGCCCAGGCGATCATCCTGCGGCGCGCCTGCCGGTCCAGCGCGGTGAGGCAGCCGCGATTGACGCCGTTGCCGGGGATCGCCCCCAGCTTCGCGAGTTCCATCAGGCGGTCCCATTGCCGTTGCAGGCTGACCGCGGGCATGCGTTCCATCATCGGTCCCTTCGTCATGTTGTCATCCAGGGTGGCGCGAGTTTGCGGATGCGCGCCTGCACCGGGCAATCCTCGGCGTGGGCGCCGGGCAGATAGCCGAGGCTCATCAGAAATTCGCCCACGATCTCGCCGCCGGTGAACTTGAAATTGCGGCGGAACAGCTTGACCCAATCAGGCTTGCTCAGTGGGTGATGCGCGTCCAGCCACGCGGCGAAGCCGCCATGGCTCGTGCGCAGGGCCTGGATGCGGCGCGCATTTTCGATGATGGCGTCCACCTTCAGCCGGTTGCGGATGATGTCCGGATTGCCGAGCAGGGCGGTCCGTTCGGCCTCGCCCATTGCGGCAACGCGGTCCACATCGAAGTCTGCGAAGGCGTGGCGCATGCCGACGCGCCGTTTCAGAACGATCTCCCAGGACAGTCCGGCTTGCATGATTTCCAGGCATAGGCGTTCGAACAGCACCGCTTCGTCGCGCTGGGGAAAGCCGTGTTCCGTGGCGTGGTAAGAATCATGCACGGGATGTCCCGGCGCGATGCGGCAATACCCACTCATTGAAACCCGCCCATCGAACGTTTCACCCCAGGTTGCCGGCATGCGGCGGCCGTCCTATCCATGCCATATGTCCGAGGCTGATCGAACCCCTTCCAACCAACCGACGCCGACGCGGCTCGATCTGTTCCTGGCCTTTGCGAGTGTGGGGTTGATGGGGTTCGGCGGCGTGCTGCCGATTGCGCGGGTTGCGCTGGTGGAGCGGCGGCGCTGGCTGACGGCGGCGGAGTTCACCGATCTGCTGGCGCTGTGCCAGTTTTTGCCTGGGGGCAATATCCTCAACATGTCCGCGGCTGTCGGGCTGCGCTATGGCGGCGTTTCGGGGGCCGCGGTCAGCGTTGCCGGCATGATGGGGCCGCCCGTGCTCGCGGTGCTGCTGATGGGGGTGATCTATGAGCGGTATCGCGACCTGCCGCTGGTGCGTGGGCTGTTCATCGGTCTCGCGGCGGCGGCGGCGGGGCTGATCGTCGCGGTGACCATCAGGCTCGCCGTGCCGCTGCGCCGCAAGCCGGTCGGCGTCGGCGTGGCGCTGCTGTGCTTCGTGGCGATCGCCTGGCTGCGCCTGCCATTGTTGGAGGTGATGCTGGTGATGGCGCCACTGAGCATGCTGTTGGCCTGGCGGTTTCGCGCGTGAATAACATCGCGACGCTGGCGGCGATTTTCGGCCGGATGTCGCTGCTGGCGTTTGGCGGCGGCAACACGGTGTTGCCGGAAATGCAGCGCGAGGTTGTGCAGGTGCATGGCTGGATGTCGGCCGGCGAGTTCGCCTCGCTATTCGCCCTCGCCCAGGCCGCGCCCGGGCCGAACATGATGGTGGTCTCGCTGATCGGCTTCCAGGTGGCGGGCGTCGGGGGGGCGCTGATTTCCACGCTGGGCATCATCGTCCCGTCTTCCATCCTGACGATGGTGCTGGTCAGCTTCTGGCATCGGTTCCGTGACGCAACCTGGCGGCAGGTGGCGCAGGCCGGGCTGGTGCCGGTGACCATCGGGTTGCTCGCCGCCAGCGCGACGCTGATCGTGGTGGCGGCCGATACCGGCATGCTGATGGGGGCGGTCACCGCCGCGGTCGCGGCGACCATGCTGGTGAAGCGAGTGCATCCGCTGTGGCTGCTTGGCGCCGGCGCGATCATCGGGATGATTTTCGTGAGTTGAGCGGCGATACGGCGTTCGCCTGCGCCGGGCCTGATTGGTATGTTCGCGGAAAGATAGGTTATGATCGCACAAAAGACGATCAGGGAGCGAATCACGTGAAACGTCGCCATTTCCTCGCCGCAGCCGGCACGGCCGTGATCGCGTTGAAGCGCCCCGCGTTGGCGCAGGCCTCCGGGTCTCGCACGTTGGTCTTCGTACCGCAGGCCAACCTCACCAGCCTGGACCCGATCTGGACGACGGCCACCGTGACCCGCAACTACGCCTTCATGGTGTTCGATACGCTGTACGGCCTGGATGCGCAGTTGAAGCCGTTCCCGCAAATGGCCGAGGGCCACACGATCGACCAGGACGGCGAGCGCTGGACCATCAAGCTGCGCGACGGGCTGATGTGGCACGACGGCACGAAGGTCGTGGCGCAGGATTGTGTCGCCTCGTTGAACCGCTGGATGAAGCGCGACGCGCTGGGCCAGACCGTGGCCGACCGGACCGACGTGCTGGAGGCGCCGGATGACCGCACGCTGGTGTTCCGGCTGAAGAAGCCGTTCGCGGCGCTGGCCTTCGCGCTCGCGAAAACCCAGCCGAGCCCGCCTGTGATCATGCCCGCGCGGATCGCGGCGACAGACCCGTACAAGCAGATCACCGAGGTTGTCGGCAGCGGGCCGTTCCGCTTCGTGAAGGATGAATACGTCTCCGGCAGCCTGACAGTGTTTGCAAAATTCGACGGCTACAAGCCGCGCGAGGAGGCGCCGAACTTCACCGCGGGCGCCAAGCGCGCCTTGGTCGAGCGGGTGGAATGGCGGGTGATCCCCGATCCCGCCACGGCCAGCAACGCGCTGCAGAACGGCGAGGTGGACTGGCTGGAAATCCCGCTGCCCGACCTCGTTCCGCAACTGAGGAAGGCCCGCAATGTCGTGGTG
>DASXIW010000162.1:0-2836 GCA_036497785.1 Acetobacteraceae bacterium | reverse complement strand
GCATCGATGCCTGCCCGTTCCGCTGCCAGTTCCAAGGCGCGGGAGGCGGATGCCAGGTTGCCGCTGCCGTAATCGACAACCGCGATGTGCATCAGGTCAGCTCCGCCGCAGCCTGCATCAGGCAGGCTCCGGCCGGTAGCGGGCGGCAAGATCAGGGCGGTTCGTCAACAGCCGCAGCAGAGCGCCATCGCGGTTGCGGGCAGCGAGCACATGGGTGAGCAGATAGCCGCGATGTTCCAGTGCCCAGCATCGCAGGTCATGACCGGTGAGGCCGAGGATCATCGCCAGTCCCACGCTCAAGATCGGCGCCGCCGGCTCCGGCGCCACTGCCGCGATCAGCACATAGCCAGCCAGGCTGAGCCCCGCGGCGATCCAGGTTCGGTGTGCCGCCAGCCAGAGCGGCCCGAAAAACAGCGCACCCCAGGCGAAGCCCTCGCGTACCAGAACCGGTTCGGCGCCGGACTTCAACAGGGCGGAGTAGGTCCTCACAGCGCGCCTTTGGTGGAGGGGATCGCATCGCCGGCGCGCGGATCGGACTCGACCGCCATACGCAGCGCGCGCGCCGTAGCCTTGAAGCACGCCTCGGCGACGTGGTGGGCGTTGTGGCCGGCGCGGCGGGTGATGTGCAGGGTCACCATGGCGTTGTAGGCGAGTGCGCGGAAGAATTCCTCGAACAACTCCGTGTCCATTTCGCCGATCTTGGGACGCTCGAAAGTGACGTTCCAGGCGAGGAAGGGGCGGCCGGAGATGTCCACCACAGCTTCGGCCAGGGTCTCGTCCATCGGAATTAGCGCGTTGCCGAACCGCCTGATCCCCCGCTTGTCGCCGAGCGCGCGGGCGATGGCGGCGCCGAGGACGATGCCGACGTCCTCCGTTGTGTGATGGAAGTCGATATGCAGGTCGCCGGTGGCGTGGATCGTCAGATCCAACAGCCCATGGCGGGCGAGCGCGGTCAGCATGTGGTCGAGAAAGCCGATGCCCGTCGCGATATCGGCCAACCCGGTGCCGTCGAGGTTCACGGTCAGGGTGATGTCGGTTTCCGCGGTCTTTCGTTCGATCGTCGCGATGCGGGCCATGATATGCGTCCCACTACAGCGAGTTGGGTTCGCGGTCCAGGGGATGGAAGGCGAAGATCAGCGAACCTCGCTCGCCCGCCCGCTCCCCCTGGTTTTGCTTCCTCGCTTGACTCCCCCAACCCTCTCCCGCACAGCGGCGCAATGAACACCAACGGCCTGATCGACCTGCAGGTCAACGGCTATGCCGGTGTCGATTTCAACGATGCTGCCCTGACCGCCGCCGCCCTGGACCACGCGCTCGCCGCGATGCTCGCCGCCAACGTCACCTGCTGTCTGCCCACGCTGATCACCGCTGACGAAGCCACGCTGCAGGCCCGCCTTGTCGCGCTTGACGCCGCCGTCGCTAATAGCCTCCTCGGTTCGCGCATGGTCCCGGGCTTCCATCTGGAGGGGCCATTCCTGAACCCCGCTCCAGGCTACGCCGGCTGCCACGATCCGAGGGCGATGATCGAGCCCGACCCGACATTCCTCGCCCGTCTGACCAGGAACCTCCGCCACCCAATCCTGCTGCTGACCCTGGCCCCGGAACGCCAGGGCGCCGAAGCGCTGATCCGCTGGGCCACAGTCCACGGCATCGTAACCGCCATGGGGCACACCGCGGCCGATGCCGCCACCACCGCGCGTGCCGCGGCACTGGGCGTCACACTCAGTACCCACCTCGGCAACGCCCTGCCGCAACCGCAGCCGAAGTTCCACAATCCGTTGGTCGCCCAACTCGCCAACGATGCGCTCGCCGCCAGCTTTATCGCCGACGGCATCCACATCCCCCGCGATGCGCTAAAAGTGCTGCTGCGCGCCAAGACCCCTGCTCGGTCGATCCTTATCACCGACGCTACCGCCGCCGCCGCCGCCCCGCCCGGCCGTTATCGCTTCGCCGATATGACCATCGAGCGTGACGCCGACGGCGCCGTCCACGTTCCCGACACGTCCAGGCTGGCCGGCTCCGCCCTCACCCTCGATCAGGCGGTACGCAACCTGGTGGCCTGGAATCTGGCTGATCCCGCAACCGCTCTCGCCATGGCCTCCAGCCAGCCGGTTGCGCTGCTGGCTCCAGCCCTTGCCTACCACGGCATTGCCCTGCAGCACGGCGAGGTCGCCTGGACGGACGACCTCTACCCAGCGGGCGTGACGAAATATTCCCGGGTGTAGACCGACGCGATCGTGGATCATCGGATCTGATGGTGTCGCACTTTTCGCTCAGTGGCGACTACCGCGCTTTAGTAACGAAAGGTTCGGGTGTAGCCGATCACCGCCTGGTCTGGCAGGTTCGGATCAGCAGTACGGGACCCTGACATGGCCACACGGTAAAGCGCCCTTGCGCGCGCGCTGAATTTCTTCGATCGCAACGATTTTCGCAATCGCCTGGCAGACCTGGTAGCGATCCCCAGCACCTCGCAGGACGCCGACCACGCAGCGGACGTGCAGCATTATCTGTCCGGCTCCATCCGGCCCTGGCTCGAACGCATGGGCTTCACCGCCGAGATTTACCCCAACCCCGAAGCCGGCTTCGGCCCGATCCTGTTCGCCGAACGCCACGAGGCCGCGGACCGCGCCACCATTCTCACCTACGGCCACGGCGACACCGTCCGTGGCCTCGATGAGCAATGGCGCCAGGGCCTCTCGCCCTGGACCCTGAGCGAAGAGGGCGACCGCTGGTACGGCCGCGGCACCGCCGACAACAAGGGCCAGCACGCGCTGAAACTCACCGCGTTGGAGGCGGTGCTGGCCGAACGCGGCGGTGTGCTGGGCTTCAACCTGAA
>DASXIW010000161.1:0-11483 GCA_036497785.1 Acetobacteraceae bacterium | reverse complement strand
GGCTCTGCCCTGGACCCGGTCAAGGCGGAGACTAGACAATCCTGGACTTTTTGCAGTGCGGGGGCTGCCTTTGGGCGAGATGGCGGATCTCGATCTATTGGTCAGCGAAGCCAGGAATTCCGTGCGATCGCACCGAACTTGCCGCTCGCCCATGCCTGCGGCGCAAGCAAGGCAGGCGATCTCATTAGAAGGACGTTGCCGCAGCCAAGAATGTATCGGATTGTCAATGTTCCGCCTTGACCGGGTCCAGGGCAGAGCTCTGGGCTTACCTACACGCATCACGCTTTATTCTCCGTATAGGCCCGGCTTTTCCACACCACGCCCCGCCCCCGATGGTGATCCACCGCCGCCCCGGTCGTCGCCGCCATATAGAAGGCGGCGATGAGCGGCAATGCTGGCGCCCAGAGGGGCGAGAGGCGGAAGCGGCGCAGGGTGGGCAGGAAGCTGGCGGCCATCAGGGCCCAGGCGCCCAGGCCGATCCAGGAACGCCCGAGCAGGGCGGCGAGTGGGGGCAGCAGGAACACGAGCGCGAGGCCGAGCGTGGTCAGCGCCAGCAGGAGTGGGGAATAGCGGAGTTGCACATAGGCCGAGCGTGCGACCATGCGCCAGACATCGGCGAAGCCGGGATAGGGGCGGATGGAGCGGGCGAGGCGGCTATGACCCAGCCAGATACGGCCGCCCTGCTTGACCTTGCCGGCCAGCGTCACGTCATCGATCAGCGCGCCGCCGATGGCTTCGATGCCGCCGATACGCTCCAGCGCGCGGCGGCGGATCAGCACGGTGCCGCCCGCCGCGGCCGCGGTGGCGGAGCGGGGATTGTTGGAGCGGGCGAAGGGGTAGAGTAGCGCGAACAGATAGACGAAGGCCGGGATCAGCGCGCGTTCGGCGAAGCTTTCGCAATTCAGCTCCACCATTTCGCTGACCATGTCCACGCCGGTGCGCTGTGCCTGGGCGACCAGGGTCGCGGCATGGGCGGGATCGTGGGTGATGTCCGCGTCGGTGAGAAGGATCAAGGGTTCTGTGGTGGCGGCGACGCCCTGGTGCACTGCCCAGAGTTTGCCGGCCCAACCTGCCGGACGGGGCTCGCCGCTCAGCACGGTCAGGCGGCCCTCCGCCCCCGGCAGGGCGCGGGCGATATCGCCGGTGCCGTCGGTGCTGTTATCGTCCACAAGCACCACGCGAAACTGGCCCGGGTAGTCCTGGGCGAGCAGGCTGGCGATGACGGGGGCGATCATGTCCGCTTCGTCGCGTGCCGGCACCACCACGGCCAGATCGGGCGCGTGGGCCGGGCGCATCGGCGAAAGCCGTTCGCCGTCGCGCCAGAACCGGCCATGCAGGAACACGAGGTACAGCCAGGCCAGCAGGGCGATCGCGGCGAGCACGGTCATGCCGGCACCGTGCCGTTGGCGCGGAACCAGGCGATGGCGTCGGCGACGGCCTCGCTGGCGGGGCGGGGGGCATAGCCGAGTTAGGCGATGGCCTTGGCCGAGGAGAAATACATCAGCTTGCGCGACATGCGCAGATGGTCGCGTGTGACCAACGGGGTGATGCCCGTGACCGTCGCCAGCCCTTCGCAAGCCAAAGCGAGCGGCCAGAGCACTTCGGGCGACAGCTTGAGGCGCGGCGGCTTGCGGCCGGCCTGGGCGGTCACCATGGCCAGAAGCCGGGCGAGGGACATGTTCTCGCTGCCCAATATATAGCGCTCGCCGATCCGGCCGCGATCCAGCGCCAGCAAATGGCCCTGGGCGACGTCGTCCACATGCACGATGTTCAACCCGGTATCGAGATAGGCGAACATCTTGCCGCTGGCGGCATCGGCGATCATTTTCCCCGTGGGCGTGGGCTTGACGTCGCGCGGGCCGACCGGGGCAGCGGGGTTCACGATCACCGCCGGCAGCCCTTGTTCGCGCACCAGGGCCAGCACCGCCTGCTCGGCGCGGTATTTGGACTTTTTGTAGATGCCCACCACCATCTCCTCGGAAACCTTGGTGGTCTCGTCGGCCTCGCTGCCATCTTTGGTGAGCCCCAGTGCGGCGACACTGCTGCAATAGACGATGCGCTCCACCCCGGCGGCCTGGGCGGCCAGCATCAGCGCCCGCGTGCCATCCACATTGGCGCGCAGCATGGCGGCGGGGTCCGGCACCCAGATGCGATAATCCGCGGCGACGTGGAACAGATAGCGGCATCCCGCCACAGCCCGCGCGAGCGAGCCCGGGTCGGTCAGGTCGCCCAGCACCGGCTCGGCCGCCAGCCCCGCCAGATTGCGCCGGTCGCTGCCCGCCCGCACTAGCACGCGCACAGCATGGCCCCGCGCCTCCAGGGCACGGGCGACGGCTGATCCCACGAAACCCGTGGCGCCGGTAACGAGAGTGACGGGCGATGCGCTCAAACGATGCGGGTCCAAATGCGACGCGGGCTTATAGCCTGAAGCCCGCCAGTGCCAAAGCCATGCCCTTCCGTCAAAGCACGCCCTTCAGGGTGGACGCGGCGCGCGCGGCGGCTCACACTGTTGCCGTCGATCACGGAAACAAGGCGGCTTATGGCTGTCGAGCTGGTTCGCTATGCGACATTGCCCGTGTCGCCCTGGCGCATCTGGGCTGGCCGCAAGGCCGATATCGGCGATGCGTCGCGCCTGAGTGATGGCGCAGCCATCGATCTGCAGGCCGGAACCAGTGCCGCCCTGATCCATTTCAGCCCGAATTGACAGGGACGCCCATGGGCCAGACCGTCAGCTTCCCTCGCATCACCGACGATACAATGTGGGCCGTCATGGCCACGCTGGGCCGCATCAACCGCATCGCCAACATCTATCCCAACCGCCAAGCCGCACTGGCCGATCGCGCCTGGCGCGAACAGCAGGTGCAGGCCTATGCCGCGTTGCTGCGCAGCACACGCGCACCGGCGCCCCATTATAGTGTGGCGCCGGTGCGGCGGGCAGACCTCCCGCGCGGGTGGAAGCCGCTGCCCGCGCTGGGTTTTCTACGCGGGCAATTTATTTAGCGCCGATAGGTCGGGGCGCCGCGCCGGCGGACGGGGCGGACGCCGCTGGCGCTGGCCAAGCCTGAGTTTATTGGGCCTGCGCCGACGCGTCGCTCCGCGTTGCGCCGACGCGCTGCGCCAGGGCGGCGGCCATGAACTCGTCCAGCTCGCCGTCCAGCACCGCATCAGGGTTGCCTTTTTCCACCCCAGTCCGCAGATCCTTGACCATCTGGTAGGGGGCGAGGACGTAGCTGCGGATCTGGTGGCCCCAGCCGATCTCCGTCTTGGCGCTTTCCGTCGCGGCGGAGGCAGCTTCGCGGCGTTGCAGCTCGGCTTCGTACATGCGCGCCTTCAGCATGGCCATGGCGGTGGCGCGGTTGCGGTGCTGGCTGCGGTCGGTCTGGCAGGCGACGATGATGCCGGTGGGGATATGGGTGATGCGGATGGCGGATTCCGTCTTGTTCACGTGCTGGCCGCCGGCGCCGGAGGCGCGGTAGGTGTCCACCTTCAGGTCGCTGGGATCGATTTCGATTTCGATCGTGTCGTCCACCACCGGGTACACCCACACGCTGGCGAAGCTCGTCTGGCGGCGGGCGGCGGCGTCGAACGGGCTGATGCGCACCAACCGGTGCACGCCGGCCTCGGTCTTCATCCAGCCATAGGCGGTGGGGCCGCTGATCTGCAGGGTCGCGGATTTGATGCCGGCCTGCTCGCCCTCGCTCTCCTCCATCAACTGGACCTTGTAGCCGTGTTTATCGGACCAGCGCGTGTACATGCGCATCAGCATTTCGGCCCAGTCCTGGGCTTCGGTGCCGCCGGCGCCGGAGTTGATTTCGACGTAGCAGTCATTGCCGTCGGCCTCGCCGGACAGCAGGCTTTCGATTTCGCGGCGCTTGGCCTCCTCGGCCATGGCGCGCAACGAGGCGACCGCCTCGGCCACCATGGCGGCGTCGCCATCGGCCTCGGCCAACTCGATCAGTTCGAGCGCGTCGGCGACGTCCGATTCAAGCTTGCGCACGCCCTCGATGCCGGCGGCGAGGCGGTTGCGTTCGCGCATCATCGCCTGGGCGACGGTGGCGTCTTTCCACAGATCGGGGTCTTCGGCGCGGTGGTTCAGTTCGTCCAGTCGGCCAATGGCGACATCCCAGTCAAAGATGCCTCCTCAGCAGCGCGATCGACTGCTTGATCTGGTCGTTGAGGGCGTCGGATTCGGCGGACATTGGGTTTCCAGCATGTTCCAGGCGGGTCGGCGAAGGGTGGGGCTAATACAACCCGCCCAGACCACTGTCGACTCCGGCAGCGTGCGCGGCGGTGCCGGAAGTGGGCGAGGGATCGGCCAATGCACTGTCCGTGCCACCGTCGCCGGCCGGGCCGGAGGCGCCGGGCTGCTGCCCGGGCTTGAACGCGTCGGTTACCTGGCCGAAGCCGCTATCCCAGGTGGCCATGGTCACGCCCGGCGGCGGCGTGAACGGCAGGTTGGGCCGGTTGCGCAGGGCTGACGCCATATAGTCATGCCAGATCGGGCCCGCCACCTGGGCACCGAAGGCATTATTGCCGAGGGATTTGGTGGGGTCGTCGAAGCCCACCCACACCGCCGTGACCAGATCCGGGCTGAAGCCCACGAACCAGGCATCGGTGAATTCGTTGGAAGTGCCGGTCTTGCCGGCGAGGATGTGATTGAGCCCGGCGCCCACCGGCGCCCCGGTGCCGCGCAGCATGACCCCCTGCATCATCGTCACCACCTGGAAGACGCTGGCCGGATCGGCAATCTGCTTGCGTTGGTCCACGACCGCGGGCGGGGCAGCCTTGTTGTCGCAGCCCTGGCAGGCAATTCCCTCGGGGCGCCACAGTACCTGGCCGCTGCTCTCCTGCACGCTGTCGATGAAGCTGGGGGTGACTTCATGGCCGCCCATGTCCAGCGAGGCAAAGGCGCCGGCCTGGCGCAGCACGGTGGTGCCAACGGCGCCCAGGGCGGCGGGCAGCACGCGGGGCATGGAATCGACGACGTGGAAGGCCGTCGCGGTCTGGGCCACCGATGCCATGCCGATCTGGGCGGCGAGGCGGACGGTGACGAGGTTCAGCGATTTCTCCAGCGCCACGTGCAGGGGCACCGAGCCGTTGAAATCGTTCTCGTCGTTATGCGGCCGCCATCTTCCGGCGGCGCCGAGATCGACGACATAGGGCACGTCCAGGAAACGCTGGGACGGCGAGATGTTCTTCTCCATGGCCGTCAGATAGACCATCGGCTTGAAGCTGGAGCCGGGCTGGCGGACGGCCTGGGTGGCGCGGTCGAACTGGCTCTGCTCGAAGCTCCAGCCGCCGGACATGGCCAGAACGCGCCCGGTGGTGGGGTCCATCGAGACCAGCGCGCCCTGCACCAGCGGGATCTGACGCAGCGTCAAGCGCTCCGGCCGCGCGGGGGTCTTGCCCTGGGCGGGGGCCGCGGCTTCGGGCTCCACCATCACGACGTCGCCAGGCTGGACGACATCGGCCATGCGGCGAGGGGCGGGGCCGAGATTTTCGTCCTTGACGGGACGCGCCCAGGCAAGACTCGCAAGTTGCAAGGGCAGCACGCGGGGCTGCGGGGTGGTGGAGCCGGCGGCATGGTCCAGCACGCCCAGATGCGCCTCGGTATCGGTGGTGTCGAGCACGACGGCGAGGCGCCATTCCGGCAGCATGCCGGGCGGGTGGGGAACCTGCGCGAGCGGGGCGGCCCAGTCCGCGCGCAGCCCGGGGGTGGCGTCCAGATGGGTGACAGGGCCGCGCCAGCCGCCGCGCGCGCGGTCATAAGCGAGCAGCCCGTCATGCAGCGCTTTGTCGGCATAGGTCTGGAGCGTCGGGTCCAGGCTGGTGCGCACCACCAGCCCGCCCTGAGTGGTCACGTCGGCGCCGAACCGGTCGACCAGTCGGCGGCGCACTTCCTCGGCGAAGTAATCGGCACCCGCGACGGTCTCGGGCCGGTGGAATTCGGAGGGGGTGATCGGCGTCGCCTTGGCGGCGGCGGCCTGATCGGCGGTGATCACGTGATCCTCGGCCATGCGATCCAGCACGAAGTCGCGCCGGGCGCGGGCCGCATCCGGAAAGCGGAACGGGTTATAGTTGTTGGGCGCCTTGGGCAGCGCGGCGAGGAAGGCGGCTTCCGGCACCGTCAACTGATCCAGCGATTTGTTGAAATAGGCCTGGGCGGCGGCGGCCACGCCATAGGATTGCATGCCGAGATAGATCTCGTTCAGGTAAAGCTCGAGGATGCGGTCCTTGCTCAGCGTGCCGTCGATGCGCCAAGCCAGGATTGCCTCGCGCGCCTTCCGCGCCAGCGATACCTCATTCGTGCCCAGCAGCATGTTCTTGGCCACCTGCTGCGTGATGGTGGAGGCGCCGATCGGGCGCCTGCCGCGACCATATTGGGAAATATCCGTCATCGCGGCCCGTATGATGGCCAGCGGGTCCACGCCGCGATGGGTGTAGAAATTCTGGTCCTCGGCCGAGACGAAGGCGTGCTTGACGATGTCCGGTATGGCGTTGATCGGCACGAAGATGCGCCGCTCGGTCGCGAGTTCCTCCAGCAGGCGGGAATCACCGGCATAGACGCGGCTCATCACCGTAGGATGGTAGTTCTCCAGGCCATCGATGTCGGGCAGGTCGGCGCTGAATTTATCATAGGCGCCGATCGCGATCACGCCGCCGGCGACGCCGCCGATCACGACCAGAGCGAACAACACGCCGAACAGGCGGCCAACGAGGCGGAACGGCCGGCCGGGCTTGTTGGGCCGCTTCGGCTCAGCCTCACGCTTGCGGCCGGGGCGATCGCCGCGTGGCGGCCGGGCACGCGGGTCACCCGCTGTCAATGGATGCGTCATATCGGTCAACTACACCAACTCGGGGGTAGCGCGTTAGTTCCCCTTGTCAGCCTGCCATGCGCAAGTTTCCGGGCTGGGTGGGGTTTGGCGCAACCGGTCCCAGCACCGCGAAATAGGCCTCCACCGCCCGTTTCATGGCGGAGGCGACGAGGGCCCGGTGTTGGGGCCGCCGCAATGCCGCTTCGTCCTGCGGGTTCGACATGAAGCCCATCTCCACCAGCACGCTCGGAATGTCGGCCGCTTTCAGCACCATGAAGCCGGCATGCCGGGTGGGGTTCTCCAGCAACGGCACGTCGCGGCCGAGCTGGCCGACCACGCTATGCGCCATGCGCGCCGAACCGCGTCTGGTTTCCTGGCGTACCAGGCTGGCCAGGATGCTGGCCACTTCCGGCGACGTGTTGCGAAAGGCGGGACCGGCGAAGCGGTCGGCGTCGTTCTCCCGCTGCGCCAGGGCGGCGGTCTGCGCATCGGACGCGGTGTTGGACAGGGTATAGACACTGGCGCCGCGCACGCTGTGGTTGGTCAGAGCATCGGCATGCATGGACACGAACAGGGTCGCGCCCTTGCGTTGGGCGATTCCGACGCGGTCCGCCAGCGGGATGAAGATGTCGGTGGTGCGGGTCAGCTCCACCCGGTAGCGGCCGTCAAGCATAAGCTGCCGCTGCAGTTCCTTCGCCGTGGCGAGGGCGACATGCTTTTCATACGTGCCGGAGACGCCGATCGCACCGGGGTCCTTGCCGCCATGGCCGGGATCGAGGATCACCAGTGGTGCCGGTGCCTTGGACGAGGTGGGTTTGGCGCCCCTGGATGCCGCGTGGTGCAGTGTGGCGGCGAAAAGCTGGGCATCCGGCAGCAGGAAATGCGCGGCGGCGCCCGATCCCAGCAACAAGCGGCGAGTGATCACCCTTGAACATCCTCCCGGCAGTCCATGCGAATAATCCTAACACACGACTTTCATAGCCGCACCTTCCTTATTGATTACGGCTGATTTATGTCCCGGCCGAACCAGCTTCGATGCGCCGCGATATCTTCATCTTGCGGTGTTCGCCGCTTTGCTTCATGGTCAGAACCGCTTCGGTGACGTGCCGGTGACAGCGCATCGGGCGTTGGAACCGGGGCAAACCGGCGGAGACGTTTCAGGTGAGCTTCCCCGGAAGCTGGCGGCAGGATAGCTGGCCGCGCCGACCTTTCGACCTCCCGCCCACAACACGTCATCGCCCGCGCCGCGCGCTTTTGCGCGCTGGCCATGCCACGGCGACGCCTTGGCCGCAATATCGCGGCCGCTTCGCCTGGTCGCGGGGACCGTACTCACGCGGTCGGCAACGATTTCCACCGGGGCGGCGCTTCCCAGGAAGCGCGCCCGTCCGCAGACACAGGGTCCGATGAACGCCGCCGCGCTATTTTTTCCCGCCAGGATCTTCGATCCCAACTTCCGTCGAGCGACGGTGGCGAGGCATGCGCGACGTTCTCGGGTGGGACCGCCAACCCTGGTACTCCGGTCGGGTCAGCCTCTCCCGCCACGCCTTTTCCGCCGCCTTTGCCGCGCCTCATCGGCGCCCAGGCAGGCGGCGCACCGGAGTTTCAGGCTTAATGACCAAGCACATGTTGATCGATTCCACCCACGCCGAAGAAACCCGCGTGGTGGTGCTGGACGGTAACCGACTCGAGGATTTTGACGTCGAGACATCGACGAAGAAGCAGCTAAAGGGCAATATCTACCTCGCCAAGGTGGTTCGCGTGGAGCCCAGTCTCCAGGCCGCCTTCGTCGAATATGGCGGGGGCCGGCACGGCTTCCTGGCGTTCGGCGAGATCCACCCGGACTATTACCAGATCCCTGTCGCCGACCGGCAGCGCCTGCTGCAGATGCAGGCCGAGGAGGCCCGCGAACAGGAAGAGGACGACGACGAGCCCGAATCGGCCGCGCCCACACCGGTCGCGCAGATCGAGGCTGGCGATGGCGCCGAGGCTCAGAACCTGCCCGGCACGGATGCCGCGGTGCGGATCGAGGATGGCGTCGAGGCGCTGAATGAGAATGGCGCTGAAGCGCTGGGCGACAAGATGGCCGGCGGTGAGGCTCCGGTGGAGGCGGCCACGCGTGCGGGGGCGGAACCGGCCCAGCCGCAACTGATCGCCCAGGAGGTCAAATTCGGCGAGACCCGGTATGGCGAGCTGACGCATGGTGCGCTCGATCTTCCCCTGTTTGCCGAGGACATGCCGGCCAGCGAAGCGCCACCGGCTGAGGCCGCACAGTCCGACGCATATCCCATCGGGCAGCCAGATTCCACATCGACGGACGCCGATGCGGATGGGCGCGAAACCGATGGTGAAGCCGAGCCCGGCTCCGAGACGACCTCCGAGGCGGGCGAATTCGGCTCCGATCTGGATATTCCGCAGAACGACCAGCCGCCGCCGGAGGTATTGGGTGGCGAGAGCGACGTGTTCGAGGGCAATGGCGCCGACGAGGCGCGGGCCCGGCGCAGCTCGCGCATGCTGCGCAACTATCGCATCCAGGAAGTGATCAAGCGCCGGCAGATCCTGCTGATCCAGGTGGTGAAAGAGGAGCGCGGCACCAAGGGCGCGGCGCTGACCACCTATATTTCGCTCGCGGGCCGGTTTTGCGTGCTGATGCCGAATTCGCCGCGTGGCGGCGGGATTTCGCGGAAGATCACCTCGGCGGCGGATCGCCGGCGGCTGAAGGAGATCACCGCCGAGCTGGAGATTCCGCAGGGTATGGGGCTGATCGTGCGTACCGCGGGCGCGGCGCGGCCGAAGCCCGAGATCAAGCGCGACTGCGAATATCTGATGCGGCTTTGGGACGATATCCGCGAACACACGATGCGTTCGGTGGCCCCGGCGCTGATCTACGAGGAAGCCTCGCTGATCAAGCGCACCATCCGCGACGTGTATTCGCGCGACGTGGACGAGGTGATGGTGGATGGCGAGGAGGGCTGGCGCGCGGCGCATGATTTCATGCGCATGCTGATGCCGAGCCACGCCAAGAAAGTGCAGCTTTGGCGGCCGAACGTGCATGGCGGGGGGCAGCCGCTGTTCAGCGCGCATGGGGTGGAGGCGCAGCTCGATGCGATGCTGACGCCGAATGTGCAGCTGAAATCCGGCGGCTATCTGGTGATCAACCAGGCCGAGGCGCTGGTGGCGATCGACGTGAACTCCGGCCGCGCAACCCGCGAGCGGGGCATCGAGGAGACGGCGCTGCGCACCAATCTGGAGGCCGCCGACGAGGTGGCGCGCCAGCTGCGCCTGCGCGACCTGGCCGGGCTGATCGTCATCGACTTCATCGACATGGAGGCGAAGAAGCACAATACCATGGTCGAGCGGCGCCTGAAGGAGGCGCTGAAAAACGACCGGGCCCGTATCCAGGTGGGGCATATCAGCCATTTCGGCCTGATGGAGATGAGCCGGCAGCGGCTGCGTTCGAGCCTCGCCGAGACCAGCTTCGTGACCTGCCCGCATTGCGCCGGGCTGGGGCTGGTCCGCAGCACCGAGAGTGCAGCGATCCATGTGCTGCGCGCCATCTAGGAAGAGGGCGGCAAGGGCCGTGCCTCGGTGATCATGGTGCATGTGGCCAATTCGATCGTCATGTACATCATGAACAACAAGCGGGACCGGCTGGCCGAGATCGAGGCGCGGACCGCGATGCGTGTGCAGTTCGCCGCCGATGACAGCCTGCTGCCGCCGGAAATCCGCATCGATCGGCTGCGGCCCCAGGTGCCGGAGGCGGACCGCTTTATCGCCGCCCCGGTGGCGCCGGCCGCACCGATGCTGGATGCGCCGGAAGAGGATGTGGAGGACATACCGGCCGATGAGCCCGAGGCCGAGGCGGTGGACGAACCGGCCGAGGCCAAGGGGAGCGAGGAGGAGAACGAGCAGCGGCGTCGCCGGCGCCGTCGGCGGCGCGGCGGTAGGCGGGATAACGTGGCCGAGGGGCAGAGGCCGGGAGGCGCGGACGAGTCCGAGGCGGGCGAGGAAACTGAAGCAAGCGTGAACGCGGATGAGCCGGGCGATGAGCCGGGCGACGCCGTCGCACCCGCACCCGCACCCGCACCCGCGCCCGCCGAGGCCGAACCGGCGGAGGTGAACGGCGATCCGGCCGTGGCAGAGCAGCCGAGCCTGGATCCGGCTGAGCTGGACGAGAATGGCTTGCCGAAGGCACGAAGGCGCGGTCGCCGTGGCGGTCGTCGCCGGCGTCGTGACACGCCGGGCGAGGCGAGCGGTCTCGACGCGGGGGAGGGGTTCGCCGATCCTGCCGAGCCTGCGCATGTTGCG
This sequence comes from Acetobacteraceae bacterium, assembly GCA_036497785.1. GTDB lineage: Bacteria > Pseudomonadota > Alphaproteobacteria > Acetobacterales > Acetobacteraceae > DASXIW01. Next base: position 363 of record DASXIW010000161.1, on the reverse strand, counting down.
TCCGGCTACGCGTATGACGGCCCGACGCCTGCCAATCCATTCGGCGGCCAGACCTATGACATTTTCGACATCATGGATCAGGTCGAGCAATCCGAGGTGGCGCGGCCACGGCCGGCTCCAGCGCCGGCCGATGTGGTGAGTGTCGCGGCGGAAGCCGCGCCAGCCGAGGTATCGGCGGAAGCCGCGCCAGCCGAGGTATCGGCGGAAGCCGCGCCAGCCGAGGTATCGGCTGAAGCCGCCCCAGCCGAGGTATCGGCGGAAGCCGCGCCAGCCGAGGTATCGGCGGAAGCCGCGCCAGCCGAGGTATCGGCGGAAGCCGCGCCAGCCGAGGTATCGGCGGAAGCCGCGCCAGCCGAGGTATCG
>DASXIW010000160.1:0-3802 GCA_036497785.1 Acetobacteraceae bacterium | reverse complement strand
CGCCCGCCTGTTCATGCGCCAGCTTCAGCAGCCGCAGCCGGCCGAGTTCGGAGAACACTTTCTCGGCAGCGCGATCGCGGATATGGCAGGTGTTGAGGATGACCATATCGGCCCCCTCCGGCTCCGGTGCGGGGGCATAGCCCAGCGGCGCCAGCACGTCGGTCATCCGGCCGCTATCGTACACGTTCATCTGGCATCCCCAGGTGATGACGTGCAGGCGGCGCGGCGCAGGCTTCGACTCGGCGCGATCAGTCTGACTCACGAACAAGGCTCCATTCCCTCTCCGACCTGTGCGGCCGGGAACAGGGAAGGAATCGCCGTCCATGTCGGGCAGGTCAAGCGCAAGGGCGCGAAGTGCCTCCGTTCACCGCAGTCAGTCTCGCAGAATGCGCGGTGGGCATGTCAAGCATTCCGCAATGGCTCACGCATACATGGGGCCTGTCTCCGGCAATTCGAGACTGCCTGGGGCGGTTACCGGCCTTGCCGGGCGGTTCTGGCGCAGAGAGGACGCACCTTCGGCCACCGCGACCCAGGCCGCGTGGGCCAGCGCCTTGCGATCGGCAAATCGCGCCGGGTCCAGCGGGGTGTGCAGCAGCACCGTGGCCCGCAATCCTTGATACTGCGCCAGCCGCCAGAAATGCGAGCCGATATCCATGTCGCCATACCAGGCGAAGATCGGCCGGGAGGTGCGGCCCGTGGGCAGGCCGCCCAGCCGGTCGTAGACGACCGACACAGGCTGCACGATCGGCATCTGCCCGCCCGGCGTGATGGGCTGGGTTGCAATGGACAAGAAGGCCGAGCGGAACGGCATGACGCGCGAGCCATCCGACGTGGTGCCCTCGGGAAACAGGATCAGGCCGTCGCCGGCGGCCAGCCGCGCCTGCATCGCATCGCGCTCCCGCCCCGTGCTGGTGCGGCGCCGGCGCACATAGACGGTGCGGCCGAGCCGGGCGATCAGGCCGACCACCGGCCAGCCGATCACCTCGTTCTTGGCGACGAAGCAGCCGTTCAGGCGGCCGCCCAGGACCAGTATGTCGAGCCAGGAGGAATGGTTGGAAACGTAGACGACCGGGCGCCCATCCACGCGCATCGCCGGCGCGCCGATCATGCGCACCTTGACCCCGATCAGCCAGCTCATGCCCGCCCAGTACAGGCGCGCGAAACCAATTTTCGCTGGCCCGGGCAGCAGCAGCAAAAGCGCCTGCACCAGTATGCAAAGCAGCGTCCACAACAGCACCAGCAAACCGCGCCTTATGGCGCGGAAGCGCCGCAGCACCACGCCACGGCTGGGCAGGAATTCCGTCCAGGACCCGTCATCGGCGCCGGGTTCCGGTGGCCGTTGCAACAAGGGCGTGCGTTTCGCCTTCAGACGAAGTGGCATTTTGTGCATGGTCCTAACGCATACCCCGGCCGGCCGCGCCGAACAATGACGCGGTCGTTACGATTGCTTGAAGCTCTCGTGGCGGAAACATGACCTGTGGGAACCAGGACACATCCCCGTGTGTTGCTAGTCCCGGGCAGGATGGGCACCCTGGGCAACATATTGAGAGTAGCGCGCAAACTGCCGAAAGCCCTGAATATCCTGCACCGATCGGCCGCCTTGTCCTGGCGGACCGTCGGCTTGATGCTTGCCGGACTTGCCTGTCTCCAGCACAGCGTCCGCGCTGCCGATCCCGTGCCTTATGACGTGACCATCGCGCTCACCGGAGATGCCGCCATGGATGCGGCCCTAAAAAGCTCCTCCACCCTGGTGTCGCTGCACGACATCGCCCCCGCCGGCCCCTTCGCGCTGGTGGCGCGCGCCCGCAACGACGCCTCGCGCTTCGTCACCGTCATGGGCGGTTTCGGCTACTACGACGGTACCGCGAAGGTGACCATCGAGGGGCGTGGGCTGGACGATCCCGGCCTGCCCGATGCGCTCGATGCGTCCCGCGCCGGCACCAGGGTTCCGGTTGCCATCACCCTCACGCCGGGGCCGGAATTCCATCTGCGCCATGTGGATCTGCACGGCGACGTGGCGCTCGCGGCCCGCGACGCTCTGAAGCTGCCGTCCGGCGCGCCCGCCCGCGCGGCCGATGTTTTGGCGGCGCAGCAGCGCCTGCTGGCCGCGTTGCGCGCCGAGGGCCATGCCTTGGCCCAGGTGTCCGCCCCGGAGGCGACGCTGGACCCCTCCGCCCAGGCGTTGGATGTCGCGTTCGACGTGCAGGCCGGGCCGCGCGTCGATCTGGGCGCCATCAGTGTCAGCGGGCTGCAGCACCTGCGCGAAGCCTTCGTCCTCCGCCGGCTGACGCTGCATTCCGGCGAGCATTACGATCCCGCCAAGATCGAGGCGGCCCGCCAGGATCTTGCCTCAGTCGGTGCGATCGGGGGCGTGCAGATCGAAACGCCCGATACGCTGGACGCACAGGGAAGGCTGCCGGTGAACGTGGTGGTCAGCGAGCGGCCATTGCACGCCGTGAACATCACCGCCGCCTTCTCCACCGACCAGGGCGGCAGCCTGTCCACCTCCTGGGTGCAGCGCGACCTGTTCGGCGGCGCCGAACAGCTCACCCTCAGCGCCGCGGCCACCAATCTCGGCGGCACCGCCTCGGTGCAGCCCGGTTACAATTTCGGCCCGACGCTGACGCTGCCGGATTGGTTGCAACGCGGCCAGTCGCTCACCTTCCAACTGCTCGGCGTGAAGGAATCGCTGCAAGCCTATGACCGCACCGCGGCCATCGCCAGCGTGACGCTGAGCCGCAAGCTGTCCGACCACTGGACCGCAAGTATCGGCCTGTCCGGCGAGGAGGCGCATTTCGTGCAGCAGGAGGTCGGGCGCAACTACACCCTGGCGCAGGTGCCGCTGGGCCTGGCCTATGACAGCGCGAACAGCCTGTTCGACCCGACCAGCGGGGTGAAGGCCTCGGCGGTGGTGACGCCCACGGAGAGCTTCAACGCCGGCCAGGACAGTACTTTCGTCATCGCCCAGGCCTCGGCCTCCACCTATATCGATTTCTCCCATACCGGCCGCAGCGTGCTGGCGCTGCGCGGCCTGGTGGGCGGCGTGGAGGGTGCCAGCACCTTCGCCATCCCGCCCGATCAGCGTTTCTACGGCGGCGGCGGCGGCACCATTCGCGGCTATCGCTTCCAATCCGTCGGCCCCGCCTTCCCCGACGGCAACCCGATCGGTGGCACCTCGATCGATGTGGGCACCGTCGAGTTCCGGCAGCGCATCGGGGCAAGCTATGGCGTCGTAGCCTTCGTCGATGCCGGGCAGGTCGGCAGCAACGGGGTGCCGTTCAACGGCGCCTGGCGGGTCGGCGCGGGTGTCGGGGCGCGCTATTACACGGCGATCGGGCCGATCCGGTTTGATATCGCGGTGCCGCTGATCCACCAGAACAACAGCGACGCGCTGGAGGCCTATATCGGCATCGGGCAGGCCTTCTGATGCGCCCCGTTTTGCACATCGCATTGCGCATTGCCCTAGGCATCGCCTCCTGGGGTTTCCGCCTGCTGGCGGGGTTGGTGGTGCTGGCGGTGGCGGTGCTGTTCATCCTGCCGAATACCGGCCCTGGCGCGCAGCTGATCGCACGCGTGCTGACCCAGGCAACCGGCGGGCAAGTGGTGATCCAGGGCTGGTCGGGGCGCTTCCCGGATGCGCCGCGCATCGCCCATCTGGAAATCCATGATCAGGCGGGCGCCTGGCTGGCAATCGACGATTTGGCGCTCGATTGGTCGCCGCTGCGATTGCTGCACCGGGAGGCGCGGATCGACCGACTGAGCGCATCCCGCGTCGCCGTCGCGCGGCTGCCGCAATCGTCGG
>DASXIW010000159.1:0-2324 GCA_036497785.1 Acetobacteraceae bacterium | reverse complement strand
GGCCGAACTGCGACAGCTGGCTCGATCCGCCCAGCGCCACCACCGGACAGCAATCGACCAGCGCGTTGGCCATGCCGGTAATCAGGTTGGTTACACCCGGCCCCGAGGCAGCCATACAGACCGAGGGGACCTGTTTCAGCCGGCTGTAGGCCTGGCACATGAACGCTGCCGCCTGCTCGTGGCGGACGTCGATCATGCGAATGCCTTCCTTGATGCAGGTGGCTTCGGCCAGTAGCATAGGGCCGCCCATGATGTAGAAGAGATCCTTTACCCCTTCCTTCTGCAGGCATCGGGCGATGATTTCCGAGCCGGTGATTTCCGTCATGACAGTATCCTCCCTGGATTAACCGATAATTTTTTCTGCACGCAGGCTGCCGACGCGGCCGGCGTCGAGACCCAGCAAGTGGCTCAGCACGTCGTCATTGTTTGCTCCAAGTAACGGTGCCGGCTTTACTGGCGGGGTGTTGCCGGAAAAGCGCACCGGCCATGCCACCATCTTGAACGGCCACGCTGCCGGATGGGCGATCGTCTGCATGATGCCGCGCTGCTCGAAGGTCGGGTCGTTGACCAATTCGGCAGTGTCGAGCACCGCACCAGCAGGGATACCAGCAGCGCCGATGATCTCCATCGCCTCGTGCTTGGTGTGCCGGCGGGTCCAGGATGCGACCATTTCGTTCACCTCCGCCGCCCGTTCGGCGCGCGCGGCGGGGGTTTCGAAGCGCGGATCGCCAGCCACGTCCTCGCGCCCGATCACGCCCAGCAGGCGGCGCCAGTGCTCCGGGTTGGCGCGCGAGGTATAGACGTAGACATAGTCGTTCAGGCCGCCGCCCTTGGTCGGGAATGTGCCCATCGGCGGGTTGCCGCCGGTCACCGAACTGTCGGCCGCGCGCGGCGCCGGCGTGCCGGTGCGCGCCTGATGCGAGAACGCGATCCGCATGTAGTGCAGCATGGCGTCCTGCATCGCCACCTGCAGATGATCCCCCTCCCCTGTCGTCTTGCGCCGGTACAGCGCGCCGAGGATCGAGATCGCCAGCAGCATGCCGGTGCCGGTGTCGCCCAGTGACGGTCCGGGCTTCAGCGGGCGGCCGTCGCGCTCGCCGGTGGTGCTCATGATGCCGCTGCAGGCCTGGGCGATCATGTCAAAGGCGAGGTTCTTCTCGTACGGGCTGCCTTCACCGAAGCCCTTCACCTGGCAGTAGATGATGGAGGGGTTCAGCGCGCGGATCACATCGGCGCCGAGGCCGAGGCGCTCGATCGCGCCCGGGGCGAAATTCTCCACCATCACGTCGGCTTTGGCGGCGAGGTCCTTGACCAGTTGCAGCCCTTTGGGGTCCTTCAGATTGACGGTGACGGATTTCTTGTTGGCGTTGAAATTGAGGAAATAGGGATCATCGACCCCGGGCTTGCCGCCCAGCGAGCGGCCCGGATCGCCACCCCTCGGGTTTTCCACCTTCACCACTTCGGCGCCCAGCCAGGCGAGGGTCTCGGTGCAGGACGGCCCGGCCTCGAACTGGGTCATGTCCAGGACCCGTACTCCGGTCAGGCAGTCGGCGCCGAAGCCATTGCTTGTCATGTGCGGTTTCCCCATGTCAGCGGTGTTGCGGGAACGCTAGGACGAAAACTCCGGCAAGGTAAACCCTGACACTGGCATTCGCCCTCGTAACGGGTGCATAATAGTGCGCCGGATTGCACATGGAGACGAGATGAAGCGGCTTGCCGCCACGATGGTGCTGATGACGATCGCGCTGCTGGTTGGGGCGGCGCGGCCTGCGTGCGCGCTGGAAAGTGCGCCGGTCAGCAGCAAGCGTGCGGTTGCCACGTTTGTCAGCGAAACCGATGCGGTCCAGCCCGGCGGGACGTTGCGCGTCGGCCTGCGCCTGCGCATGGCGCCGGGGTGGCACACGTATTGGAAAAATCCTGGCGACGCCGGCGTGCCGCCGGAGCTGACGATCGCAGGCGGCCAATCGCCGATTGACTGGCCGGCGCCGCGGCGGATCGCCGAGGGGTCGGTGATGACCTACGGCTACACCGGCGAGGTGTTGCTGCCGGTCACTGTCACCGCTGCTGCCGGCACGCTGAAGGCGCACGCGGAATGGCTGGTCTGCAAGGACATCTGCGTGCCTGAAGACGGCGATTTCAGCCTGACGCTGGCAGCGGGCACTGCTGGCCCGTCGCCGCAGGCCGGGCTGTTCGCCGAACATGACCGAGCGGTGCCGCGGGCCTCGCCGTGGACTGCGCGGATCGCGCCAGACGGGGTGCTGTTCGTGCAGGCGCCGGAGCTTTCGACCGCCACCGTCGCCGATGCGTGGTTTATTCCGGACCAG
>DASXIW010000158.1:0-9302 GCA_036497785.1 Acetobacteraceae bacterium | reverse complement strand
TCTACCCTAATTTTGCAGGTCTGCCCTGCGCAACGCGACGAGAATGCTTCGGTTGCAGATCAAGATCAATGGCGGGTGCGTGCGGCGATCAGCGGCGCGGGGAAAACTGCGCCGATGTCAGGCGATAAAGCACATGCGGCCCCAGCACATGGGCCTCCGGAATGCGGGGATGTTGGAAGTCGTCCCGCGGATCGTGGTGCATGCCGAGCTTGGCCATCACCCCGCGGGACGGCGCGTTCACTGCCGCCGTGAACGCCACGATCTCGGACAATCCCAGCCGGCCGAAACCGTCCGTCAGCGCGGCGCGGGCGGCTTCGGTGGCATAGCCCTGGCGCCAATACGCTTCGGCGAGCGTCCAGACAATCTCCACGCCGGGGAAGGCGGGCATGGAGTCCGGCACCTCCGACAGTCCGGCGAAGCCGATGAAATCGGCCACGCCGGGGGCTTGCAGCGCCCAGATACCGAATCCGAGGCGGTCGAAATGCGCGCGCACGCCGGCGACCCAGCGTTCGGAATAGGCGGTGTCGCGCGTTCCCAGGAAGTACCGCATCACGGCCGGATCGGCGAATATGGCGGCGACCGGGGCGATGTCCCTGTCGCGCCACGTCCGCAACACCAGCCGATCCGTGGTCAGCAAACCGCGGCCTGTGCGGCGAGCACGTCGGCGGCACGGGGGATTGGCGGAATGGCGCCGTAATTTTCGGTCTGCAGCGCGGCCGCGACGGAAGCGTAGCGGCCGGCCGCCTCGGAATCGTCGCCCGCGATCATCCGGGCCAGGAAGCTGCCACAGAACACGTCGCCTGCGCCGGTGGCGTCGACGGGCTTGCACGGAAATGGAGGCAGCCTGACGCGCCTGTCCGGCGTGGCAATCAGCGCACCGGCATCGCCCAGCTTCACGGCGACGATTTTCGGACCCAGGCGGAGATAGAAATCCGCGATGGCGTCCGGGTCGGTCAGGCCGGTCAGCACACGGGCATCCTCTAGCCCGGGCAGGGCGATATCGGCGTGGGCGATGGCGGCGTGGATCACCGCGGCGGCGCGGGCGGGTGGCCAAAGGCGGGGCCGGTAATTGGTATCGTAAGCAACGCCCACGCCGTGGCGGCGGGCTATGTCGATCGCGTGGAACACCGCATCGGCCGCGCTGGCCGAAATGCCCTGGCTGATGCCGGTCGCGAAAAACATCCGCGCACCCGCGATAAGCCCTTCCGGCACGTCCTGCGGCCGGAACCAGGCGGCGGCGGAATCGCGGCGATAATACAGAAATTCGTGGCCGGCCGGCCCATGGGTGACGAAATACACCGCCGTCGCCCGGTCCGGGTTGCGCTGCACGGCGGAAGCGTCCACACCTTCGTTGCGCCACAATTCGACAAAGCGATCGCCGGCGGGGTCGCTGCCCAGCGCGGTCACATAGGCGACGCGCGCGCCCTGGCGCGCGGCGGCCACGGCGACGTTGCAGCTATCGCCGCCGCAGCCCTCGACATACAGGCGGCGCCCGTCCGGCTCGGGCGGGAGCTGATTGAATTCCAGCATGGGTTCGCCCATGCAGACTAGATCGGTCATGACAGGATCGCCTCCGCCGCCGCCACGATGGCCGCGCGATCGCCGGCGGCAATGCGCCGCTCATCCACCAGCGCGCCGCCCATGCCGACGAAGGCGGCGCCGGCGGCCAGATAGGCCGCCACATTGCCGGGTTCAACGCCGCCGGTCGGGCAAAATGCGACGTTCGGGAACACGCTGGCGAGTGCCTTGATATGGGCGGGGCCGCCCGCCGAGGACGCCGGGAATATCTTTACCACATCCGCGCCCGCCTGTAGCGCCGCGCGCACCTCCGTGGGCGTCAGCGCCCCGAGCATCAGTGCGGCGCCCGTCGCGCGGCAGGGGGCGGCGAGGGCGGCGTCCACCCAGGGGGCGACGATGAACCGGGCACCTGCCTCCAGGCAGGCGCGGGCGATCTGCGCGTCTGGCACGGTGCCGGCGCCGATCAGCAGGCTGGGATCGGCCGCGAGCTCGCGAATCAGCGCAGGCGCGTCCGGAATTGTCATGGTGATTTCGAACACGCGCAATCCTGCGCCATGCAGCCATTGCACCGCGGTCGCGGCGGCGCTGGCCGATGAGGTGCGTACTACCGGCACCACGCGAGTGGCACGCAATTGGGCAATCAATCCGGGCTCGGTCATTCCAATCTCCTTCGGCGCCAGACTGGCATGGCGGCGGAGGACGGAAAAGCCGAGCGGATTTACGCGCAGATCAAAGGGCGTCGTCCAGCGTGATGGTCAGCGCCCGATTCGCATGGTCAAGTCCCACGACCAGCGTGCCAAGCTGCGCCAGGCTGTCCTGGCACCGGTCGGCGGAGCCGGAGACGGTCGCCATGCTGCCGCGCAATTCCCCGAACGTCGCCTGCCAGCGCGCCAGGGCTTCGCGCTGCAGGGAGAGGGCAACCTCCAGCGCCGCCAACGCCCGGGGCAGCCGGTCGGCAGAAGCATCCGCCGGCTCTGGCGCGCAGGGGAACGCGATGATCCTGGCGGAAGGCTTGTCATTCATCTTATGCCCCACCGATTGCGATACATTAACAAAACATGATGAAAGCTCAAAATCTAGAACTGGGCGCAAAATTGACGGCGTTTCCGCAACCGAAGATCGGGTGGCAGCGCATATCGCCGGACAAGCCATGCCGGGTATGATGTCGGCCGCTCCTTCTTTCGGACCCCGATGACATGGCTACCGCAATCGACATCGCCGTGGTGCTGCTGCTGATCCTGGTCAATGGCGCGTTCGCGTTGAGCGAGCTGGCGCTTGTTTCGGCCAACCGCTCCCGTCTCGCGGTGCTGGAGGACAAGGGGGTGAAAGGCGCCACGCGGGCGCGCGAGCTCGCCGAAGATCCGCAGCGATTCCTTCCCACCGTCCAGGTGGGTATCACCCTTGTCGGCATTCTGGCTGGCGTGTTCGGCGGCGCGCGCATCGCCGGGCGTCTTTCGCCGATCCTGGAACTGGTGCCGGCCCTGCAACCATTCGCGCCCAGCCTGTCGCTGGCGGTGGTGGTGGTGCTGATCACCTATCTGACCATGGTTCTAGGCGAGCTGGTGCCGAAGCAACTGGCCCTGCGTGAGCCGGAACGTGTGGCGGCGGTCGTCGCCGGCCCGATCGCGGCCCTCGCGCGCGTCACCTTGCCTGTGGTGGTGGTGCTCAACTGGTCATCATCGGCCGTGCTGCGCGCCTTCGGCACGCCGCGCGGGGCGCCGAATACCATCACGGAAGAGGAACTGAAGGCGCTGCTGGTCGAAGGCGAGGAGACCGGCGTGCTGGAGAGCGAGGAGCGCGACATCATCGAGCGCGTGCTGCGCCTGGCGGACAAGCCGGTGCGGGCCATCATGACGCCGCGCAACGAACTGGCCTGGATCGATCGCACCGACAGCGAGAAGGAGATCGCGCAGACCCTGACCTCAGCCCCGCATTCCCGGTTCATCGTGGGTGATGGGTCGGTGGACAATGTGGTGGGGGTGGTGCGCGCCAAGGATATTCTGGATCGCATCCTGGCTGGCCAGGAGCTGTCCATCGCCGCCGATCTGCGCCAGCCAATGGTGATGCCGGATACCGTGACCGCGCTGGACGCGCTCGAGCGGCTGAAAACCGATCCGCTCGGGCTCGCCCTCGTGATGGATGAGTATGGCAGTTTCGAGGGCGTGGTGACTGCCGCGGACGTGCTGGGGGCGATCGTGGGCGAGTCTGACAACGCCGATGCGGGCGCAGGAGAAAGCCAACCCGCCGACGGCGTATTGCAACTTGATGGCATGATGCCGGTGGACGAGGTGAAGGCGCGCCTGCATTTGCCGGACCTGCCGGCGGAAGGCGGCTATCACACGCTGGCGGGGCTGATGCTGGCCCTGCTGCGGCGAGTGCCGCGGCTTGGCGACCGGATCGTGTTCGGCGGCTGGATGTTCGAGGTCACGCAGATGGATGGCCGCCGCATCGAGCGGGTGAGGGCCAGCAAGGCGGCGCTCGCGGAGGGATAGATCAGAGAGACGGACTCCGCTGGCCTGTCGCTCAGGTGTGGGTGTTCGCCTCGTCCATCAGGTCCTGCGGCACCCATGCGCGGATCACTTTCCAGCCGGTTCCGGAAAGGCCAAGCTCGACGCGCAGCGCCGGATCGTCGGGATCCTGGCCGGGCAGGCGGATGCTGACGATGAAGCAGGTGGGACTGGTGAAGAATGCCCGTTCGAGCGAACCGAAGCCGCTGGCATTGTCGGGTGCCGCTGGCTGGGCAGGCGCCGTGGCCGGCTGAGCGTCACGCACCGCTTCGGCCAGATGCTGCGGCGTTACCTCCTCATCCACAACATTGGACGCGATGCCGGTGACGAAGCCGGAGCCGAAGGCGGGCAACGTGTTGCCCCTGGCGACCGTCTCGGCGGGCGCCATGCCGATAATGCCCTCGGCAATGTCTTCCTTGAGCCCGCGCCGGACGGAATTCCAATCGACGACCTGGGCCAGGGTCGCCGCGTCGCCCTGTTCGACAGCGTTGTACAGCCGCCACAGGCAGATATAAGGTGTAATCGCATAGGCGAAGGTGGCGAGCAGGAGGACCCCGAAGGTCCGTTTCGCCAGGGCCTGCCTACTCGGCGTCAAAATCCTCATGCCCTGTACTCCCCATCAGCAACGCAGCCATCGCATGTGCGCAGAACGGTCAACATTCAGCCGAGTTCCAACAAGTTACCACACGGTGCCGCAATTTCCGCATGAAATCCGGGGGGTGGAGGTTATTTTCCTTCGTTCTTCCACGGGACAGGCGCGCCGATCGCCGTCCGGCCGGGATCATCCGGTGCGTTCGCGCTTGGCCAGAGGCACGGAAAATTGCGGTTCCGTGTCCCAGGGGAACATGATCCAGGTGTCCTGGCTGACCTCGGTAACGAAGCTGTCGACCAGAGGGCGGCCGGCCGGTTTGGCATAGACGCAGGCGAAATGGGCGCGCGGCAGCAACGCCCGCACCAGCCGCGCCGTGGTGCCGGTGTCGACCAGGTCGTCAACGATCAGGAAGCCCTCGCCATCGCCGGCGGCCGTGGGCGGTTTGACGATTTCGGGCTGGCCGATCTCGGTCTCATCCGCGCCATCCTGACCATAGGTGACCACGGAGACCGTTTCGATGACGCGCATATCCAGTTCGCGGGCGATGATGGCGGCAGGGATCATGCCGCCGCGGGTAATGGCGACGATCCCACGCCAAGGTCCCTGTCCGATCAGCCGCCACGCCAGCGCGCGGGCGTCGCGATGCAACTGATCCCAGGTGACGGTGTAGAGATGCTTCGCCTTGGCCAGATCCGGCATCAGAACATCCTTCCGCCCTTCGGTACCGGCAGGTCCGGCGCCAGCAGGACGACGGCACCGTCAGGATCGGGCACGCCGAGGGTGAGAACCTCGCTGACGAACGGGCCGATCTGGCGCGGCGGGAAATTCACCACGGCCATGACCTGCCGGCCGATCAGCTGTTCGGCGGTGTAATGCACCGTCACCTGGGCGGAGGAGCGCTTGACGCCGAGATCCCCGCCGAAATCGATCCACAGCCTGAACGCCGGCTTGCGCGCCTCGGGGAAGGGCTGCGCATCCGTGACGACGCCCACCCGAATATCCAGCCGGTCGAAATCATCCATCGTCGCCATTGATATGCCCGTTCTGTTGTTCAGGCATGATCCAGCCTCGGGGGCCTGTTGCCAATGGGGGTTGAGCCTGCCAGCGTCGTCCCCTGGAAAGGCGATGTCGATGGATTTGCGGCTGGACGGCAAGCGGGCGCTGGTGACGGGCGCCAGTTCGGGAATTGGGCGCGAGACGGCAAGGGCGCTGGCGGAGGCGGGGGCGCATGTGGTGCTGGCCGCGCGGCGGATCGACCGGCTTGAAGCGGCAGTGGCCGCGCTCCGTGCGGATGGTCTGTCGGCCGAGATCGACCTCCCAAGCTTCGACATGCTGATGGTGGTGAATCGGCGCGGGGCATTCGTGGTCGCGCAGGCAGTCGCGCGGCGCATGGTGGGCGCTGGCACAGGCGGGAGCATCGTCACCACTTCCTCGCAGATGGGCCATGTTGGCGGCCCTCGCCGTGTGGCGTATTGCGCCACAAAGCAGGGGCTCGAAGGGATGACCAAAGTGATGGCGCTCGAACTCGCGCCGCACGGCATTCGTGTGAATACGGTGGCCCCCACCTTCATCGCCACCGAGATGACCGCCGCCTTTCTGGAGGATCCGGGCTTCGCCGCGGAGATTTTGTCGCGTATTCCGCTGGGCCATGGCGGGATGTCGCGCGATGTGGCCGGTGCGGTGGTGTTTCTTGCATCGCCGGCATCGGCCATGATTACCGGCACGTCGCTGCGCGTGGATGGCGGCTGGACGGCACAATAGGTTTCTCAGGACAGGAGGCGCGATTGCGCGATTTCCACTTTCCCGGACGCAGCCCGGTGGTTGCGACCCAGGGCATGGCGGCCACCTCGATGCCGGCGGCGACGCTGGCGGCTCTCGACGTGCTTCGCGCCGGCGGCAATGCGCTGGATGCGGCCGTGGCGGCAGTCGCAGTGCTGTGCGTGATCGAGCCGCAATCCACAGGCATTGGCGGCGATTGCTTCTGCCTTTACGCGCCGGCCGGAACCGGCAAGGTGGTGGCGCTGAACGGCTCGGGCCGCGCGCCCGCCGCCGCCACGATCGATTGGTACGAGCAGCACGGCATGACCGCGCAGGTGAACACCTCGGCCCATTCCGTGACCGTGCCCGGCGCGATTTCGGCCTGGGAGACGCTGCTTGCCGCGCATGGCACGATGGGTCTGGACGAGTTGCTGCGCCCGGCCATCGGCTACGCCGAGAACGGCCATCCCGTGCATTCCAAGATCGCCGCCGACTGGGCGAACCTGGTGGGCAAGCTGGAACTGAACGGAGCGACGAAATTCCTGCCCGGCGGCAAGGCCCCCGCGCCGGGCGACATGTTCCGCCAGCCGGAATTGGCCGCCACGCTGAAGGCGATCGCCAAGCACGGTTCGCATGCCTTCTATGAGGGACCAGTGGCCGCCAACATCGTCGCCACGCTGCGCGCACATGGCGGCCTGCATACCGAGGAGGATTTCGCCGCTGGCCGCACGGCGGCGCATTTCGTCGATCCCATCCGCCTCGGCTGGCATGGGCATGAGGTCTGGCAGTGCCCGCCCAATGGCTCCGGCCTGCTGGTGCTGATGATCCTTGGCATGTTGGAAGGCTTCGGCCCGGCGCTGGATGGCCCGATGGGTGCGACGCGGCTGCACCGGCATATTGAGGCGTGCCGGCTGGCGTTCCGCGACCGCGACGCCTTCCTGGCCGATCCGGGCCAGGTGGACGTGCCCGTCAGCAAGCTGCTCGATCCCGCCTATCTGAAAGCACTGCGCGGGCTGATCCGCGACGACGTGGCGATGGCGCATATGCCCGCCCCCGGCGAGGCGGCGCTGCCGGTGCATCGCGATACTGTGTATCTGACGGTGGTGGATCGCGACGGCAATGCGTGCAGCTTCATCAATTCGCTGTTCGAGGGCTTCGGCTCCGGCATCCTCGCGGAGAAATCCGGCGTGATGCTGCAAAACCGGGGCTTCAGCTTCCGCCTGGATCGCAACCACCCGAACTGCATCGCGCCGTTCAAGCGGCCCATGCACACCATCATTCCCGGCATGGTGACGAAGGACGGGGAGGCGGTGATGCCCTATGGCGTGATGGGCGGCCATTATCAGCCCATGGGGCAGACCTGGTTCCTGACCAACCATTTCGACTACGGCCTCGATATTCAGGAATCCCTAGATCTGGCCAGGATCTTTCCCTATCAGGGCAAGCTGCAGGCCGAGCGCGGCATCCCCGCCGAAATAGTTGCCCGGCTGGCGGCGATGGGCCACGACATGGAGACGACTTCACGTCCGCATGGCGGCGGCCAGGCCATCTTCATCGACCGCAAGCGCGGCGTTCTGATCGGCGGCTCCGATCCCCGCAAGGACGGGCTTGCACTTGGCTATTGATCGCCCGGCTTTTGATCGCCGGACCACCTTCCCGCAACAACTGACCGAACGGATCGCCGCATGACCGAGCCTTGTGACCTCAACGCCCTTGACGCCCGCACCATGATCGGGCGCAAGCAGCTCTCGCCTGTCGAATTGCTGGAGAGCTGCATCGGGCGCATGGATGCGGTCGATCCGGCGGTCAACGCCATGGTGGCGCGCGATGACGATGCGGCGCGGCGGGAGGCGCGGGCGGCCGAGGCGGCGGTGATGCGCGGCGAGGCATTGGGGCCGCTGCACGGGCTTCCCGTGGGCATCAAGGATCTGCAGGCCACTTCCGGCCTGCGGACCACCTGGGGCAGCCCGATCTATCGCGACCACGTGCCGACGAAGGATGATGCCCTGGTCGCCAATCTTCGCGCCGCCGGCGCGATTGTGGCCGGCAAGACCAACACGCCGGAATGGGGCGCGGGGGCCAATACCCGCAACACCGTCTATGGCGCGACCGGCAATCCGTTCGATCCCACGAAATCGGCGGCCGGATCGTCTGGCGGCTCGGCGGTCGCACTCGCCACCGGCATGGTGCCGATTGCCAGCGGCAGCGACACTGGCGGGTCGTTGCGCAACCCGGCCGCCTTCTGCGGCATTGTCGGCTTCCGGCCGACGCCGGGGCTGGTGCCCGGGGAAAGCCGGGTGTTTGGCTGGTCCGGCCTGCCGGTCGCGGGACCCATGGCGCGCACCGTGCCCGATCTGGCGCTGATGCTGTCGGCCATCGTCTCGGACGATGCGCGCGACCCGCTGGCGACCAGCATTTATGGTAGGCGCGTTCGTATGCCCGGCGATTTCTTCCCGCCCGCCGCCCTCGATCTCTCATCGTTGCGCGTGGCGCTGACCCCTGATTTCGGCTTCGCGCCGACCGAGCGGCATATCGCCGAGGTGTTCGCCGAAAAGACCGCGCTGTTCCGCCAGGTCTTCGCGCGGGCCGACGATGCCACGCCCGATTGCGCCGGCGCCGACGAGGCGTTCGAGATCCTGCGCGCGCAAGGCTTCATCGCCTCGCATCTGGCGAAATATCGCGAGCGGCCGCAGGACGTTGGCCCCAATGTGCGCGCCAATGTCGAGGAAGGGCTACGCTACGACGCGGAGGATTTCGCGCGCGGGCAGGTGTTGCAGACCGCACTCTATCGGCGCTGGCAGGATTTCTTCGCGACCTGCGATGTGGTGATCACGCCTTCCATCACCATCAGCCCGCGCGGCTGGAACGAGCTTTACCCGGCGGAAATCGACGGCAAGAAGACGCGCACCTATTTCCATTGGCTGGCG
>DASXIW010000157.1:0-7677 GCA_036497785.1 Acetobacteraceae bacterium | reverse complement strand
GCCGCATGCCATGGACCATGGGCGTGGGCATGCTATATCACCGGCTATGAACATCGGCACCCGTATCCATACGTGGCTGAGCGGTCGCTTTGTCGGCCGCGACGGCGAAGGTAATGTCTATTACGAGGATAAGCGTCTGCGGCCCGGGCTGCCGCGCCGCCGCTGGGTGGCCTATGCCGGCTTGCCCGAGGCCAGCAAGGTACCGCCGGAATGGCATGCCTGGCTGCACTACACCACGGACGCGCCGTTGCCCGATACGGGCCGGCGGCCCTGGCAGAAGCCGCATTTGGCCAATGCCACCGGCACGCCTTCCAGCTACCGTCCGCCCGGCCATGACTATAAGGGCGGCCACCGCGCCCCCGCGACGGGCGATTACGAGTCCTGGACCCCCGGCGGCTAGGCATGGCCCAGCGCAATCCGGCGGAGCTTGGGGCTGGCGCGGTCGTGCTGGTGGTGGCCGTCGCGTTTCTTGGGTATGCAGTAGCCCATACCGGCCGCGCGACGATGTCCGGGATGACGCTGAATGCGAAGTTCGACCACATTGACGGGCTGTCCGTCGGGTCCGACGTGCGCATGGCGGGGGTCAAGGTCGGTACCGTGTCCGCGACCAGCATCGATCCGCAAACCTACCAGGCGGTCGTCAGCTTCACCGTGGAGCCGTCCATCAAGCTGCCGGTGGATTCGAGCGCGGAAGTGACCAGCGACGGGATGATAGGGGGCAAATATCTGTCGCTGTCGCCCGGGGGCGACGAGAAAACGCTGGCGAATGGCGGCACGGTGACGATCACCCAGGGTTCCGTGAGCCTGGAAGAGTTGCTGGGAAAATTTATTTTCAGTGTCAGTGACTTGTCGAGCAATGTGCAGAAATCGCTGCGGGAAAATGCAAAGCCCCAGGGCGATGGCGCGGCGCCAACCGCGCCGTCATCCGGCGGTCTCGCGCCGCCGTTGAAATGATGGATGCGCCAAAGCTTTGGCCGCAGGCGGACGGCACGCCGGTCTCGTGCCGGGAGAAGCTCAAGACGCTTGCCGAGAACCATGCCGAACTGGCCCAGACCATGCGGGATGCGTTCGAGGACGCCGTTTTGATGGGCGTGGACGAGCAGGCCATGCGGCGGATCCTGGAGGAGATGGTGCGGTCGCTGCGCAGCCCGAAGCAGTCGCGCGTCGCCGAATGAGGCGCTGTGGCCCGGTTTTGCTGCTCGGCCTGATCGCGGGCGTGGCGCATGCCCAAGGGGTGACCTCGCCGGCTCCGCCGATCATCCCCGTCACGCCAGCCGCCCCGCTTTTCTCCCCGCCGATACAGCCGCCAATGCCGCAGGTGCAGACGCCCGGGACGCCCCCGCCTTCCTCACCTGCCGTGCCTCCGTCGACCGCCGTGCCGATGCCCGCGCCGGATGTCTCGACGCCAGATTTGTCGGCGCCAGGGACACAGGAGGCGCCTTCGTCGCCTGGAACCGCGCCGGATGACGGCTCCGATGCGACCGCCATGCCGCCCCCTGAGCCGGCCCCGCCGCCGCCGAATGACTGGCAGCCGCGCGCCACGGTCGAGTTGCAGGCGCTGGACAAGGTGACGGCGCGCACGGTATCGCTTGCCGGTAAAATCGGGCAAATCCTGCATTTCGGGTCGTTGTCGATCACGGTGACCGCCTGCCTCGCCCGGCCGCCCGACGAGAGGACGGACTACACCGCGTTTCTCAACATTTCGGACTCCCATGAGGGCGCGCCGGGCTTCCAAGGCTGGATGCTCGCCGACGAGCCTGGCGTGTCGATGCTGGAACACCCGCTATACGACATCCGTCTGACAGCGTGCCGGGCATGACCCTTCCCTCGCTGCCGCAAAATGCAGCGCTGCTGCTCGACATGGACGGAACGCTCATCGACATCGCGCGGACGCCGGACAGTGTCGTCGTGCCGCTGGATTTGCCGCCGGTGTTGCGCAGGCTGCGCGCAAGGCTGGGGGACGCGCTGGCCATTGTGACCGGGCGGCCGATCGATCAGGTGGACCAGTTGCTGGCGGGCATACCCTATGCCGTGGCCGGAGAGCATGGCGGTGCCATCCGGCACGCGCCGGATGATGCCGTGGTGCGTGTGTCGTTGGCCGAACCGCCGCCCGAATGGCTGGAGGAGGCGGAGCGGCTCGCCCGGGAGACGCCTGGCGTGCTGCTGGAGCGCAAGCAGCGCAGCTTCGTGTTGCATCACCGGCTGGCGCCCGTGGCTGGCCCTGCGCTGCGCGAGGCGATGGAGCGGATGTTGGCCGGCCATGGCGAGGACTTTGCCATCATGGGTGCGCTGATGGCGTGGGAGATGAAGCCGCTAGGCGCCGACAAGGGCACCGCCGTTACCGCGCTGATGGCACAGCCGCCCTTTGCCGGTCGCATGCCCATCTATATCGGCGACGACGTGACCGACGAGGACGGCATGCGCGCTGCCCGTGCCCTGGGCGGCGCCGGCTGGCGCGTGCAGGATGTGTTCACCGATGCCGCCGGTGTGCGCGCCTGGCTGGCGAGTGAGGCCGCCCGTACGGCGTAAGCGGTCGAAGCCTGGAGTCTCCATGAAGATCACCCGACTGACCACATTTCTCGTGCCCCCACGCTGGTGCTTCCTCAAGATCGAGACCGATGCCGGGGTCACAGGTTGGGGCGAGCCGGTGGTGGAGGGACGCGCGGCGACGGTGGCCGCGGCGGTGGCGGAACTGGCCGATTATCTGATCGGCAAGGACCCGTTCCTGATAGAGGATCACTGGACCGTGCTGTATCGCGGTGGCTTCTATCGCGGCGGCCCCATGCATATGAGCGCCATCGCCGGCATCGATCAGGCGCTTTGGGACATCAAGGGGCGCGCGCTCGGTGTTCCCATTCATCAGCTACTGGGTGGCCAGTTGCGCGACCGTATCCGGGTGTATTCCTGGATCGCGGGCGACCGGCCTGGCGACGCGGCGGTTTCGGCGCGCGAGGTGGCGGCGCGGGGCTTCACGGCGATCAAGATGAACGGCACGGCGGAGCTGCAATATCTGGACAGCCACGCCCAGATCGACGCGCTGCTGGAGCGGGTTGGCGCGATCCGCGACGCGATGGGGCCGCATTTCGGCATAGCGGTCGATTTCCACGGCCGCGTGCATCGCCCGATGGCCAAGGCATTGGCGAAAGCGCTGGAGCCGTTCCGGCTGATGTTCATCGAGGAACCGGTGCTGAGCGAGCATTCCGAAGCACTGCGCGAGATCGCAAGCCAGTGCGGTACGCCGATCGCACTCGGGGAGCGGCTGTTTTCCCGGTGGGACTTCAAGCGCATCTTGGCCGAGGGCTATGTCGACATCATCCAGCCCGACCCCTCACATGCCGGCGGCATTACCGAGACGCGCAAGATCGCGGCGATGGCTGAGGCGTTCGATGTGGGCGTGGCGCTGCATTGCCCGCTGGGACCGATCGCACTCGCGGCCAATCTGCAGATCGACGCGGTGACGTACAACGCGGTCATCCAGGAACAGAGCCTGGGCATCCACTACAACACAACCAACGATCTGCTCGACTACCTCAGGGACCCCGGGGTGTTTGCCTATAAGGATGGTCACGTGGCCATTCCGCAGGGACCGGGACTTGGTATCGAGATCAACGAGGAGGTGGTCGAACGGCAGGCCGCCATCGGCCATCGCTGGCGCAATCCGGTGTGGCGCCATCCGGATGGCAGCTTCGCCGAATGGTGACCGGCCCGTGACGCCACCTCAGGCCATGCTGCTCTAGCTCAACGGCAGGGCTACGTGATCCCGATAGGCTGGCCGCTCCAGCAGCCGCTGGTACCACTTATGCAAATGCGGCGCGTCCGGGCGGCCTTCAATGGGCATGACGAACCAGCGATGCATATGCACGCCGAAGGCGATGTCTGCCAGGGTGAGGTCGTCGCCGGCGACGTAATCGTGGCGCCCCAGGCGTCCGTCCAGGATCGCCCATATGCCGGCGGCTTCGGTAACGGCGGTGGCGATGGCGGCGTGGTTGCGGTGCTCCGGCGCGATGCGGACAAGGCCTTGGAAGACGGTGCTCTGGGGCCTGTTCAGCGCGGTCTGCTGGAAATCAAGCCAACAATCGATCTGGCCGCGCGATCGCGCGGCCTGGGGGTAGAACGCGGTCGGCTCCGGTTGGGTGTTGCAGAGATAGCGCATGATGGCGTTGCTCTCGAACAGCGTGAACCCGTCCTCCTCGAGAGTGGGCACCACGCCCAGCGGGTTCATGGTGCGATAGGATGGCGTGGCGGTGCCGCCGAACGGGCCGCCAACATCGACGCGGTGGTAGGGAACGCCGAGCTCTTGCAGCAGCCAGATGACCTTCATCACGTTGCTGGAATTCGCGCGGCCCCAAAGTTTTATCATGTCGTTTCCCCTGCTTGCCCGGGTACGTTAGGCGGGCAGGGCGCCTCCGGCAATCCGGCCCGCTTGCTCATCGACGCGGCTCCGGTCATATGGCTGCTATGATGATTCCCCGGCTTCGTGTCGTCCTCGCGCTGTCCGCGCTCGCCGCCGCTGCCGCTTTTCTGGTGGCCTATGCCTCCGAGATTTATGGTGGCCTGGTACCCTGCGCCCTGTGTCTGATCGAGCGGTGGCCCTACCGCATCGCCGTCGCGTTGGGGGTGGTCGGGCTGGTGCTGCCGCGCAGCCTCGCCCGGCTGGCGCTGGCGTTGCTGTCGCTGACGATGCTGG
Organism: Acetobacteraceae bacterium; assembly: GCA_036497785.1. Classification (GTDB taxonomy): domain Bacteria; phylum Pseudomonadota; class Alphaproteobacteria; order Acetobacterales; family Acetobacteraceae; genus DASXIW01. The sequence goes on along the minus strand of DASXIW010000157.1, from coordinate 2,990 downwards.
TGGGCGCCGGTATTGCCGCGACGCATGTGGGCGTGGAGCGAGGCTGGTGGCCCGATCCGCTGCCGCAATGCGCGGCCCCGCATTTCAGCGGCGGCAGCATCGCGGAGCGTCTGGCGAGCATGCCAGCCACGCCATCCAAGTCTTGCGAGGACCCGACCTATCTGATCCCGTCCATTCCCATCTCGATGGCGACGATGGATCTCATATTCGCCCTGGCGCTGGCGGCGCTCACCGCCATATTCCTGTGGCGCAGCCGAAGGAGCCCAGCATGAGCGATCTGCCTGACGCCGCCTTGCGTCCCGAACGGCTACCGGGTGACCTGACGCACCGGGCCGCGATCGCGCGCATGATTCGGGTGGATCATGCCGGAGAATACGGCGCGAAGCGGATCTATCAGGGCCAGTTGGCCGTGCTTGGCCGCGGCCGGCAAGGCGATACGATCCGCCATATGCAGGACCAGGAGCAGGTGCATCTGGATACGTTCGCGGGGTTGATCGCCAGGCGCCGCGTGCGGCCGACCGCGCTGCTGCCGTTCTGGCATCTCGCGGGCTTCGTCTTGGGCGCGGCCACCGCCGCCATCGGCGAGCGCGCCGCGATGGCCTGCACCGTCGCCGTCGAGGAGGCGATCGACGAGCACTACGCGGCCCAGGCCGCGGCATTGGGCGAGGACGAGGCGGAGCTGCGCGATACGATAGAAAAGTTTCGCGCCGAGGAACTTGAACACCGCGACATCGGTTTGCAGAACGGGGCAGAGCTTGCGACCGGGTATTCGGTGCTGTCCCGCGTCATCAAGGTTGGCTGCAAGATTGCAATTGCGGCAAGCGAGCGGATCTGACGGTCCGAACAACCGGCAAAGAAGGCTTTGGTCTACCCACGATCGAGCGCAGCATCGGGCATGAACGGGGCGGCGAGGTGATTATGGGCTATTCACGCGGTGGCTTGATTGCCAAGACTGACGTTCCGCCGAACCGGGCGGCCCCTGTTTCCGCGGCCAGGTAAGGTTTTCCACACAGGTGATGCTCCCGGGTCTCAGCGGTCACCGTATTCTCGTCGTCGAGGATGAGGTCCTGATCGCCATGCTGCTGGAGACGGCGCTCGAGGACGCGGGCTGCGTCGTGGTGGGGCCGTATTCCCGGCTGAGCGAGGCGCTGGCGGCGGCGGCGCGCGATGATTTCGATGCGGCGCTGCTAGATGTGAATCTGGCGGGCGAGAAGGTTTTTCCGGTCGCCGAGTTGCTCGCTGAGCGAAAGATCCCGTTCCTCCTGCTATCCGGCTATGGCGACAAAGCGACGCCGCCGGAGCATGCGGATTGGCCGACCCACGGCAAGCCATTCAACACCGACGAACTGATGCTCGTGCTCAGCCAGATGGTCAGCTGATACCAGCGGGCCCGGCCGACCTGCTGCGGCGGCGGGTCGCCTTGCGTTCACGTAGAGGCTTTCTTCCGGGCGGCGGCTTCCTCGGCGCTGGAGACACCGCCATGGGCGGCCGACCAGGCGACCGGGTTTTCCAGAAATTTGCGCACCTCGCTGAGGGCCAAATCCGAGAAATACGGGCGTTCCCGAGAAGCTTCCAGCACGTCCCACCAGGTGCAGAGATGGTGCAACTCGATGTCCATCCGCTTCAGCGTCTCAAAGCTGCCGGGGAACACGCCGTAGAAGAAGACCACGAAAGCGTGATTGACGATCGCGCCCGCATCGCGCAGCGCCTGGGCGAACTGGATCTTGCTGGCGCCGTCGGTGGTCAGATCCTCGACCAGCAGGGTGCGCTTGCCTTCTGGCACATCGCCCTCGATCAGTGCGTTGCGGCCGAATCCCTTGGGTTTTTTGCGCACATAGGCCATTGGCGCCAGCATGCGGTCGGCGATCCAGGCGGCGAAGGGGATGCCGGCGGTCTCGCCGCCGGCCACCGCTTCGATGGTCTCGTAACCGACATGGCGGCCGATCTTGTCGACGGCCAGTTCGCAGATCTTGGCGCGGGCGCGCGGGAAGTAGATGATGCGCCGGCAATCGATATAGACGGGCGATTTCCAGCCCGACGTCAACGTGTAAGGTTCCTCGGGGCGGAAATTGACGGCCTTGATCTCCAACAGGATGCGCGCCGCCGTCAGCGCGGCGTCGCGATCCCAATCCGTCATGTGCTGCTTTTCCATTCCGCCTGTCCGTATTGCTGTTCGTGCGTCCCCGATACGGGACAGTGGTTGTCCTAGCTTCCCGGCGTTCCCACGTCCATTGCCATGACCGAGGCCCGCCAGACAGCACAGCAGCATATCGATCCGACCGCGCCCCTGGGCGACCGGGTGTGGGTGTTGGACGATCCGCGCGCCGGTACCGCGGCGCAAGCCATAGGGATTGCCGAACGGCTCGGTGTGCCGTTCCGGCGTGTGCCGCTGGCGTGGAACTGGATGGCGCATATCGCAGGGCTGCAGCGCGCCGGGTCCCTCATCGGCTTGTCCGCAGCGACGCGGGCCGTGATCGGCGCAGGCGTTCCCGGCCTGTCGTTGCCCGGCGCGCGGGCTGCCGGGGGGCCGGCTTTGGTGATCTCCTCCGGCAGGCGATCGGCCGCCGTCGCATTGTGGCTGAAGGCACGCTACGGCAGCCGGGTGGTGCATTGCATGAGCCCGGGGCTTGCTGGATTGCTGCGGGCCGCTTCGTTCGATCTGCTGGTGGTGCCGCAGCCTGGCAGCGCCACGCCCTCCAAACAGGCTTTTCCCATATTGGGGGCGCCGCACCGGGTCTCGCCCTTGCTGCTGGCACAGGCGCAGCTGGCGTGGGACGAGCGGCTGGCGCATCTGCCGCATCCCCGTGTGGCCCTGCTTGTGGGCGGCGCGGTGCGCGGGCAGAGCATGCCGCCCGTACTGGCGCATAGCTTGGCGCGCAAGGTCGCGCGGCTGGTGGCGCTGCTGGGCGGGTCCGTGCTCGCGACCACCAGCCGGCGCACCGGCACCGAGGCGACCCAGGCGTTGGCGGCCGGGCTTTCGCCGGTGTTGC
>DASXIW010000156.1:0-21834 GCA_036497785.1 Acetobacteraceae bacterium | reverse complement strand
GCGGCCACGCGAAGGCTGGCGGTGGCGGCGGACAGGCGCTCACCGATGGCGGCGGCGCCGCGCGCGGCCAGCAGCGGCAGGGCGAAGGCCGCCAGGGCGAACAACACGGCGACCATGAGCGCGAGGGCGGGATCGATGCGGCCGATCAGCCAGGCCAGCACGGGCAACAGCACGGCCGCGCCGCAGCCCGGGACCAGGATGCGCAGATAGAGGCCGTCCAGCGCCTCCACGTCGTTGACCAGTCGGGCCAGTACGTCGCCCGCGCGGCGAAAGCCCAGGCCGCCGGCAGCGCGCACGGAAAGGCCGCGAAAGAACCAGACGCGCAGATCGGCGAGAGCCCTGAAGGTGGCGTTATGGGTCACCAACCGCTCAAGATAGCGCAGCACCACCCGGGCGGGGCCGATCACGCGCAGCGCCACCGGCGCAGCTAGCGCGGCCGCGGCGATGATGCTGGCCACCAGTGTGGCGGAAAGGGTGGTCAGCGCCACCGCCGCGCCAAGCGAGGCGATCGATACCAGAATACCGGCCGCGAGCCACACGGCGCGGCCGCGCCACAGCGCCAGGATGCGCAGCAGCGCCGTCATGCCACACCCCTGGCCGGCACAACGCGGCCGGCGCGCAGATCGATGCGCCTGCCGCCGAATGCATGCGCGGCGGCCGAATGGCTGGCGAGGATGACGGTGCGGCCCAGGGTGAGCCGGCGCAGGCTGTCCAGCAACTCGGCCTCCGTGGCCGGGTCCAGATGGGCGGTGGGCTCGTCCAGCAGCAGCAGCGGGGCATTGCGCAAGAAGGCCCGGGCAATGGCCACGCGCTGCGCCTGCCCGCCGGAAAGGCCGTACCCGCCCTCCCCCACCCGCGTGTTCAGCCCCTCCGGCAACGTGGCGGCGACGGCGTCCAGCCGGGCGAAGCTGACCGCCTCGGCCACCTCGGCATCGCTCGCCTCGGGGTTGCCGAAGCGAATATTGTCGCGGATCGTGCCGGCGAACAGCACGGGGCGCTGGCCGATCCAGGCGATCAGCCGCGACAGCGCCGCCGGCACCAGGGTCTCGATATCGGCACCATTGATGGTGACCCGGCCGGAATCGGGGCGCACAAAGCCCAGCAGGATTTCCATGATGCTGGATTTTCCCGCGCCGGACGGCCCGGCCAGCACCACGGTCTCGCCCGCCGGCACGCGCAGGCTCAGATGGTCCAAGGCAGGGCCGCGCGCGGGGTCCCAGGTCAGTGTCACGTTGTCGAAGGCGATGCTCACGCCATGCGCTGCCACGTTGCGCACGGGCAGCGGCGGCGTGGGGGCCGGCAAAGGCGGCAGGTCGGCGAGGGATTCGGCGGCGCCGACCGCCTGCATGCGGTCCTGGTAGCCGGCGGCGAAGCTGCGCAGCGGGGCGAAGAACTCCGGCACCAGCAGCAATACGAACAGCGCCGAGCCGGCATGGCCGGTGCCGCTGGCGCGCAGCAAGGCGGCGTAGCGCAACGCCAGCAGCACAAGAGCCGCGGCCGCCGCGCAATCCAGCGCGGCCGAGGACAGGAAGGCCATGCGCAGCACACGCATGGTGCGCCGGCGTAGTTCCTCGGCGGCGCGCCCCAGCGCCTGTGCCTCGGCCTCCGCGCGGCCGGCCAGCACGATGGTGGCGATGCCGCGGACCCGGTCGAGGAAACGTGCCTGGAGCCGCGCCATGGCGGCAAACTGACCGCGCGCCGCGGCGGCGGCACCGATGCCGGACAGCGCCATGGCGACCGGCACCAGCAGGCCGCCAATGCCCAGGATAAGGGCGGCCAAAGGATCGGTGGCCAGCACGGCGAGCAGCACCAGGACCGGACCGGCCAGCGCCAGCGTGGCCGCCGGAAGCCAGCTACGGAACAGACCCTCCAGCGCCTCGATCCGATCGACCACGATGCCGGTAAGGTCGGCGGAGTGACGGCGGCGCAGCAGCGCGGGGCCGGCCTGGAGCAGACGGGTCAAGGCGTCGGTCCGCAGGCGGCGGCGCGCGGCGGCGCCTGCATTGAAGGCCGTCCGCTCGGACAGCACACCGAGAAGCGCGCGCAACAGGGCCAGCACACCGAACGCGGCAAGCAAAGCGATGGGCGCGGCCTCTCCGGCGAGGGCGGCATCCAAAGCGCTGGCGGCGAAATACGCCTGGGCGATGGCGAGCGCGATTCCCGTCAGGCCCAACGCGATCACCGGCGCGGCTGCGCGGCGGCCCTGCCGGCTGACGGTCCGCAGCCAAGTTTTCGCGGCGGGGCTGGTTTGGCTCATAGGGGCAGCATTTAACCTATGCGCCGCCGTTTGACAGGCCCCCGATAGCGTGTTCGCACGATCCGTTGCCCGGCGCCGCAGAAGCTGCCCATCATGGACGGTTTACCCGAAAGCCGCGGAAAACTTGGATTATTTTGTCCATTCCCGGGGCGGAAGACCGAAACATTATGGGAACCTGACGAGAACTTCATACGGCGCGGCGATGCACATTGCTGGGCCATCGTCTGATCCTGGCTCCGGTCAGGCAGCCCACACCTCGTTTACCCCATCGCCGAAGCGGTCATAGGACAGGCCATACACATGCAGCGACACCGCCTCCTGCGTGCCGAGATTGGCGATGCGATGGATGGCGCGGGGATCGGCGGCGGCGTGAGAGAGCGATCCGGGCCGCAGCGGCTTGCAACTGGTCGGCACGGCAATACCGTCTCGCGGGGCGAAGAAGGTCTCGGTCAGCCACCCGCGATGCACGCCGAGGGCGCACCAGGTGCGATGGCCGTGCACCGGCGACATCTGGCCGGGCGTCCAGACGATAGCCACCACGGCGTAGCCGCCCTGCGCATCGGCATGCAGCAGGTGGCGCTGGTAGCGTTGCGGATTGCAGGGGCAGTCCCGTCCCTCGAGCAGGTCAGGATTTTCGAGGTAAGGCGCGAGCGCGGCGGCGACGCCCAGATGGCGCCCGGCGATCGGACCGCGCGCGGCCTCCGCGACATCGGCGAGCAGGCGGGCAAGCGGCGTCGAGACGGCGCTGGCGGTCGCTGCGGCGGGCGCAAGGGCGTTCATGCGACCGATGCCAGGAAGAGAGCGGAGGGTCTCGCGGTCAGGCCTGCCAGCACCATGTCGCGGCTGGCGGCGACCTGATCGCGCATGATGACGGCGGCATGCTCCGCGGCACCGGCGGCCAGCGCCGCGATGAGTTCGCGGTGCTCATGCGCCATCTCGCCGCTGCGATCACGGCGCGACAGGCCCAGCACCAACATTCGCGCGGATTCATCCAGCAGCCGGCCGATCTGGCGCGACAGCCGCGCATTGCCGGAAAGTTCCGCGACCGCGACATGAAAGGCGCGGTTTGCCAACAGGAAATGCAGGGCGCTGTCGAGGTCATCCGGCAGGTAGCCCTGTTTGCAGACCTCATCCAGTTTGGCGAGCCGTCCGGCATCGCCGGATTGCGCCGCCCGCCTCGCCGCCTCGGGCTCGAGGATCAGACGCAGGTCGAACACCTCATGGATGTCGCGCACCGTCACCAGCGAGACCATCCAGCCGCGCCGGGGCACCGCCTGCACCAACCCCTCCTCCGCCAGCCGGGCCAGGGCGGCGCGGACCGGCGCGCGGCCCAGGCCTAGGCGCTCGGTGAGCAGCGCTTCGCTGACGGCCGCACCCGGGGCGAGGCGGCAGGACAGGATGTCATCCCGGAGGGCCTGGACAGCCTGATCGGACAGGTTGGACGGAATCGCGGATATCAGCGACATGCGACTTGAAAACCCTATGACATGTTATGTGACATAGCACAAAGGAATGGCCATGGAAAGCCCGGGATGACGGCCGCCGACCCCTGCGTTATCTGGAAGGGATCGGAGGTATTGGCATGATTCCCTATCTATGCGTGGCGCTGGGCGGCGCGATCGGAAGCGTCGGCCGCTACTGGACGGGGCTGGTCGCGGCCCGGGCCTGGGGCGAGGCGTTTCCCTGGGGCACGATGGTGATCAATATCCTGGGCAGCTTCGTCATCGGCTTCTTCGGCACGCTGACCCTGCCGGACGGGCCATTGCCGGCGGACGCCAATATGCGCGCATTCGTCATGGTCGGGCTGTGCGGCGGCTACACGACGTTCTCATCGTTCAGCCTGCAGACACTCGTATTGATCAAGGCCGGCGACTGGGCCGGCGCCGTCGGCAACGCGGTGCTGTCCGTGCTGTTGTGCCTGGCCGCGGTCGCCCTCGGCACTGGGCTGGCCGCGCGCATCGGCGTGACGGTGCGCTGACACGCATTCTGCTCCACAGCAGCGACAACTCGCTATGTGCTTGACCGAGCAATTTTATGGCCCAGTGATTCCACCTCAAGCCATAATGTTCTGTTCCAGGAACTCCGCGAAATAATCGTCGGTTGTGACCAGACGATCCGTCAGCCCAGCGGCATGGCCTTGCTGGCAGAAAAGGTCCATCACTGCGCGATTCCTGCCGATGCCGTATGGGTGGAAATCCTCGCCCATGAGCGACACGGTGTCTTCCAGCTGCGCCTCCTGCCAGGGGGTGGCGTAAGGGAAGCCCTGCTGGGCGGCGGTGAACATGTCGTTGGCGCGGGTGAAGGCGTCGATCAGGCTGCGGGCAATCCATTTATTGGCCTCCCACACCTCGCGGTGAAGCACGATCAGGTGCTGCGGCGGGAAGGCGCCGGTGCGGCGGAAATAATCCTGTTCGATATTGCGGAATTCCGGAAACAGCCGGGCGATCGGGCCGTTGACGGGGTGGTAGCGGGCCGGGCGGGGCGGGCTGTAGATGGCGTCCAACTCGTCGGCGAGCAGCATCTCGGAGAGGGATTTTCCGGCGGGCGGCTGCGTGACACCCTGTGGCAGCGTGACGGGAACGGGGTTGGCGGCCGGCGCATCCACCGGTCCGATGCACCATTTCACCTCGGCCGGATCGATGCCGATATAGCGGAAGAAATGGCGATACCAGATCGAGCCGCTATTGGCCCAGCCATACATGCCGATGCGCTTGCCGACCAGATCCTTGCTCGACTGGATCGGGCCGCCCTTGCGGATATACAGATCGCGGGCGGTGAAGTTGCGCAGCGGGAAGATTGGCAGCCCGACGAAGCTGCGGTCGCCCTTGGCGATGCGGATCAGATGGCCGGCCATGGACTGCTCGCCGCCCTGAACGGCGGGGTCGTGCATGGCCCGGCGCAGCATTTCGGCGCGCTCCGGCCAGGAGCCGTTATTGCCGACCTCCAGCGTAAGATCGATGCCTTCGGGCCGGACATGGCCGGTGACAAGCGGCATCACCCGGCCATAATCGGCGCAAGTCAACGTCAATTTCAAATCTGTCATGTCCATCCCCCACGCGATTGCGGCGTTACGATGCTGGCATGATCCGCGCGCCGGCGTAACCCGGCTTTCATGTTTTCGCGCGACCATCGCGCATGTATGTTTTCGCGCAAGCATCGCGCGTGGGCTCGTTCACGCGCCGCCGGTTGCTTGCCGCACCGGCCATTCTGTTGGCCCCGCTGGATCTGGCGCGACCGGCGCCGCGTCTGGCGCGGCTGCGGCCGGAACGGATTGGGCCGGTTTTCGTCGAACCCGCTGCTGCCGGAACGACCTTGTTTCATGCCGACAGGATCGAGGGCGCGGTGACCCTGCCCTCGCCCGACGCGCGGCTGGTCGCATTGTTGCCCATTGCAGGGCGGGAGGTTGCCTGCCTTGCCTTTGCCGCCGATCCACCGTGGGGGAAGCTGTCGCTGATGTCGATAGCAGGGTGGGACGGCGTCCGCCTGCGACTGCTTGGGCTGGAGGTATTGAACTTGACGGGCGTGGATGGCGCGTTGCTGTCCAGCCGGTTCGCCGGCGTGGGCGACCGAACGCGGTTGCGCATCGGGCGCGAGGCGGCGCGGCCGAGAGCCGCCCTGCCGCGCGCCTGGGAGAATTGGACCGATCTATTGGCTTGGCGCGACAGCGCGCCGCTGGCGGCCGCATTGGTGCGCCCACCATTGCCCGGCACATGGCAGGCGGCGCTGCGCAACCGCAGCGACGCGCTGCTGACCACGCCCCGCCAGGCCGTGCCGCCCGAGTGGATCCAGGCGGTTTGGGCAGCCTTCAGCCCAGCAATGCCCGCTTCGCCACCGATGCGAGACACGTCGCCGCCACCGGCAGGATCGCGTCGTTGAAGTCGTAATTTGGGTTGTGCAGCTCCCGCCCGTTATCGGCGGGGCCATTGCCGATCCACACGAAGGCGCCGGGAATTTCCTCTAGGAACCAGCCGAAATCCTCGCCGGTCATGGCCGGGGGCAGGTCCCGGCTCACGGCGATCCCGGCCTCCGCACAGGCGGCGGCGACCAGATCGGCGTCGGCCTTGTGGTTGATGGCGGGGCAATTGCCGTAGCGGATCTCCACCTCGGCCTTCAGGCCGAAAGTGGCGGCGATGCCGTTTGCGATACGGTGGATGCTGGCGTCGATCGTGTCGCGGACGACATTTGTATAGGCACGGCTGGTGCCGCGCAGGGTGACCTTGCTGGGGATCTGATTGGCGGCGACCCCACCTTCGATCAAGCACATCGACACGACCGCGGATTCCATGGGATCCACATCGCGCGCGACGATGGATTGCAGCGCCACCAGCAGATGGCCGGCGGCCAGCATGGGGTCGCGCGCCAGATGCGGCAGGGCGGCATGGCCGGCAGTGCCTTCCAGCGTGATGATGATGCGGGTGCCGCCGGCCATCACCGGGCCATCATGCACCGCGACCGTGCCGGCCTCGAGCCCCGGCCAGTTGTGGTAGCCGAAAATGCGCTCCATCGGGAATCGGATGAACAGCCCATCCGCCATCATGGAACGCGCACCACCATAGCCTTCCTCGGCCGGCTGGAAGACCAGATGCACCGTGCCGGTCCAGCTTTCATCGGCGGCGAGCAAGGCGGCGGCGCCCAGCAGGCTGGTGGTGTGGCCATCATGTCCGCAGGCATGCATCGCACCGGAATTCTGACTGGCATAGGGCAGGCCGGTCGTTTCGGTTATCGGCAGCGCGTCCATATCCGCGCGCAGGCCGACGCTGCGGTTGGACTGGCCCCTGCGAATTGTGGCGACGATGCCGTTTCCGCCAATGCCGGTTTCGTGGGTGACGCCCAGCTCGGTCAATTTGGCCGAGACGAAGGCGGCTGTCTCGCGCTCCTGCAGGGAGATCTCGGGATGCGCATGAATATGACGGCGCCATCCCGTCAGCTTGTCGGCGAGTGATTTGTCCATGGCCGCAGCATTCCATCGAACGGCGCTGTTGGAAAGCGCCCGCGATGCAACTGTACGCCAACGCATCGATTTTCCTGTTGTGGCGGAGTTTGCCGTTATCTCGCCATGACTCGCACCCATAGTGCGGCCAAGCGTTGCTTTATCGCATCGGAGGTTTAGATGAATCGCCTGGTTGTTGTGTCGAACCGGGTACCGCTCCCGTCTTTCGGGGCGCAGGCTGGCGGGCTGGCCGTGGCGCTCGACGGCTTGATGGAAAAGCGCGGGGGGCTGTGGTTTGGATGGAGCGGCGCTATTTCCGCCGACAGCGTGGGCGTGCCGGCGAAGGTGGAGAGCGCGGGATCGGTGGATTACGCCACGATCGACCTGACCCAGGACGAACACGACCGCTACTATAACAGCTTCTCCAACGGCGTGCTGTGGCCGCTGCTGCACACCATGCCGGAGATGATGACCTTCACCCGCCGCGATGCGAGGGTGTATCGCGAGGTGAATAACCGGCTGGCCGGCTCCCTCCACCCGCTGTTGCAGTCTGACGACCTGATCTGGGTGCATGACTACCATTTGTTGCCCCTGCCCGCGGCGTTGCGGGCGCGCGGGGTGAACAACCCGATCGGCTTTTTCCTGCATATCCCGTTCGCCGCGCCCGACGTGCTTGGCGCGGCGCCGGAGATGGCGGGGCTGGTGCGTGACATGCTGGCGGCGGATCTGCTGGGGTTTCAAACCGACAACGACCTGGCGAATTTTGCCGCCGCCGCCATTGCCCTGGCCGGCGCGGTGCGCGTGTCCACGACGGCGCTGACGCTGGGCGGACGGCGAATCAAGCTCGGCGTATTCCCGGTCGAGATCGAATCCCATGCCTTTGCGCGCATGGCGGCTGAGCAGGAGCGGGCCGAGTCGGCCGAGAGGCTGCACCGGAGCCTGAATGGCCAGAAGCTGATTCTGGGCATCGACCGATTGGACCCGACCAAGGGGCTGATGCAGCGCCTGGCCGGGCTGCGCCACCTGCTGGAGAAGCGGAACGACCTGCGGCGGGAGGTGACGATGCTGCAGGTGGCCGCGGTGTCGCGCAAGGATGTGGGCAGCTATCGCACGCTGCGTGCCGCGTTGGACCATGAGGCCGGCCGGCTGAACGCCGATTTGGGCGAGCCGGACTGGGTGCCGTTGCGCTTCGTCTCCACCGCGGCAATCCGGCCGACGGTAGCGGGATTCATGAGGCTGGCGCATGTGGGGCTGATCACGCCGCTGCGCGACGGCATGAACCTGGTGGCCAAGGAATATGTGGCCGCACAGAACCCGGCCGATCCAGGGGTGTTGGTGCTGTCGCGGTTTGCCGGCGCGGCGCGGCAATTGGAGGCGGCATTGCTGGTGAACCCGCATGACGCGGACGCCATGGCGGATGCGCTGGATACGGCGCTGCGCATGCCGTTGGCCGAGCGCCAGGCACGGTGGCGGTCGCTGTGGACGGCGATCGAGCATCGTTCGCCTGCGGCGTGGGGGCGGTCTTTCGTGGCGACGCTGACGCGGGCGACAACGAACCAGTCGCGCGCAGCCGAGGCACTGGTCGTGGTGCCGGAGACGGTGAAGCTGGAAGGGCTACGCGATCTGATCGCCAGGCTGGATCCACGCCGGTTGAACTGACCGGCGGGGGGCTTCCCAGCCGTTTGCAAATCAGCGCGCGACGCGGACCAGCATCTTGCCGAAATTCTCGCCCTTCAGCAGCCGGGCCAGCGCGTCCGGGGCGCTGTCCAAGCCATCCATGACAGTCTCACGGTACACGAGGCTCCCATCGATGACCCAGGGCGCGGCCAAGGCGCGCCATTCGGCGAAGCGTTCGGGCTTGTCCGAGACGATCATGCCTTCGATGCGGACGCGCTTGCCGACGACGAAACCGAGATTGGGGCCCGGCGGTAGCTCCGCCTCATTGTACTGGGCGACCATGCCGCACATGACGACGCGGGCATGGACATTGAGCTGGGCAAAGGCGGCGTGCTGCACGGCGCCCCCGACATTCTCGAAATAGACATCGATGCCGTTCGGGCAGGCTTCCGCCAAAGCGCGGTCCAGATCCATCTGGCGGTGATCGACGCAGTCGTCGAAACCCAGGGCTTCCTGCACCCAAAGGCATTTATCCGGACCACCGGCAACGCCGACGACGCGGGCGCCGGCGCGCTTGGCCAACTGGCCGGCGACCGACCCCACCGCGCCGGAGGCGGCCGAGACCACCACGGTCTCACCGGCCTTCACCTGGCCAATATCGGTCATGCCGGAATAGGCGGTGGTGCCGGGCATGCCAAGCACGCCGAGATAAGTCTGCAGCGGCGGGCCGGCGCGATTGAGCTTGACCAGACCGGTCGTCTTGCACAGGACGTGGGACTGCCACAATCGCGTGCCGAGCACGACGTCCCCGACCGCGAAGCCCGGATCGTTGCACGCAATCACCTCACCGATCCCCTCCCCGCCCATCGGCTCATTGATCTGGGCAGACGGAGCGTAGGATTTCCGGTCCGACAGGCGGCCGCGCATATATGGATCGATCGAGAGCCAGAGTGTGCGGGTGACGACTTCCCCGGGACCAGGGATTGGGAGAGCGTCGTCCACCATCCTGAAATCATCCGCCGTCGGCAGCCCGGCGGGGCGCTTGCGCAGCACGACGGAGCGGCGAACGGTCTCGGTCATCATGCGGCCTCCGCTTTCAACACCAGGCGCCCCGTCACTTTGCCGGCCCGCAGGCGCATGAGTGCTTCGTTCGCCTGACTCTGTGGGATTGTCGAGACGGGCAGCGCCTGCAGCGCGCCGTCCTGGGCGAGACGGACGAGTTCGCGCAGATCCCGGGGATTGCCCACATAGCTTCCCTGCACGGTAAGCGCACGCATCGCCATAATCGGCAGGGCGACGGTGAGCTCGCCGCCGAACAGCCCGACCTGGATGAGCTTGCCGCCCTTGCGCAGCGCGTCGAAGGCGAAGCGGGCGGTGGCGGTGCCGTTCACCAGATCGATGACCACGAGCGGGTTGCCGCCGCAGGCTTCGATGATGCGCGGCGTCACGCCCTCGCCGGCGCCGTCCACCGCCTTGGTTGCGCCGGCGCGCATGGCGTCCTCGCGCTTTTCCGGGCTGATATCGACGACGACGATGTTGCGGTGGTTCAACGCCTTCAGCACGGCAATGGCGTTGAGGCCGAGACCGCCCGCGCCGACCAGCACGACCGGCTCGTCCGGCGCGATGGGCATGATCTTGCGGATGGCGGAATAGACGGTGATGCCGGAGCAGGCATAGGTGGCGGCAACGGCGGGATCGAGCGCGCCGGGATTAACGAGATGGCGGGGATGCGGCGCGAGGACATGGGTGGCATAGCCGCCATTAGCGAAGACGCCGAGGCTTTTGGGTGTGAGGCACATATTGTCGTTCTCGGCCAGGCAGGCGGCGCAATGGCCGCAGCCCACCCAGGGGTAGACGATGCGAACATCGCCGATTTTCACGCCCGTCGCTTCGGGGCCCAGTTTGACGACGCGGCCGACGATTTCGTGACCCATGGCAAGCGGAAGGACAAGGCCACGGTCCTTCATGCTCATCACCTTGCCGCCACCCAGGTCGTACCGGCCTTCCCAGATATGCAAATCGGAGTGGCAAACGCCGCAATAGGTGGTCTCGAGGAGTACCTGAGTACCGGTCGGCTCCGGCGTAGGCAGTTCGATTTCCTGCAGAGGCTTCTCGTTCTCGACGACGGCCCAGGCGCGCATCGGTATTCTCCGCTGTGGCGTTTCCTATGGAATGGGACGCCGCAACGGCTGGCGGGTCAAGCCGAACGGTCGGATAGCGACGGCGATGGTACTTATCTGCCGATGGCAGGTTCCCGGGAGCCGGGTGATCATCGGCCATGGGGATTGCCCAGCGCGTGCTGCCCGAATGACGGCGCTTCCAACGCGCCATTAATTTTGCTTAATGAGTCGTTGGATCATCTTCGTCCCTGCCGGCGGGCGGATCCCAAAACCAACCCAAGGAGGAGGAAGCCATGACTCATTCAGGCAGCTGCTTTTGCGGCGCGGTCGAATTGGAGGTCACCGGGGCGCCGGAGGCCATGGGCTATTGTCACTGCCGTTCCTGTCGTTCGTGGTCCGGCGGCCCGGTGAACGCCTTCAGCCTTTGGAAGCCGAAGGCCGTGCGAATCACGTCGGGAGCGGAGCATGTCGCGACGTTCCATAAAACCGAGATGAGCCAACGCCAGTTTTGCGCGAAATGTGGCGGCCACCTGATGGCCAGTCATCCGCCCTTGGGCCTTGTGGACGTATTCGCCGCAACGATTCCGACGCTGACATTCATCCCAGTCGTTCACGTCAACTACGCTGAAACGGTGCTGCCGATGCGGGACGGATTACCGAAGCTGAAGGACTTCCCGGCCGAATTCGGCGGTTCCGGCGAGGTGATGGCGGAATAAGCGCATTCGAGAAAGCGGGGCCTGAGGCCCCGCTCTACCGGAAATTTGCGCAGGCGATCCGGATGTTCGTTCCCGGAACCATCCGGCCATATCAGGCGGCCTGGGTGACCACGCGGATCGGCTTGCCGGCAAGCCAGGCGACGATGTTTTCGACGGAGAGGCGGTAGAATTCCGCCATATTGTCGTGCGCGACGTAACCGAGATGCGGGGTCAGCACGGTGTTCGGCGCGCTGCGCAGAGGGTGGCCGGGCGGCAGGGGTTCCTGGTCGTAGACATCCAGTGCCGCGGTGATGCGGCGGGCCTGGACCGCCGCGAGCAAGGCTGCCGAATCGATCAGGCCGGCGCGGGAGGTGTTGATCAGGATGGCGCCCGGTTTCATGCGGGCGATGTCGGCGGCGCCAATGATGCCGCGCGAGCGGTCGGACAGGACGAGATGCAGGGAGACAGCGTCAGACCGCGCGATCAGCTCGCCCTTGGTGACGAGCCTGGCGCCTTGGGCTGCGGCGTGCTCGGCGGTGAGGTTCTGGCTCCAGGCCAGCACGGTCATGCCCAGCGCAAGGCCGTAGCGGGCCATGTCGGCACCGATCTTGCCCAGGCCGATCACGCCAAGCGTGGCGCCATCCAGCTCCAGGCCTGGTCTGGTGTTCTCCTGGAAGCGCCCGGCGCGGATTTCGGCGTCGCCACGTGGCAGGTCACGCGCCGCGGCGAGCATCAGAGCCAAGGCCAATTCGGCGGTGGCATGGGAATAACTGCCGCTGACGGTGTTGCAGACGGTGATGCCTCGGGCGGCGCAGGCGGCAATGTCGACCGAGGCGTTGCGCGCGCCGGTGTAGCTGAGCAGGCGAAGCTTGGGCAGGCGGTCGATCACGGATTTCGGCAGGGCGGTGCGCTCGCGCATCGCCAGGATGACATCATAATCGGCCAGCGCGGCGACCGCCGCGTCGTGACTGGCGAAGGCGTCCCGGAAGAAGGTGAGCTCCGCCTGCCCGGCGAGCGATGACCAATCCGTGGCTTCCCTCGCAAATCCCTGCCAGTCGTCCAGCACCGCAATCTTCGTCATACCGTTTCTCCTACAGTCCCGGCGCATCGCCGTCGGCCGCAGGCTGTGCCGAAGCCTTGCCGAACGCAAGGTTGCGGGACTGACTTGCGGGTGCTGTGATCGGCCCGTGAGCGGGGGAGGCCGACATGGACAAGATCGCGATCGTTGGCGCTGGACTGGTGGGGCGAGCCTGGGCGGTGGTGTTCGCGCGGGCCGGCATGTCTGTGGCCATGTGGGACAGGGATTCCGATGCGGCGCAAGCGGCCGAGGCGTTCATTGCCGAGCGCCTGCCGGAGCTGCGCGAGGCCGGGTTGCTGGCCGACACCCCGGCAACCGTCCAGGCGCGGGTTACCAGGGCAGCGACGCTGGAGGAGGCGCTGGAAGGCGCCGTGCATGTCCAGGAGAGCGGGCCGGAGCGGGTCGAGGCAAAGCGGGCGCTCTTCGAGCAACTGGACCGGCTGACCCCGGCCTCGGTCGTGCTGGCCAGTTCGACCAGCGGCATTCCGGCGAGCGCCTTCACGAAGGAGTTGCGCGGGCGGCCCCGTTGCCTGGTGGCGCATCCGGTGAACCCGCCCTACCTCATTCCGCTGGTCGAGCTGTGCCCGGCATCATGGACGGCAGGCGATACTGTGCTGCGCACCCGCGCATTGATGACTCGCGCCGGACAGGTACCGGTGACGGTGCATCGGGAAGTGGCGGGGTTCGTGCTGAACCGGCTGCAGATCGCCCTGGTGGCGGAGGCGTTCCGGCTGGTGGCGGATGGGGTGATGACGCCGGAGGACGTGGATGCCACCGTGAAGGACGGGCTGGGACTGCGCTGGTCGTTCATGGGGCCATTCGAGACGATCGACCTGAACGCGCCAGGCGGCCTTGCTGATTATTGTGCCCGTTATGGCGCGTTGTACGGGCAGGTGCAGCGCGAGATGACGCCCTGCGACCTGACCCCGGAACTGGTGGGCGACGTGGACGCCGCCGAACGCCTGCTGCTGCCGCTGGAAGACCAGCCAGCGCGGCAGGTGTGGCGGGACCGGCGGCTGATGGCGCTGCTGGCGCACAAGGCGAAAATGGCGAGGCAGGATTGACGGCCGACACGGCCGGGACACGCCCGGCCATGTCGGTTCTGTCGGTAATGGCGGCCGGCATTCCACGTCCATGCCGGGTTCGCGGACCATGTAGCCGCGAGCCCAGATGGTGCTGATGATGTTGTCGACGCCGCCCTGGGCGAGCTTCTTACGGAGCTTGCAGATGAAGACATCGATAATCTTCATCTCCGGCTCATCCATGCCGCCATAGAGGTGGTTGAGGAATGCTCCTTGGTCAGAACCATGCCCTTGCGCAGCACCGTCAGCTCCAGAACGGCGTATTCCTTGCCAGTGAGGTGAACCTGGCGGCCGGCCACCGTCACTTGGCGGTTTTCCTGATTGAGCTGGAGCGGGCCCGACCTTCAGCGTGGGCTGGCTGAAGCCCTTGCTGCGGCGGACGATGGCGTGAAGGCGGGGCGATGAGCTCCGCGGTGTCGAATGGCTTGGTGATGAAATCGTCGGCGCCGAGGCCCTTCACCTTCGCATCCGGCCGCGACACGTCGGACAGGATCAGCACGGGGATGTCGATGCGACCGGCCCGCATGCGGCGCACCACCTCGCCCCCCCCATATCGGGCAGCATCAGGTCGAGCACCACGATGTCGTAATCGTAGTGGCGGACCAGTTCGAGCGCCTCACCGCTCGTATCGGCGAGATCGACGACCGCACCGCTGGATTTGGCGATCAGCACGATACCACGCGCAGCGTTGACATCATCTTCAACCAGAAGGACGCGTATTTTTATGGCCTTCGCTACCATGAGTTGCATATTCGGACAAACATGAACGCGCTTTGGCGTCGCGTTCGCTTTCCGTGCAAAATTACTGACAAACGGTAACAGTGCTGGCCAGGAATCGGCTTTACCGCCCCAAAATCTCAATTTTTGATAAACATTTTTGCCGCGCCGGCGGTTTGATACCCATATTCAGGGAATTGTCGCATTTTCGATTCATTCAGACGCCTTGGTGCTGGGCAGAGCCGCATGACAACCAGGACTGGCAACATAGGCGGGCGAGCCCGGCAACGGGCGCGAATGGATGCCCCTGATCACGGCCTTGCAGCGGCCACACAACGCCTGGATGGCATTGGGCTTGCGGCGGAAGACAGGCTTGGCTGGTATGGAATCTCGCTTGCTGTAAGTAATTGACGCTATCGCACCGCCGGAAGATGCTCGATCGCATGGCCTATCCGAATTGTTTCGCCTGCATGCCCAGACTACCCACGCGTTCCATGCTTCGGGGCGCTCCGGACGACGCGAGGTCGGATTGTCGCGCAAGAGACGTATAGATGCGGGCTTTGCTTTTTCGTTGGCGCGAGACGCTGGTGGAGTGGCGCGGCTGTGCGTTTGGAGGTAAACTAAACCGTCAAACAACCTTCTGGCCGCGAGCGTTCTGTTTGGTTTGTTGCTGGTGGTCCGCTATCCCGCAGGGATCATCGATGCGAATTTCTGGGCGGAGGATGGTTGGGTCTGATATCCGGAGGCGTATCGGCTCGGCCCTTGGTCGCTGATACTGCCCCATAGCGGCTATCTGCAAAGTTTTCCGCGGCTCGTCGCGCTGGCGGCACAATCGGTTCCTTTGCTTTGGGCACCGACGCTGTTCGCCGTGGTCGCTCTTGCTATTCAGATGCTGCCCCCGGCGTTCCTGTCGCGCCGCTTCGATCCGGCGTGGCCAAATCCGGTTTCGCGGTTCCTGTTCTGCCTCGTCTACATCGCGCTGCCGAACAGTTTCGAGGAGTTCGGCAATGTCACAAACAGCCAGTGGTATTTGTCGATCCTCGCCTTCCTGATACTCGCAAGCGCACTGCCCCGCACAGCCATTGGCCGCGCCGCCGACATCCTGACGCTGATTGTCTCTGGCCTGACCGGGCCGTTTTGCATCTTTCTTTTCCCCATCGCCGTCTGGCGGTGGCGTCGGGCGCGGGACCTGGACGGGCTGATCCGACTAGGGCGCGCCGGGTTCTGCGCGTCAGTTCAGGGCGCGTTCCTTCTCGTAACGATGGCGCATGACCGGGCGCCGACCGATCTTGGCGTGGGATTCGGCAACCTTGCGAGGATTATCGCGATGCAAGTCGTTCTGGGGGTGACGGGCGGCTCCCATGTCATGTCGCGCATCAATGAGGCCGCGAGTTGGCGCGATGGCGTCGCGCCAGTTGCGATCGCGTCGCTGGCCGGCGCAATTTTTGTGGTCGCGCTTCTTCGCGGCACAGCCCTGTTTCGTATGTTTGCCGTGTTCGGCGCGCTCGTCTTCGCGGCCGCGCTTGCGTCCCCTGTCGGGATACGAGGCGGCCCGGCTTGGCCGATCCTGGCGCATCCCGGTGCGGAACAGCGCTATTATCTGATCCCGATGCTGGTGTTCGTCGGCGCCATTTCCACGCTGGCCGCCGACCGCTACCGCCTGGTGCGCGGCTGCGGCTGCATCGGTTGTTGCGGCCTCGTTATCGGCATTATCGGCGACTGGCCTTATCCCGGGCTCCCACGAACTTCAGCGTCGTGGCGAGACAATTCGCGGTCGCCCCGGCTAACACGCGGCTGGAATTCGAGCTGCATCCCCCGGCGTGGCGCCAATGGTGCTGACGAAGAGGTGATGCTTCTCTGTCCCCGAGGCGGGAGGAAAGTGTGTCTTGCCCCGGACGTGATACGAAAACGGCCTGCCATCAGGGAAACTGGCCGCATGGAAATCACGCTCTACCGTCCCGTAAAGGCGTTCCTGGAACGGCTCGGTTTCGAGGTGAAGGGTGAGGTGCGCGGCTGCGATGTGGTGGCCGTGCGGCCCGGCGAGCCGCCGCTGCTGGTGATTGCCGAGTTGAAGCTGGGGTTTTCGCTAGAACTGGTGTTGCAGGCGGTGGAGCGGCTGCAATCGGCCGATGAGGTGTGGCTGGCGGTGCCGATGACGCGGCGTGGGCGGGATCGGGATTCGCGGGCGCACCGGCTTTGCAAGCTGCTGGGAATTGGATTGTTGGCGGTCAGCACGGCGCGGGACGCGGTTGAGATCATCGTCGAGCCCGGGCCGTACAAGCCGCGCACCAGTCAGCGCAAGCGCGGGTTGGTATTGCAGGAATTCACCCGGCGGCAAGGCGATCCGAATATCGGCGGTTCGAACAAGCGCAAGCTGATGACCGCGTATCGGCAGCAGGCGCTGGCCTGTGCGATGGCGCTGCAGGACGGACCGAAGCGGCCGCGCGATCTGCGCGAGGCGGCGCCGGACGCACCGAAGATTCTGGCGCGCAACGTGTACGGGTGGTTCGAGCGGGTCCGGAACGGCGTGTATGCGCTGGCGCCGCTCGGGCATGAAGCGTTGGAGACGTGGCGAGCACCCCCCTGAGCACCGTTGCGTCTTGTGACGCGCCAGCCGACGTGGAAGGCTTGGGCGTCACTGACGGGAATACTGACATGACCGAGACGATCGACTTCCAGGTTCCGGGGCTGGAAGCACCTGCGGAGATTGTCATGGACCGCTGGGGCATTCCGCATATCCGCGCCAACACACGGCGGGACGTGTTCTTCGTGCAAGGCTTCGAATCCGCGCGGGACCGGCTGTGGCAGCTGGATAGCTGGCGCAAGCGCGGACTGGGCCGGCTGGCGGCCGATTATGGTCCGGGCTTCCTGGAGCAGGACCGGGCTTGCCGCCTGTTTCTGTATCGCGGTGACATGGCGGCCGAATGGGCCGCCTATGGCACGCCGGAGGCGCGGAGCATCACCGAGGCGTTTGTCGCCGGGGTGAATGCCTGGATCGACCTGACCGAAAGCGACCCTGCCCTGCTGCCGCCGGAATTCGCCGCAATGGGCACCCGGCCGGAACGCTGGGCGGCGGAGGATGTGGTGCGCATCCGCAGCCATGCGCTGGTGCGCAACGCGCTGTCCGAGGCGGCGCGCGCACAGATTCTGGCACGGACCGATCAGGACACGGCGCTGGCGCGGACGGCGCTGGAGCCGGAATGGACGCCGATCCGTCCGGAAGGGCTCGATCTCGGCTCGATCCCGGCCGATGTGCTGGATGTGTTCAAGTTGGCGACGACGCGGCTGGACATCACGCCCGAACGGCTGCGGGCAACGCTGGCCGAGGCCGGACGCTGGACCAAGGTGACGGATCAGGGCGACGTGTACGCCGAGGGCTCCAATAACTGGGTGGTGGCACCGTCGCGCACTGCGACCGGGCGGCCAATTCTGGGCAGCGATCCGCATCGGGCGCATGCCCTGCCCTCGCTGCGGCGGATCGTGCATCTGACCGGCCCTGGGATCGATGCGATCGGGGTGAACGAGCCGGCGATGCCGGGTATCTCGATGGGGCATAACGACACGGCCGCCTTCGCCCTGACCATCTTCCCGATGGATCAGGAGGATCTGTATGTGTACGAAACGCATCCCGACGATCCCGATCAGTACCGCTACGACGGGGGCTGGGAGCGCATGACGGTCCTGGCAGAGACGATTGACGTGAAGGGCGAGGCGCCGCACCCTGTGGCGCTGAAATTCACCCGCCATGGGCCGGTGGTGTACGAGGACAAGGCGGCGCAGCGCGCCTATGCCGTCCGGTCCGTGTGGTTCGAGCCGGGATCATCGGCCTATTTCACCAGCATCGCCTATATGGAGGCGAAGACGCCGGAAGCGTTCGAACGGTCGTTGGAAGGCTGGTCGGCGCCGTCGGTGAACCATGTTTATGCGGATACCAGCGGTAACATCGCCTGGTTCGCGGCGGGACGGACGCCGATCCGGCCCAACTGGGACGGGCTGCTGCCGGTGCCGGGAGATGGGCGGTATGAGTGGGCAGGGTTCCATCCGCGCTCGGACCTGCCGAAATCAGTCAATCCCGCCAACGGATTCTTTGGCACCGCCAACGAAATGAACCTGCCGGACGATTATCCCGCGGCACAGCGGAAGATCGGGTTCGAATGGGCCGAGCGGTCGCGCACGACGCGGCTGCACCAAATGCTGGCGCAGCAGACCAGCCATAGCGTGGCGGATTCGATGGCGTTGCAGACCGATGATTTCTCGATCCCCGCGGAACGCATATGCGCCCTGCTGGCGGGGCTGTCGGCGGATGGGGATGCCGGGCTCGGGCTAGGCCTGCTGAAGGGCTGGGGCCATCGGCTGGCCCGCGACAGCGCCCCGGCCGCTTTGTTCGAGGTCTGGTGGTCGCGCCATCTGAAGACCGCCATGCTGGATGAGATCGCGCCGGACAAGGTGGTGCGCGCATTGCTGGTGCCCGGCGATACCGGCACGCTGTTGCGCAAACTGGAACACGCCGGGGCCGGGCGGGAGGCTCTGCTGTTGGACACGCTGGCAAAGGCGATGGCTGATTGCCGGCGGCTGATGGGCGCCGACATGGCGGGCTGGGCCTGGGGCAGGCTGCATCACGGCCAGTTCGATCATCCGCTGGCCAGGGTCGCGGGCGGCATGGCGAATGTGGGACCGCTACCCAAAGGCGGCTCCGGCTCGACGGTGATGGCAGCGAATTACCGGATGTCGGATTTTCGCCTGATTTCAGGTGCGTCCTTCCGCATGGTTGTCGATGTCGGCGACTGGGACAACAGCCGGACAATCAACACGCCGGGCCAATCGGGGGATCCACGATCGCCGCATTATGGCGATCTGGCGCCGCTCTGGGCGGCCGGTGAATATGTGCCGCTGCTCTATACAAGCGGGGCAGTGGATGCGGCGGCGAGTATGGTGATAAGGCTCGTTCCCGGCTGATAAACCGCCTGAGGTCAAACTGGGGGGCGCATGTTGAATCTGATCACGGTGGAATCCGGTGCCGCCCGTTTGGTTCTGGCGCCAGAAATCGGCGGGTCGATCGCCGGCTGGACTCGCTACGGCCAGCCGATCATGCGCCCGATCGCGCCAGAGGCGCTGAATTGGCGGGAGCCGCGCGATCTGTCGAGCTATCCGCTGTTTCCCTACTCCAACCGCGTGGCAGGCCGGTGTTTCAACTTCGCGGGCGTGACCTACGAATTGCCGAACCTGCTGAACGGCAGCGCCATTCACGGCGCGGGATGGCGGCTACCCTGGGCCGCCATCCAGGACGGCCCGACCGCGACGATCATGCTGGACCATTCGCCCGACGGGCTGTGGCCGTTCGCCTTCCATGCCGAGCAGCGATTTACGCTGACGGAGGATCAGCTGGTGTGCGACCTGCTGATCGAGAACCGTCACGACGCGGCAGCACCGGCCGGCTTTGGGCTGCATCCGTATTTTCCGCGCAGCCCGGAAATGCGGCTGCAATTCACGGCCGACCATGTGTGGCTGAACCGGGAGGCCGATATGATCCCGGTGGAGCGGACGCGCGTGCCGCCGGAATGGGATCACCGGGACGGATTGGCGGTGGGGTCCGTGAGGCTTGATAATTGCTTCGCCGGATGGAACGGCGCGGCGCGGCTGATCTACCCCGATCGCGGCTTCGCACTGGCGATCGCGGCCGACCCGATATTCCGCCATCTCGTGGTGTATGTGCCGGAAAATACCTCGTTCCTCGCGGTCGAGCCGGTTTCGAACATGAATGACGGGCTGAACCGGATGGACGGGGCGACCGATCACGGCGTGTTCGTGCTGGAGCCGGGCGAAGCGAAGACGGGGCGGATTACCTATACCGTCGAGGAGCTGGCGGCGGCGTGACGCCACCGCGCCGGCGATAGCGCCCCCCGCCCGCTCAGGGCCGTTCCGTATTGCCTGTCTCCATCGTGCGGATCATCGCTTCCAGCACGCGCATCGCGCGGACCCCCTCCCCGATATCCGGTGCGTCGGATGGTTCCCCCCGCGCCCGCTTCAGGAACGCCGTCAGCAGGGCGTGATAGCCTTTATGGTCCTCATTGGCGGCCGCCGTCAGGTTGGGTTCCCAGAGCAGCGCGTCCTGCGCGGGATCGAGGGTGGCCGCGGGGTCGGCGGCTTTGAAGCCGGGCGAGCGGTAATAGCGCACCTCATGGACATTGCGCATTTCGACGCGCTTGTGATCGCCCATCACCTGCCACCATTCCATCGGCGTGCCGCGCGATTGGTGCGTGCCGAGCACCACGGTCGCGAGCGCGCCGGAGCCGAAGCCGAAGCCGACATGCAGGAGAAGTTTGCCCGGCTCCATTTCGAAGCGCCGCGCCGTCACGGTCTCAACCGGTTCGCCGAGCAGCCATGGCACCAGGTCCATCGCATGCACGCAATGATGCAGCAGGAAGCCGGTGTAATCCGGGTTGCCGACGAAATAGCCCGGAGCCGTCATGTATTCGCCGAGCAGGCCGGCGCGTGGGCCGAATTCCGGCGCGGCGAGGATGTTGCCGGCGATGCGGTTGGCCGTCGAATAGCGCTTCATGAAACCGACGACGCAGGGCTTCCCGGTGCGGGCGGAGATATCGGCCAGAATCTGGGCCTCGCGCGCCGTGGCGGCAGGCGGTTTCTCCATGAACACGGCGAGCCCGCGTTCCATCGCTGCCGCGCCGATACGCGCATGCACAGCGGGGCCGACCGCCATGCCGACCGCGTCGAGCCCCTCATGGGCCAACAGCGATTCCGCGTCCGCATAGCGCGTCGTGACACCGTAGCGATTGCCGATTAGCGCGAGTCGTTCCGCATCGGGATCGCAGATCGCGGCCAACTCCATTGGCAGGCGCATGAGCTGGGGTAGCAACATTTCGGCGGCATGGTTGCCGCAGCCGATCCAGCCGATCCGCATCACGACCTCGCCACGGCGTGCAGGGTGGCGCGAAGGAAGGCACCGCTGTGTCGGAGATCTTCGTCCTCGTCATAGGCGGGCGGCTTCCATTGGGCGAGCGGCACGGACAGATCGTGGTTCGTGCGGCGGAACGGCTCCAGCGTGATGACGCCGGCATATTTGATGTCAAACAGCGCGCGGCAAATGGTTGGCCAGTCCAGATGACCGGTGCCGAGGAAACCGCGATGGTTTTCGTTGGCCTGGAAATGCATCAGATATGCTGCCGCATTGCGAATCGCTTCCGGCAGGTCGTTCTCTTCCATGTTCATATGGAACGTGTCGAGCATCACGCCAACCGCCGGGTTGTCCACAAGCTGCGCCAATCTGCAGGCCTGGCGGCCGGTATTGCAGAAATCGGTCTCGAAGCGGTTCAGCGGCTC
>DASXIW010000155.1:0-3745 GCA_036497785.1 Acetobacteraceae bacterium | reverse complement strand
CTCCAGATGCAACAGCCCGAGGAAGCCGCAGCGGAAGCCGAAGCCCAGCGCCGCCGACGTCTCCATCTCGAACGAGAAGCTGGCGTCGTTGAGGCGCAATTTTCCCATCGCCGCACTCAGCGTTTCGAAATCGTTGGCGTCGACCTGAAACAGGCCGCAGAACACCACCGGGATGGCCGGCTTGAAGCCCGGCAGCATCTCGGTCACCGGCTTCCTGTCGTCGGTGATGGTGTCGCCGACGCGGGTGTCGGCGACCTCCTTGATCGCGGCGGTGATGAAGCCGATCTCGCCGGGGCCGAGGTCATCCACCGGCACCATCTTGGGCGTGAACACGCCGGTCTGCTCGACCGCATGGACCGCGCCGGTGGACATCATGCGGATGCGCTGGCCCCGCTTGAGGCGGCCGTCCTTGATGCGCACGAGAATCACCACCCCGAGGTACTGGTCGTACCAGCTATCCACTAGCAGCGCCTTCAGCGGCGCGTTGCCGTCGCCCTTCGGGGCAGGCAGCCGGGTGACGAGCGCCTCCAGGACGCCCTCGATGTTCAGGCCGGTCTTGGCGCTGATCTCCACCGCGTCGGAGGTGTCGAGACCGATCACGTCCTCGATCTGCTGCTTCACCCGTTCGGTTTCGGCGGCCGGAAGGTCGATCTTATTGAGGATCGGCACGATCTCATGGTTGGCGTCGATCGCCTGGTAGACGTTGGCGAGCGTTTGCGCTTCGACCCCCTGGGAGGCATCGACCACCAGCAGGCTGCCCTCGCAGGCGGCGAGGCTGCGGCTGACCTCGTAGGCGAAATCGACGTGGCCGGGGGTGTCCATCAGGTTCAGTTCGTAGGTCTGGCCGTCCTTGGCGGTGTAGGACAGGCGGACGGTCTGCGCCTTGATGGTGATGCCGCGCTCCTTCTCCAGTTCCATGCTGTCGAGGACCTGGGCGGTCATCTCGCGCGCGGAGAGGCCGCCGGTGACCTGAATCAGCCGGTCGGCCAGGGTGGATTTCCCGTGGTCGATATGCGCGATGATGGCGAAGTTGCGGATACGCTCGATCGGTGTGTCGGTCATGAACCAGGGGTCAGGGATCAGTTGTCAGGGCTCAGATAGAGAGTCGGTCAGGCTGTGTCACCAATTCCTAGGGCGCGCGGCAGAGGAAGCTGGCTGAGACGGGTGTTGGTGCGGCGGACCAGCCGATGCAGACGGGCGTGGGTCGCCAGCAGCCGGTCCAAGAAAGCCAGGGTGGGCGCGTTGTTGTCGGACGTGTCGCGCAGCCAATACAGGATGGTGGCGGTGTAGATCGCGGTCAGGATGGCGCGCTTGGTGTACCAGGTGAAGTCGGCGGAGCGATCGCCGGCGGCATGCCAGATCGCATCGACGGTGCGCGCGGTGCAGGCGGCGGCGGCCTGAGCGTTGTGCGGCAACGAGAGGATGGCGGCAGCGCGGCGAACCGCCTCCTTGTACGGGCGGTTCTGCTCCAGCCGAAGCGCGATGAGTGCACGCACGCGGGCGGGCAGGCGGGTTTCGGTCAGGCCGGCGGCGGCTTCCTCCATGCGCCGATCGGCAAGGTCGCAATAGGTCTCGATCATATCGACGGTGCCCAGCGGAAACAGCAGGTCGGCCTCGTCCGCCGGCATCCCGGCGGCGGCGACGCCGGCGCGTAGGGCACGCTTGGTCCAGCCGTCGAAGGCGACGCTGGGCAGCATCGCCAGGATCGCGGCGTCGCGTTCGGGCAGGCGTTCGGGGGGCGTGATCATGCTTTGGCTCCCACTCTGTCGAGTTCTTCGGTGAAGCCGAAATAGCGGAAATCGGTCATCCGCATGGTGTACAGGATGCCATCGAGGTGGTCGTATTCGTGCTGGACGATCCGAGCATGAAAGCCGCTCACCTCGCGTTGGGTGACGTTGCCGTCGCAATCGACGCCGCGGTAGCGAATGCGGGTGGCGCGTGGCACCGCGGCGCGCAGGTTGGGGATCGACAGGCAGCCCTCCCAGGCCATCGCGCGTTCCTCGCCGATCAGTTCCACGGTGGGATTGATCAGCACGGTGTTGGGCAGCGCCGTGTCGGCCGGGTCCTCGGTTTCACGGCCGGCGGGCACGCGGAAGACGAACAGGCGCAATGGCTGATAGACCTGCGGGGCGGCGAGGCCGACGCCGGGCGCATCCATCATCGTCTCCGTCATGTCGGCGACCAGGCGGCGGATCTCGGGGGCGCCGGGATCGGGGACCGGATCGCATTTTCGCAGCAGAACCGGGTGGCCCATCCGGGCAATCTTCAGAATGGCCATGTGCGCGGCTAGCCCCTGTTGGCGGAATTTCGACTTGTAAGTACTGGGGGCCGTGGTATAGCGCCAGCCCCCGCACCGGAATCGCCGGCGACGGAGATTTTTGCGCACCCGTTCGGTGGGGGCGCCGTTGGAAAGGAGCAGGCGGCCAAGTGCAAGTCCTCGTGCGTGACAACAATGTCGATCAGGCGCTGAAGGCGCTCAAGAAGAAGATGCAGCGGGAGGGTATTTTCCGCGAGATGAAGCTGCGGCGGCACTACGAGAAGCCGTCCGAACGGCGGGCGCGGGAAGCGGCCGAGGCGGTACGCCGGGCCAGGAAGCTGGAGCGCAAGCGGCTGGAGCGCGAGGGCTTCTAAGCAACCCCATCTAGTTGGCGAAGCAAGCGCGGTTCGGGAGTGTCCGGTACGCCGCGCTTTAAGCATGTACTCTTGCTGGCGGGGTGGAACGCGGGCTAGGCTCCCCAATTGGACCAATCATTGGCAGCCGAACCCCATGTTCGCCCCAGACCAAACGCGGCAGAATGCCGTGTTCGATCATCTCCGTCACAGCATTTTGAGCGGTGCCTTGCCCAGTGGTGGGCGACTGCCGCCCAGCCGGTCGCTGGCGCAGGAACTCGGCATTGCCCGTCAGACGGTGGTGCTGGCGTACGAGCGGCTGGCGGCCGAGGGCTATGTCCGCGGCCGCACCGGTAGCGGCACCTATGTCGCTGCCGATCTGCCGGATCAGGCTCCCGTCCCCGCTCCGACCCCACCGGTGGCCGCGGCGGTGCTGTCGGCCCGTGGAGCCAGGCTGGCCGAAGTGCCGGCGAGCGCGAATGCCCACAATCCGGCGCTAGGCCTGCTGCTGGCGGGTGGCCTGCCGGCGCCCGACCTGTTTCCGATCAAGGCCTGGGCCCGCTGCGCCGCTCGGACGCTGAAACCGCTGTCGGGCGAATTGTCGAGCTACCCGCCACCGCAGGGTCTGCTGGCGCTGCGCGAACAGATTGCCGCCCATCTGGCGGCGACGCGGGGGCTGGTTGCCGATCCCGGATGCATCGTGGTGACTGGGGGGACACAGTTGGCGCTGCGGACCGCGGCCGATCTGCTGCTCGATCCCGGCGATGCGGCCTGGGTCGAGGACCCGGGCTATATCGCCGGACGCGGGGCGTTGATTGCGGCCGGGGCGACGATCGTGCCGGTTCCGAGCGATGCCGAGGGACTGGATGTTGGCGCGGGGGTGCGGATCGCGCCGCAGGCTCGGTTGGCGCTGGTGGCGCCCTCGCATGCCACACCGCTGGGCGGCGCACTGCCGATCGGGCGGCGGCTGGCCCTGCTGGATTGGGCGCGACGTGCGAACGCCTGGGTGCTGGAGGACGATTGCGACTCGGAATTCCGCTGGGAGGGCAAGCCGCTGCCGCCGCTCGCGACGCTGGATAAGGCCGGGCAGGTGATCTACTGCGGCACGTTCAGCAAGACGTTGGCGCCGGGGCTG
>DASXIW010000154.1:0-11145 GCA_036497785.1 Acetobacteraceae bacterium | reverse complement strand
GGCGGCGATCACCGGCACCTATCGCGCCATCACCAGCAAGCATGTGCCCCGCTACCTCGCCGAGTTCGAGTATCGCTTCAATCGTCGATACGATCTCGCAGCAATGGTCCCCCGGCTCGCATGGGCCGGGGTGCGGACCCCACCGATGCCATACCGCCTGCTCAAGCTGGCTGAGGTTCATGCGTAATCAAGAAAGGCTTTTATCCGATTTGGACCGAGGTTGCATGGACGGGATCGGGCATCGGGCGGAGACGCTGGTGGCGCTGCGGGGGTTGACCGTGGCGTTTCAGGGTGTGCCGGCTTTGCGCGGGATTGATTTGGATGTGCGCCGGGGCGAGGCGGTGGGGCTGGTTGGCGAGTCCGGTTCCGGCAAGTCCATTACCTGGCTGGCGGCGTTGGGGTTGTTGCCGAAGTCGGCGCGGGTTTCGGGCAGCGTGACGCTGGAGGGCAAGGAGCTGATTGGCGCCGCGCCTTCCGTGCTGGATGAGGTGCGCGGCGGGCGGATCGCCATGATCTTTCAAGACCCGGCGACCGCCTTGAATCCGGTGCATCGGGTTGGACGGCAGGTTGAGGAATCGCTGAGGCTGCATCGCGGCATGGATGGGGCAGCGGCGGCGGCCGAGGCGCGGCGGCTGTTCGATCTGGTGGGGATACCCGATGCCGGGCGGCGGCGGCATGCGTTTCCACACGAGATGTCCGGCGGGCAGAATCAGCGGGTGATGATCGCCATGGCGCTGGCGGGACAGCCGGAATTGCTGATTGCCGATGAGCCGACCACGGCGCTGGATGCGACCATCCAGGCGCAGATCCTGGATCTGCTGCGCCGTTTGCAGGCCGAGTCCGGCATGGCGCTGGTGCTGATCAGCCACGATCTGGGCGTGGTGGCCGATATGTGCAGCCGCGTGGGCGTGATCTATGCCGGGCGGATCATCGAGGAGGCCCCGGCTGATGTGCTGTTCGCCGAGCCCGCGCATCCCTATACGCGCGGGTTGCTGGGCGCCCTGCCCGACATGGTCGGGCCGCGCCGGCGGCTTTTGGCCATTCCTGGTGGGGTGCCGGAGCCGTGGAACCTGCCGCCGGGCTGCGCCTTCGCGCCACGCTGTGCGGAGGCGTTGCCGGCCTGTTCGGCCAGCGTGCCGGTGTTTCGCGAGGCGGGGCATGACCACGCGGCGGCCTGCATCCGGGTGGGCGTGCGGGAGAACGTGCCGGCGTGAGCGGTGGTTCTGTAACCGATCTTCTGGAATTGGACGGCGTTTCGCGGGTGTATTCCAGCCGGCGCGGGTTTTTGGGCAGTGCGGTCGCGGTGCGGGCGGTGGACCATGTCTCGCTGCGCGTGGCGGCGGGGCGGACGCTGGGGATTGTGGGCGAATCCGGCTGCGGCAAATCCACCACCGGGCGCATCGCGCTGGGGTTGGAGCGGCCGAATCGCGGCGGCGTGCGCTTCGAGGGCCAGCCAATGCCGGCCCCGGGCAGTGCGGCGTGGCGGCGGATGCGAGCGCGGATGCAACTGGTGTTTCAGGATCCGCTGGGGGCGATGGACCGGCGGCTGACGATCGCCGCGCAGATCATGGAGCCGTTGACCATCCATGGCATCGGCAGTGCGGCTGACCGGCGCGAGCGTGTGGCGGCGCTATTGCGCGATGTGGGATTGCGGCCGGACCATGCCGCGCGGCATCCGCATGAGCTTTCCGGCGGGCAGCGGCAGCGGGCGGTGCTGGCCCGGGCGCTGGCCACGGACCCGGCGCTGCTGGTGTGTGACGAGCCGGTCTCGGCGCTGGATGTGTCGATCCAGGCGCAGGTGGTGAACATGCTGACCGATCTGCAGGCGGCACGGGGCATCGCCATGGTGTTCATCAGCCATGACCTGAAGGTGGTGCGGCAAATGTCGCACGAGGTGGCGGTGATGTATCTTGGCCGCGTGGTCGAGCAGGGCGACCCGGAGGCGATCTTCGCCGAGCCCGCCCATCCCTATTCCCGCGCGCTGGTTTCAGCCATTCCCACGCCGGGGCCGCGTCGGCAGGCGCGGATCGTGCTGAGCGGCGATCCGCCGAACCCGGTCGACCGCCCCACCGGCTGCGCTTTCCATCCGCGCTGCCCGGTGGCAGTGGCTGGCTGCCGCGTGGAGACCCCGGAATTGCGCGCCATGTCCGACGGGAGGAAGGTGGCGTGTCATCTTGTTCAGGACACGACAAGGATAGCCGCCTGATGAGCATTTCCCGCCGTCTTTTGCTGGCAGGGGCCGGAGCGGCCGCCCTGCCGCGCTTCGCCATCGCGCAGAACACTTCCCCTGCCGGGGATGACCGCCCGGAGATCACCATCGCGGTCGCCAAGATTTCCAATAGCGGCGTGCTGGACCCGTTGCGGGAGCAATCCTCCAACGCTTCCGAACGCTGGCTCGGTTCGATCCAGGAGACGCTGATCGCGCGCAACCAGCAGGGGCGTCTGGAGCGTGTGCCGGGGCTGGCGACGAACTGGCGGCGGATCGACGAGACGACGGTGGAATTGTCGTTGCGGCCGGGGGTGAAGCTGCATAACGGCGACACGCTGACCGCCGAGGACGTGGCGTTCAGCTTCGGGCCGGAGCGGATGTTCGGCGGAGGCAGGAGCAATCTGCCGGCGGATATTCCGGCGGTGGCGCGGCGCCACTGGCCGCATCTCGCGCGGGTGGAGGTGGTGGACCGGCTGACGGTGCGGTTTGTGAACGCGACGCCGGATGTGACCATGGAAGGGCGGATTTCGGCCGGGGGGAGCGAGATTTGTTCGCGGCGGGCCTGGACCGAGAACGGCGACTGGCAGGCCAATTCGAGCAAGCTGGTGGGGACCGGGCCTTATAAGTTGCGGGAATTCCGGCCGGATGCGTCGCTGACGCTGGATGCGCATGACGAGTACTGGGGGGGGCGGCCGCCGATCAAGACTCTGCGCTTCCTGGAAGTGCCAGAGGCAGCGTCGCGGATCAACGGGCTGCGATCCGGCGAATACCAGTTCGCCTGCGACGTGCAGCCGGATGCGATCGACGATATCGAGGTGTATCCGGGGATCGAGGTGCTGGGCGGGCTGGTCCTGAACCACCGCATCATCACCTTCGACAAGCATCATCCGGCACTGGTGGACCCGCGCGTGCGGTTGGCCATGGCGCATGCGATCGACGGCAGATCGATCGTGGATACGCTGTGGGACGGGCGCGCGCGCGTGCCGCCCGGGCTGCAATGGGAGTTCTATGGCGACATGTTCGTGAAGGGGTGGACCGTGCCGCCCTACGACCCGGCCGCCGCGCGCGAGCTGCTGAACGATGCAGGGTATGACGGGACGCCGATCCCCTATCGCATCCGCAAGGACTACTACCCCGAGGAGACCGCGACGGCCGAGGTCGTGACCGAGTGCTGGAAGCTGGTGGGGCTGAACACGCCGATCGAGGTGAAGGAGAACTGGGCGCAGGTGCTGGACAAGGCGGGGCCGCGCGGGGTGCGCGACTGGTCCAATTCCGCGGTGTTCGACGATCCGGTGAGCTCCATCGTGAACCAGCACGGGCCGAACGGGGCCCAGCAGCAGGATGGCGAATGGACCAACGCGGAGATGAACACGCTTTCTGGCGTGCTGGAGAGCGGCACGGATGTGGGCAAGCGCAAGCAGGCCTTCGCACGGATGCTGCAGATCTGCGAGCGCGAGGACCCGACCTATATCGTGCTGAACCAGAATGCGGTGTTCACGGCCAAGCGGCGGGAACTGCCATGGCGCCAGCCGCCCTCGTTCTTTCTGGATTTCAGCCCGCGCGGGTGGGAGAGCTGAATGCTGCGCTTTTTTGCCCTGCGGCTGGCGCGCTCGGTGCTGACCATCGTGCTGGTGGTGACGTTTGCCTTCGTGGTGCTGCGCCTGTCCGGCGACCCGGCCTTGCTGATCATGAGCCCGGATGCGCCGGTGGAGGCGATCCACGCGTTTCGGCATGAATGGGGGCTGGATCAGCCCTTGTATGTGCAATATCTGCGCTATTTCCTGGCGATCCTGCACGGCGATCTCGGCCAGTCCATGCGCGACGGGCGGCCGGCGCTGGCGCTGGTGGTGGAGCGGATTCCGGCGACGCTGACGCTGGCTGTGCCCGCGCTGGCGTTGAAGCTGGCGCTGGGGATTCCGGCGGGGGTTTATGCGGCGCTGCATCGCAATTCGCTGACCGACCGGCTGGTGATGGCCGGCGCGGTGGCGGGGTTCACCGTGCCGAGCTTCGTGCTGGGGCTGCTGCTGGTGCTGCTGTTCGCGGTGCAGTTGGGGTGGCTGCCGTCGGGCGGGTCTGACAGCTGGAGCAGCGTGATTTTGCCGGTGGTGACGCTGGGGCTGGGGGGCGCCGGGATGTTGGCGCGGTTTACCCGCAGCGCGATGCTGGAGGTGCTGGGGCAGCCTTATATTCGCACGGCGAGCGCCAAGGGGGTGCCGTGGCGGGCGGTGGTGCGGGGGCATGCGTTGCCGAATGCGGCGATTCCGACGGTGACGATCGTGGGGTTTCTGGTGGGCAGCCTGATTGCCGGCTCGGTGGTGGTGGAGAGCGTGTTCAGCTGGCCGGGCGTGGGGCGGCTGCTGGTGGTGGCGGTGGCCAATCGCGATCTGGCGGTGGTGCAGTGCATCCTGCTGCTGGTGGCGAGCACGATGGTGGCGGCGAATTTGATCGTGGATCTGCTGTATGGGGTGTTCGATCCGCGGCTGCGCAACCAGGCGGCGGGGGCGCATTGATGTCGGGCGTGGTGTTGCCGGCGGCGGGCGTGGCGCCGCCGAAGCGGGTGCATCGGATGCCGCCAGGGGTGATGGCGGCGGTGCTGTGGATCGGCGCGATGCTGGCGGTGGCGGTGCTGGCGGAAGCGATCCGGCCCTATAGCATCACGGCGCTGGATTTGCGGGCGCGGCTGACGCCGCCGATCGGGATGGGCGGGACGCTGCGGCATTTTCTGGGGACGGATGAGCTGGGGCGCGACGTGCTGAGCCGGCTGATCGTGTCGATCCGGATGAGCCTGTTGATCGCCTTCGGGGCGACGGCGATCGCGACGGTGCTGGGGACGACGCTGGGGTTTCTGGCCGCGCATTTTCGCGGCTGGGTGGAGCAGGTCGTGCTGATGCTGATCGATTTTCAGGCCAGCATGCCGTTTTTGATCCTGGCGCTCGCGGTGCTGGCTTTTTTCGGCAATTCGCTGCCATTGTTCATCGGGCTGATGGGGCTGTACGGGTGGGAGCGGCATGCGCGGATCGCGCGGGGGCTGGCGATCGCGGCGAATGCGCAGGGCTATGCGGCGGCGGTGCGGCAGCTGGGGGCGCGGCCGATCCGGATCTATCTCGGGCATGTGCTGCCCAATATCGCCTCCACG
Organism: Acetobacteraceae bacterium; assembly: GCA_036497785.1. Taxonomy (GTDB): domain Bacteria; phylum Pseudomonadota; class Alphaproteobacteria; order Acetobacterales; family Acetobacteraceae; genus DASXIW01. Next base: position 5,800 of record DASXIW010000154.1, on the reverse strand, counting down.
CTGATCGTCTCGGCGACGCTGTCGTTTCCCGAGGTGGTACTGCTGGAGAGCGGGTTGTCGTTTCTGGGGCTGGGGGTGCAGCCGCCGATGACGAGCCTGGGGAATATTGTGGGGTATGGGCGGGAATACCTGACGCGGGCCGCGTGGATTTTGCTGGCGCCGAGTGCGGTGATCGTGCTGACGACACTGGCGGTGAGCATGGTGGGCGATTGGCTGCGCGACCGGCTGGATCCCACGCTGACATAGGGCCCACGCTGACATAGGGAGTGCCGATGACGCTGATCGCATCGCATCGCGGAGGCGCGTTGCTCTGGGCGGAGAACAGCCCGACGGCGTTTCGCAACACGGCCGCCCTGAGGGTGGATCAGGTGGAGTTCGATATTCATCCGACCGGCGACGGCGAGATTGTGGTGATCCATGACGCGACGCTGGATCGGACGACCTCGGGCAGCGGGCCGGTGGCGGAGCGGAGTCTCATGGAGCTGAAGGCGCTGTCGCTGAAGGTGACCGAGGACGAGCATATGCTGACGCTGGCCGAGTTGGCCGCGATCTTCGCGCCGACCGACATCACGCTGCGCATGGAGGTGAATGCGGACCACGCGCATGTTCCCTATCGCGGGTTGCTGGCGCAGGCGCTGGAGGTGCTGGACACTCAGCATATGCGCCGGCGGACGGTGGTGACGAGCTTCCAGGCCGACGTGGCGGCGGAGGCGGTGACGTTGGACGGGCTTGCCGAGGTGATCTGGCTGGTGTCGCCGCCGGTGCAGGACGCGATCGGGCTTGGCGGGATCTTCGCGGTCGCCGCCGAGGTGGGTGTGCGGTCGGTGAGCCTGCGCGCCAACCGGATGGACGCGAATGTGCTGGGGGCGTTGCGGTCGCGCGGGCTCTCGGTGGGCGCGTGGGCGGTGAATGACGACGATACGATCCGGCGAATGCTGGAGTTGGGGGTGGATGTGCTCACCACCGATATTCCGACGCATGCGCTGGCGCTGCGGGGAGCCCTGGGCTGATCCATCGGCGGTTGATCCACGGGTGGGTGGCGGTGTTTGCCGAATGTTCCGGTTGAAATCTGTATTTTAGCGCGCATCTGACCTCTCGGCGAGGACGGAGCGACGGATATGGCGGGACGGCGTCAACTTCGACTGGGCGCTTTCATGCGGCCGGTGGGCATTCATACGGCGTGGTGGCGTTATCCGGGCGCCTATCCCGACGCCAATTTCAACTTCCGGCATCTGAAGCATTTTGCGCTGACGCTGGAGCGGGGGAAGTTCGACGCGTTTTTCATGGCCGATCATCTGGCCGTGCTGAACATGCCGATGGCGGCGCTGAAGCGCAGTGCCACGGTGACCTCGTTCGATCCGATGATCCTGCTTTCGGCGCTGGCGGTGGCGACCGAGAATCTCGGGTTGATTGCGACGGGTTCGACAACGTTCGATGCGCCCTATCATGTGGCGCGGCGTTTCGCCTCGCTGGATCATCTGAGCGGCGGGCGGGCCGGGTGGAATCTGGTGACCACATCCAACCCGGATGCAGCGTTGAATTTCGGGTTCGATGAGCATGTGGAGCATGACGAGCGCTATCGGCGCGGGCGCGAATTCTTCGATGTGGTCACGGGGTTGTGGGATAGCTGGGCGGATGATGCGTTCATTCGCGACGTGGAGAGCGGGGTGTTCTTCGATCCCGAGCGGCTGCATGTGCTGAACCATAAGGGGACGCATTTTTCGGTGCGCGGGCCGTTGAACGTGGCGCGGCCGATCCAGGGCTGGCCGGTGATCGTGCAGGCCGGGGCATCCGAGGCGGGGCGGCAGATCGCGGCCGAGACGGCGGAGGTGATCTTTGCCAGCGGCAATAACCTGGCCGGCGCGCAGGAATTCTATGCCGATGTGAAGGGGCGGATGGAGCGGCTGGGCCGCGACCGCGACCATTTGAAGATATTGCCGGGCGCACTGGTGATCACCGGGCATTCGCGGGCTGAGGCGGAGGACAAGAAGGCGCTGCTAGACAGCCTGGTGCATCCGGATAGCGGCCTGGCCTCGCTGTCGATCGGGCTGGGGCATGACGCGTCGGAGTTCGAGCTGGATGGGCCGTTGCCGGAGATCCCTGAGAGCAATGCCAGTCAGAGCAGCCGCCAGCGTATCGTCGAGCGCGCGCGGCGGGAGAATTTGACGGTGCGCGATCTGGCGCGGATCGCGGGCAGCTATGGCGGGCATGCGCTGGTGGGCACGCCCGCGATGATCGCCGACGAGATGGAGGCGTGGCTGGACGGGGAGGCTTGCGACGGGTTCAATGTGATGTTCCCGTATGTGCCTGGGGGGCTGGACGAATTCGTCGATCAGGTGGTGCCGGAATTGCAGCGGCGGGGGCTGTTCCGCAAGGAATATGAGGGCAGGACGCTGCGCGAGAATTTGGGCTTGCCGCGGCCGGAGAACCGGTTCTTCAAGAAGCGCTGAACGGCGCGGTTGCGTGTCGAGCAGAGCTGAAGAGGAAACACCGTGCCGCCCATCAAGCTGAACCGCGCCAATCTTGCCCGCCTGCTTCCGCCCGTGCGCGTGCCGGGCTTCGATCCTGCCCGCGTCGTCGGCGGGATCGTGCATCTCGGGCTGGGCGGCTTTCATCGGGCGCATATGGCCCGCTACACGCACGAATTGATGGAGCGGCGGTCGGACTGCCTGGGCTGGGGGATTGTGGGCGCGGGATTGATGCCGGCGGATCGGCGGATGCATGACGCGCTGGCGCCGCAGGACGGGCTTTATACGCTGGTGGAGCGGGATGCGGCGGGGGAGACGGTCAGCGTGATCGGCTCGCTGGCCGGGGTGGTGTTTGCAGGCGAATCCAGCGCCGCGTTGCTCGACATCATCGATCGGCCGGCGATCCGGATCGTGAGCCTGACCGTGACGGAGCATGGCTATTGCCTGGACCGGGCCACCAAGCGACTGGACCCGGGGCACGCGCTGATCCGCGCCGATCTGGCCCATCCGGCGACGCCGTCCAGCGCCATCGGCATCATCGTCGAGGCTTATCGGCGGCGGCGGGAGGCGGGGGTGCCGCCGTTCACGGCGCTGAGCTGCGACAATATCCAGCATAATGGCGACGTGCTGCGGGCGGCGGTGCTGGCGCTGGCCGAATTGCGCGACCCGGCGCTGGCGGACTGGATTGCGGAGCATGGCAGTTTTCCCAGCACCATGGTGGACCGGATCACGCCGGTGACGGCCGAGCAGGATGTGGCCGATCTGGCAGCGCGGCATGGGATTGCCGATCGCTGGCCGGTTTTCGCGGAAAGCTTCACTCAATGGGTGATCGAGGATCGCTTCCCCCAGGGCCGGCCGGCTTGGGAGGAGGTTGGAGCGCAGTTCGTGGGCGACGTGGCGCCGTATGAGTTCATGAAGCTGCGCCTGCTCAACGCCAGCCATCTCGCGGTCTCCGGCGTTGGCCGGCTGGCCGGTTACGTGACGATCGATGAGGCGATGGCGGACAAGCTGATCACCCGATTCATGGTCGCGCTGATGGCGCGGGAGACGGCCCCTACCCTGCCGCCGGTTCCCGGCATCAACCTGGCCGAATATCAGGCGACGCTGATCGCGCGCTTCGCCAACCCGGCGATCAAGGACACGGTGGAGCGGGTGAACACTGACGCGCCGCTGAACATACTGGTCGATCCGATCCGCGACCGGCTGCGCACCGGCGCATCGCTGGAATTGCTGGCGCTGGCGCTGGCGGCGTGGTTGCGCCGGGTGCGCGGCGAGGACGAGCAGGGCCAGCCCATTGATGTACGCCACCCGCTGGCCGGGCTGCTGCGCGAAAAGGCGATCGAGGGCGGCGCCGATCCCCGGCCATTATTGGGAATGGGCCAGCTTTTCGGCGAGACCGGGGCGGATCCGCGCCTGATCGAGCCGGTCGGGGTCTGGCTGGCCTCGCTTTATGCGAAGGGAAGCCGGGCCACTCTGGCCGAGGCTGCGATCAGATTGCGTTTTTGATCGAATTGGGCCGCCGCACGGAAAGATTGACGGCGGCCGGGCGGCGGTGAGACGCTTGGTTCACGCTGCCTGTTCAAAGTGGCAGAGCACATAATTTGTTCGGGGAGACGTGCCATCACTTTTCGTATTCGTGGCGGCTTCATGGCCGCTGTGTCCGTCGGCGTATTGCTCTCGCTGGGGGCGGGCGCGGCCCGAGCGGATTCGACCGTGACCATTGCCACCGTGAATAACGGCGACATGGTGGTGATGCAGAGACTGTCTTCGGTGTTCGAGCAGACGCATCCGGACATTCATCTGCGCTGGGTGGTGCTGGAGGAGAACGTGTTGCGCCAGCGCGTGACCACCGACATCGCCACCAAGGGCGGCCAGTTCGATATCCTGACGATCGGCAATTACGAAGTGCCGATCTGGGCCAAACAGGGCTGGCTGGTGCCGATGGATAATCTGCCGGCGTCCTATGACGTGGACGACCTGCTGAAGCCGGTGCGGGCGGGTCTGACCTATGACGGCAAGTTGTACGGCGTGCCGTTCTACGCCGAGAGCGCGATGATCTATTACCGGACCGATCTATTCCAGAAGGCCGGCATCACGATGCCGGGCGCGCCGACCTATGATCAGATCCGCAGATTTGCCGACAAGATCACCGACAAACCCAACCAGATCTACGGCATGTGCCTACGCGGCAAGCCAGGCTGGGGCGAGAACATGGCCTATGTCACCTCGCTGGTGAATGCCGAGGGCGGACAATGGTTCGACATGCAGTGGAAGCCGACGATCGACACCCCTGCGTGGCACAAGGCGATCGGCTACTATGACGACATTCTGAAGGCCGATGGGCCGCCGGGGGCAACGTCCAACGGCTTCAACGAGAACCTGGCGCTGTTTGCCAGCGGGCATTGCGGGATGTGGATCGACGCGACCGTAGCGGGCGGGCTGCTGTACGACAAGAAGCAGTCCACCGTCGCCGACAAGGTGGGGTTTGCGCCGATGCCGACCGGCAGTTTCGCCGGCGCACCGACCTGGCTGTGGAGCTGGAACCTGGCGATCCCGGCGTCGTCGAAGCAACAGGACGCGGCGCGCACCTTCATCGCCTGGGCGACCGCGAAGGAGTACATTCAGTTGGTTGCCAAGGAAAACGGATGGGTGTCGGTGCCCCCGGGCACCCGCGTGTCCACCTACGAGAGCCCCGACTACCAGAAGGCCGCCCCGTTCGCCGGCTTTGTCCGCAAGGCGATCGAGGTCGCCAATCCGGACGGCCAGACGGCGCAGCCGCGGCCTTACACCGGGGCTCAGTTCGTCGCCATTGCGGAGTTCCAGGGGATCGGCACGCAGGTGGGCCAGACCATCGCCGGGACGCTGACCGGGCAGACGAGCCCTGACCAGGCGCTGAAGGCGGCTCAGGCGGCCACCGAACGGACGATGCGCCAGGCCGGGTATCCGAAGAAATAGCGCCATGTCCACGACCCTGGCACCGGATGCGGCAGAGGCGGCGGCGCCTCGCAGGATAGCGACATTGCTGCTGGCGCCGTCGGTCATCGTCCTGCTGGCCTGGATGATCGTGCCGCTGGTGATGACGCTGTGGTTCTCGTTTCAGTATTACAACTTGGTGGACCCGACGACGCAGGGCTTCGCCGGTACGGACAACTACACCTATCTGGTGACCGACCCGGATTTCTGGGTGTCGCTGGAGAACACGCTGATCCTGCTGGGCTGCGTGCTGGCGATCACCGTGGGCTTCGGCACCTTGCTGGCGGTGCTGTTCAACCAACCGTTTCCTGGACGTAACGTCGCCCGGGTGCTGGCGATCTCGCCGTTCTTCGTCATGC
>DASXIW010000153.1:0-2857 GCA_036497785.1 Acetobacteraceae bacterium | reverse complement strand
CACCTGTCATTGCGCAAAGGGTAGCGACGAGGCCACTCCCGCCGTTGTCGCACGAGACGCAGTGAAAGCGCGGAAACCAGCCGGCTCGTGCGTGGTGGGCGCGACAGGGATTGAACCTGTGACCCCCTCCGTGTCAGGGAGGTGCTCTCCCGCTGAGCTACGCGCCCGTCTCGCCGGGAGGCCGTGTTTAGCGCGCGCCGCAACCGCCGCGCAAGATCGGATCGTCCAGCGAAGGGGAACCGCCGGTCCATGCATCTGATCGCCATCGGACGGCTGCGCGGCGGCCCCGAGGCAGCGCTGTTCGAGCGCTACAACGTGCGCCTGCGGCCCAGGCTGACGGTCACCGAACTGGCCGAGGAACGCGGGTCACAAGCGGTGACCAAGCGCCGCGAGGCTGTCGCGCTGGTGGCCGCGTTGCCCAGCAATGCGTTTGCCGTCCCGCTCGATCAAGACGGCGAGGCGCTGGGCAGCGAAGCGTTTGCAGCGCGGCTGGCCAATTGGTCGCTGCTGTCCCGCCCGATCTGTTTCCTGATCGGCGGGGCGGAGGGCCTTGACGCCTCCGTCATCGCCCGCGGCGACGCCGCGGTGTCGCTTGGGCAGATGACCTGGCCGCATTTCCTGGTGCGCGCGATGCTGGCTGAACAACTGTATCGCGCCCAGGCGATCGCCCAGGGTCATCCTTATCACCGGGCCGGTCGGCCCGGCGCTGGCGGGCCAATCCGGTAACGGAAGCCAGATGGCTGCCCAGGTTGCCCCGCCAATCGCCCCGTGGCACCGTCCCGCGCCAAACGAACCGCGGAACAATCACGTGACCCTGATCCTGGCCAGCCGTCCCAACGTCTATTCATCCTCCCCGCTCGACCGCATTGCCACGCGCCGCGAGGACCCTGCCTGGATTGCGGAGAAACTGATTGACCCCGAGAGCCTGTTCGTCCCGGTCTGGCGCACCAGGAACCTGGTGCGCGGCGCCGGCGAGGGCAATCCGGAAGCGGTCTACATCTCCGGCGAAACCGCGCACACGCTGCGCATGCAGGACGGACCTTGGGCGTTCCTCGGCATCCTCGAAGACCGCGCCGTATTCGCCATCGACATCTCCGCCACCGACGACCCGGTTCCGCTGCTGCCCGAATCCGTCGGCAGCTTCGTCGATCTGCGTTCCGTGGGATGGGGCGTGCCGCGGCCGGAGGCCTCGGTCCTGGCCCACGCCCGGGGCCTGATGCACTGGCGCCAGCGGCACAAATTCTGCGGCGTCTGCGGCAATGCGTGCGAGGTGAAAAGCTCCGGCCATATGATGCAGTGCACCGTCTGCAACAGCCAGCACTTCCCCCGCACCGATCCCGCCGTCATCATGCTCGTCCATCGCGGCGACAGAGCCTTGCTCGGCCACTCCACGCGGTTTCCGCGCGCCACAATGTATTCGACGCTGGCCGGCTTCGTCGAACCCGGCGAGACCCTGGAAGAAGCCGTCCGCCGCGAGGTGCTGGAGGAATCCGGCATCACCGTCGGCGCCGTCCATTACCACTCCAGCCAGCCCTGGCCGTTCCCCGGCAACATCATGCTGGGCTTCTACGCCGAGGGCCTGACCGAGGAGATCACCATCGACCCCGAGGAGCTGAAGGACGCCCGCTGGTTCAGCCGCGACGAAATGCGCAACTGCGAGCAGCACGGTTTCGCCCTGCCGCGGGTGGACAGCATCGCCCGGCGCCTGATCGAGGACTGGATAGAGCAATACCCTGACCCCGATCGAGGAGCGACTTCAGGGTGACGAAATTGCCCGTCCTCGCCACCATCGGTTATGAAGGCACCACAATCGACGCCGTGCTGACCAGGTTGCGCGATGCCCGGGTCGGACTACTGATTGACGTCCGCGCGGTGGCGGCCTCCCGCAAGCCGGGCTTTTCCAAGCGCCAACTTGCGGCGGCGCTGGACGAAGCGGGCATCGCCTACGTCCATCTGCAAGGCCTCGGTACGCCCAAGCCCGGGCGTGACGCGGTGCGCGCCGGCCATCCCGAACGGATGGAGGTCATCTACCGCGAGCACATGAATTCCGACCGGGCTCAAGCCGAACTGGCGCAGGCAAAGGATCTGGCCCGCGAACGCCACGCCTGCCTGCTGTGCTTCGAGCGCGACCACAACACCTGCCACCGGCGCCTCGTCGCCGAGATGATCGTGGCAGAGACCGGACAAAACGTGGCGCATCTGGCGGTGCCATAGCTTCATCGCGAACCAGGTGCAGTCGCCCATCGCGGAGGACAGTGGATAACGCAAAGGCGCGCGCAAGAGATGCTCAGAACCGCCGCGACCGAGAGGCCCTCATGCAAGACCCGACGATGCTGTTTCACATGGTCCCCAACGGTCCGAAGCCAGTGGCGCCGTTCAGTCACGCAGTGGAATGCGACGGCTGGGTGTTCGTCACCGGCCAGATGCCGGACACCCCGGCCGCTCCCGGTCTGCTGCCCGACGGGATCGAGGCGCAAACCCGCAACGTGATGGCGAACCTAGGCATCTTGCTGAACGGGATCGGCCTCGGGCTTGAGCACGTCACAATGGTGCGAATCTACCTGACGGATTTCGCCGCCGACTACGCGCCGATGAACGCGGTCTATCAAAGCTTCTTTGCCGCGGGACGCCTGCCCGCGCGCACCTGCATCGGCACCACCGGCCTGGCCTATGGCGCCCGCATCGAAATCGCCATGATCGCGCGGCGCTCCATCCAGACTACCTGACCATCAGGAGTTCATCCGCGCCGCAGCAGGCCGCAATGCCGCCAGAGCCAGCGCCGCGGCAAGGTCCTCCTGGCGCAGCGGTCTCGGGACTTGCAGCACGTTTGCATCCGCCAAGGGCGTCGCGAAGATCA
>DASXIW010000152.1:0-16860 GCA_036497785.1 Acetobacteraceae bacterium | reverse complement strand
CGTGTCGGGCACGGGCAGGACGCGGACCAGAACCATGCGCGGGCCATACTGGCGCACCAGCTTGACGGCAACGAAGACCGACAGGCAGATACACAGAAGGACCGCGAGGCGCTTCCACATAAATGTCTCCAGTCGCGGCCTGCATTGCCGCTGGAAGGTTTGTGGCTTTGCGAATGGTGCCTTAACGCTGAAGCAATGAACAGGAATTTACGTGGGCGCAGTTGCTCTAACCGGTGTACAGATCCCGTGCGTTACCGATGAAGAATGCCTCGCGCTGCGCCGGCGTGATGCGCAGTTTCAGGCTTTGCTGGGGATCGTCGTAGTCCCAATGCGGATAATCCGTGGCGAAGACCAGCCTGTTCCAGCCGATCCATTCGATGGTGTCGCGCAGATGCTCGGGTGGTTCGGGTTCTTCCATGGGCTGGGTTGTCAGCCACATATGGTCGCGGATGTATTCGCTGGGCAGGCGTTTGAGATGCGGGGTTTCGGCGCGCAGGGTTTTCCATGCCTTGTCCAGGCGCCAGGCCAAAGGCGGCAGCCAGGCGAAGCCGGCTTCGATCAGCACGATGCGCAAAGCGGGGAATTGTTCGAAGATGCCTTCGAGCACCATCGAGCTGACCATGGATTGGCAGGATTGCGAGTGGCCGACCATGTCTTCGATATAGAAGCTGGGGAAGCCGGTGCTGCTGGTGGGCTGGCCGCCATTGCCGAAGGCGTGGATGCCGACTGGGAGATTGGCGCGTGAGGCGGCCTCGTAGATGGGCCAGTAGCGGCGATTGCCCAGCGGCTGCACGGTGCGCGACAGCAGCAGGACTTGCACCATGTCGGGGTGGCCGGCCCAGCGATCGATTTCCGCCACCGATGCGGCGGGGTCTTCGTAGGGAATGACGATGGACGCTTTCAGCCGGGGCTCGGGCTGGGTCCATTCGGCTACCTGCCAGTCATTGATGGCGCGGCACATGGCGCCGCTCAGGCCGAGATCCTGGAAGCCGCCGGGATGCGGGCGGATCATGGTGAGGATGCCGAGCTGGATGTTGTTCGCGTCCAGGTGATGGGTGCGCATGAAGGCGAGATCGCTGCCGGGGCGGCCGCCGACCGGGGGCCATGCGTCCCGGCGCGAGGCGTCCGGCTGGCTTTTGGGGTATTGCGGGCCGCTGTAATTGCCGCTGCGTGTGCGGACGCCGAATTGGTCGAGCCGCTCGCGCCAGCGCGGTTCGAGGTATTTGTGCAGCAGGCGCAGTTCGCGCGGGCTGTGATGGATGTCGCAATCCGCGATTGCGAGGCGGTTGGCTGATGCCGGGGCGGCCGTGCTGGTGCTGTCAACGGCGAGGGTCATTGTTTCCTCCTGTTGCGTCATGCGTGATCGGTTTGGATCACGGCGCCTCGCGGGGTTGCCGGCTGTTCCAATTCGTCCAGCGGAATTGGGTCGCGCACGCCGAATGTGTAGAGCGCGGCGCCCAGAACCATCACCGCGGCGCCGATCCATAGCGCCAGCGAGAAGGATCCGGTGGCATCGACGACGATGCCGGTGGCGAGCGGGGAGACGGTGCCGCCGATATAGGAGCCGAAATTCTGGATGGATGCGACGGAGGCGGAATAGGATTGTGGTGCAATGGCGGTGATCAGTGTCCATTTGCCGGATTGGGCGAAGGACAGGAAGAACATCGATGCCGAGATGCAGGTGAGCGCCACGCCGAGGCCCGTGGAATAGGCGGCGATGGCGCAGAACAGGGCGGAGGCCAGATAGCCGAGCGCGGCCGGGATTTTGCGGCTGGCGACGATGTTCATGCCGGTATGGGCCAGCCGGTCTGTGACGTAGCCGCCGGTCAGCGCGCCGATGATGGAGCAGGCCAGCGGGATCATGGCCAGAAAGCCGGTTTGCGCGATGCTGACATGGTGCTGCATTTCGAGATAGCCGGGCAGCCAGGTGCCGTACATCCATATGGCATAGCCCGAGCAGAACGCGCCCAGAATCATGCCCCACATGGAGCGGTAGCCGAACAGCCTGCGCCAGCTTCGCACCGTGACGGGCGAGCGCTCGCCGATCTTGTTGGGCGCCAGATAGGTGCGGTCCCGCGTCTCCATGCGGGAGAGATCGGGATCGCGATACAGGGCGAACCAGCCGAGGGCGCCCAGCACGCCGATGACGCCCATGACGACGAACATGGTGCGCCAGCCGAAGGCGATCAGCAGCCCGGTGAGCAGCGGCGTGCCGAGCAGCCGCCCGAAATCGCCGCCGATGGTGTAGAGCCCCGTGGGACGCCCGCGATCCTTTGGGTGGAAGAAATTGGCGACAGTGCGGACCGATGCGGGGAAGGCCGGGGATTCGAAGATGCCGAGCGCGACGCGCGACCAGAGGAACAGCATGTAGCCGCCGAGCAGGCCGCCGGCCGCCTGTGCGGCCGACCACAGGACCAGCGACCAGCCCAGCAGCCTACGTGAGCCGATGCGATCGACCATCAGGCCGACCGGCAGTTGTGCGAGTGCGAAGGACAGCGACCAGGCGGATTGCAGCGCGCCGATGCCGGCGGCGGTGATGCCGAATTCCTCGCGGATCTTGAGATTGCCGATCGCCAGCGTGGAGCGGTCGATATAGTTCAGGGCGATGGCAAAGGTGCAGAGGCCCACTGCTATCCACTGCATGCGCCGCAGCTTGGACGAGATATCCTGCATTCACGTTCCCCCGCGCCGAGCCGCGCTTATTCCTGCGTGCGCGCTGATGCGCGTCTTGAGCGATGGACGACCGGGTATTTCCCATCCGCCATGCGGGTGGGACCCCGGGGCTATCGCGGACACAGTAAGCAGTGCTGTCCAATGCGGCAAGGGTGCAGGAAGGTGCGGGATTTTTGGGATGCCGGCTCCACGACTGCGTACATCGATGGTCACGCGGTGGTGATCGGGAGGGGTTTCCGCGGACAGGCGGAATCGCGGGGCGGGTCAGACGAGCATGTCGCGTACGAGGGGAATCACTTTGTTGCCGTAGAGCGCGATGCTGCGCATGAGCTTGTCGTGTGGCAGCCGGCCCGCGCTGTATTTCAGGTCGAAGCGCGACAGGCCGAGAGCCTTCGCGGTGGCGGCGATTTTGCGCGCGACCGTCTCGGGCGAGCCCACGTAAAGCGAACCGAGATTGGCCTCCCGGTCGAATTCCGGCCGCTCCATTGGCGGCCAGCCGCGCTCGGCGCCGATGCGGTCGCGCATCTGCTTGAACGCGGGCCAGAGTTCCCCGCGCGCCTGCTCGTCGGTGTCCGCCACATAGCCGGGGGAGTGGACGCCGATTGCCTGGGCGGGCTTGCCGAATTGTTCGGCGGCGCGATGGTACAGCTCGACATAGCGCCGGAACCGCGCGGGGGCGCCGCCAATGATGGCGAGCATTAGGGGCATGCCGTATCGAGCGGCGCGGATGACGGATTCCGGGCTGCCGCCGACACCGATCCAGGTTTTGAGCTGGCCGGCCTCGACCAGGGGAAATACGCGCTGGTTGGTCAGTGGGGGACGGGTGTTGCCGTGCCAGGTCACCGCGTCCTGCTTGATCAGCGCTGCGAAGAGGTCGAGCTTTTCCGTGAAAAGTTCTTCGTATTGGGAAAGTTCGTAGCCGAACAGCGGGAAGGATTCGGTGAACGAGCCGCGGCCGAGGATCACTTCGGCGCGTCCGTTGGACACGGCGTCCAGCGTTGCGAATCGCTGGAACACGCGGATCGGGTCGTCGGAACTCAGCACCGTCACGGCCGAGCCGAGACGAATCCGGCTGGTGCGCCCGGCGATTGTGGCGAGCACGATTTCGGGGGCGGAGATGGCGAAGTCGGCGCGGTGGTGCTCGCCGATGCCGAAGAAGGCGAGGCCCAGTTCGTCGGCGAGTACCGCCTCGTCGGTGACGTTGCGGATGACTTGGGCATGCGGCAGGAGGCGGCCGTCGGGGCCGGCGGTGATGTCGCCGAAAGTGTCCAGGCCGAGTTCGAGAGAGTGTAACATTTGTTCTCAGTACGTGTGGGCCGGTGGTGGCGCAAGGCCAGCACCAGGGGTGGTGTTTCGGCGAACATCGCGGCAAGCTTCGCGGCGTATCGATCCAAGGAGGTTTTCCCATGGCGCATCACGATATTCCAGCCACGCCGGAGATGATGGCGTGGGGGACGCTGGACGCCGCGCGACCGCCGGTGGTGAGCGTGGAGTCCGGCGACACGGTGACGCTGCGATCGTTCCCCGCCGGCGGCCGCGCATCGCTGCCGGCCGATGCGTCGCTTGTGCCGGCGGATTACCGCGCGGCGCTGGACGGGCTGGTGAAGGGCGATGGCGCGCATTTCGTGACCGGACCCGTGTTCGTGCGCGGGGCGCGGCCGGGCGACACGTTGCAGGTGGACATATTGGAAGCGGCGCCGACGATGGATTGGGGGTTTGTCTCCATCCTGCCGTTGCTGGGCACCTTGCCGGAGCGGTTCACCGAGTACGAGACGATCCATCCGGCGATCGATCGCGCGCGCAATGTCTGCCTTTTGCCATGGGGCACCGAGGTGCCGCTGGATCCGTTTTTCGGCATCATGCCGGTGGCGCCGCCGCGCGAATGGGGGCCTGCAACTCCAACATTCCGCGCGCCTTTGGCGGCAACATGGACAACAAGGAACTGAAACCCGGCACCACGCTGTATCTGCCGGTGTTCAACGAGGGCGCGCTGTTTGGCCGGCGACGGACATGGCGTGCAAGGCGATGGCGAGGTGTGCATCACCGCGCTGGAGACGGGGCTGGCCGGGAAATTCCGCCTGACGGCGCGCAGGGATTATCCGGTGGAACGGCCGTTCGGCGAGACCGAAACGCATTTGATGTCGATCGGTCTAGATGAGGATCTGGACGATGCGGCCAAGCAGGCGGTGCGCGAGATGGTGATCCATGTGTGCCGGCGGACCAATCTGTCACGCAACCAGGCTTACATGCTGTGTTCCCTGATCGGCGATCTGCGGGTGACGCAGACGGTGGATGGGAACAAGGGCGTGCATATGATGCTGGCCAAGAAGTATCTTTAAGCTTCGTATTTTTTGGCCGGCGGGATCCTGCACGGAGACCTTTACCTTGGGGTTTTTGCGCGTCAGCGGCATCAGGTCGTGGGTGAGGTATTCCCACCAATCCTGCCCGCCGCTTTGCACCGCGGCGGCGGTGGCGGCATCGGGCATGGTGGTCCATTCCACACGGTCGAAATGGACGATCTTGGGGCCGGCGGTCCAGTCCGGGGTGCCGCCTTCGCGTGGCCGGTATTTGTCGAAGCGTGCATAGACGTTGCGCGAACCTTGCAGCCTTTCATCGGCGAGGTAGCGATAGGGGCCGCTGCCGATGATTTCGGTGATCTGCTTGAACGGATCGCTATTGGCCAGCCGCTCCGGCATCATTGCCGGCATGGGCGATCCGACCTTGCCCAGCGCATCCGGCAGCAGCGCGAAGGGGCGGCTGAGACGGAACTGGATGGTGCGGTCGTCGGGTGCGGAGAGTTCGTCCGTGGCCTGGATGAGTGCGTCGCCCTAAGCGTCCCGCTTGGCCCAGCGCTTGATGCTTGCCACGCAATCGCGTGCCAGCACCGGCGTTCCGTCGTGCCACAGCAGGCCCTCGCGCAGGGTGAGTTTCCAGAGCTTGCCGTCGTTTTCCGTGGTGTGGCCGGCGACCATCTGGGGCGAGGCGGCGAAGCTGCCATTCTGGCCGTATAGCGTGTCGAACACCATTTAGCCGTGGTTGCGGGTGACATAAGCGGTGGTCCAATGCGGATCGAGGAAGGCGAGATCGATCTGCGGGATGAATTTCAGCGTGGTCTGCGACTGCGCGCGCACCAGGGACGGCGCGGCCAGCGATACCGCAGATGCCGCCCGGAACGTTCTACGTTTCATGTCCGACTCCCGTTGTTCTTCATTTTTCAAGATATCGCGAGGAAAATCATGCCGTGGCGCAATAGCGCCAAGCCTGATCCGAACATTGCGTGAGAAAAATCGTGACAGTCCCGTTGCCGGGGGACAAGCGGCAATCGTCTCATCGCCCCGATTGTGGAATTGATTGTGAAATGGATTGTGGGATTCTGGGGGAGGCGCAGAATGCCTGTCGCTGTATGGCCCAACCGGGAGGAGCCGAGCCCCATGGTCGAGACCGCCATCGCCGCGCGCATCGCGGCCGAAGTGGACCGCAGATTCGACGAGCAGATCAGGACGACGCTGGATCTTTCGGCGATCCCCAGCACGCGCGGGGCGGAGGGACCGGCGCAGGATATGCTCGCGGAGTTGATGCGCGCGCGTGGCTACAGCGTGGATGACTGGAAGCTGGATGTGGACGACATCAAGCAGATGCCGGATTTCGGGCCGATCGGGCATGATTTTTCCAGGGCGCGCACCGTGGTCGGCACGCTGCGTCCCGAGCATGAGACCTGCCGGTCGCTGATTCTGCAGGGCCATTGCGATGTGGTGCCGACGGGGCCGCTGGCCATGTGGAAGACCCCGCCCTTCACGCCCGTGATCCGGGATGGCTGGATGTATGGCCGGGGTGCGGGGGATATGAAGGCGGGTACGATCGCCGCATTATTCGCCGTGGACGCCTTGCTTGCGGCGGGGCTGAAGCTGAAGGGCCGGCTGCATTTTCAGTCGGTGATCGAGGAGGAGAGCACCGGCGCCGGCGCGCTTTCCACCTTGCAGCGGGGTTATCGCGCGGATTGCTGTCTGCTGCCGGAACCGACGGACCAGCATTTGGGACGCGTCTGCGTGGGTGTGATCTGGTTCCGTCTGAAGGTGCAGGGCGAGCCGGCCCATGTGGCGCGGGCCAGCGAAGGCGCGAACGCGATCAAGGCGGCGATCCGGCTGATTGCCGCCTTGGAAGGGCTGGAGCAGGACTGGAACGCGCGCGCGGCGGGCGACCGGTATTTCGGCGGCACGAGACATCCCATCAATTTCAATCCCGGCATTATTCGCGGTGGAGACTGGGCATCGAGCGTGCCGGCCTGGTGCGATGTGGATTGCCGGATCGCCATCCTGCCGGGATGGGATGTGGATGCGTGCCGCAGGGAGATTGTCGCCTGTGTGACGGCGGCATCGGCGAAGGACCCGTTTCTGGCGGAGAATGCGCCGGAGATCGTCTGGTCCGGCTTTTTGTCGCATGGCTATGCGCTGGAGGATGGCGCGGAGGCGCTGGCGGTTTTGGCCGATGCGCATGTCGCGACCACCGGCAAGGCGCTGGAGGAGCGCGTGGGAACGGGGCTGAATGATGCGCGTTTCTATAGCCTGTATTACGATATTCCGGCGTTCTGCTATGGACCGAAGGCGGAGAAGATCCATGGCTTCAATGAGCGTGTCAGCGTGGTATCCATTCGCGAGACCACCAAAGCGATCGCGCTGTTCTTGGCGGAATGGTGCGGCATCGAGGCGGCATGAAATGCGGCTTGCGGTGAAGCCGGAGCGGCGGCGATGACGGACGTGACCGGTCGGCAGGCTGGGTTCGTCGGGGATAATGACGTGCCGATCGGCTATATGGAGCGCACCCGGGATTATTATCGCGCGTTGGGGTACGAGACGCCGTACCGATGGGCGCATTATGCGGATGTTCCTTTCGCGCCGCTTGCGAAAAGCCTGGCGCGGTCCCGCATCGCCGTTATTACCACGGCGGCGCGGTTCGATCCCGCCTGCGGCGAGCAGGGGCCGGAGGCGCCGTATAACGGGGCTGCCAAGTTCTACGAGGTGTATGAGGAAGACAGTGCCGGGGCGCATGATTTGCGTATTTCCCACATTGCCTATGACCGTACGAACACCACCGCGACCGACGGCAATACATGGTTTCCATTGGCGCAGCTTTGGCGCCAGCTAGAGGCCGGACGGATTGGGGCGGTGGCGCCGTTTTTCTTTGGGGCCCCCACCAATCGCAGCCAGCGTGTCACGATCGGGACGGACGCGCCGGACATATTGGCGCGTTGTCGGCGAGACGGCGTGGATGCGGCGATATTGGTGCCGAATTGCCCGGTTTGCCACCAGACGACCGCCCTGATCGCCCGGCATCTGGAGGCGGATGGAATCGCCACAGTGGTGATGGGCTGCGCCAAGGATATCGTCGAGCATGTCGGCGTGCCACGCTTTCTGTTCAGTGATTTTCCGTTGGGCAATTCCGCCGGCCGGCCGCATGACGTGGCATCGCAGGCGGCCACGCTGGAGCTGGCATTGCGGGTGCTGGAGGCGGCACCGGCGGCGCGGACGACCGTGCAGTCCGGCTTGCGATGGGCGCAGGATGCGTCGTGGAAGCGCCGCTACCTCGATATCGCGTCGATCGGGCCGGAGGAACGCGTGCGGCACCGGCGGGAATTCGATCGTCAGAAGGAGATCGCGCGGGGCAATCGCGGGGACTTACGCGATGGTTTCGATGGGACCCCCATGCGGGATTGAGCCGGTTTCGGTTGCTCGCGCGGGCCGAGGGGCTCTGCTACACTCGCGTCAAAAGAAAGACGCAGGGGAGCAGACAATGTATCGAAGGCAGTTCATGGCCGGCGTGGCCGGTGCGCTAGCGTTGCCATCGATCGCGCGGGCGGCCGACCGCCAGGTGATCAAATTTGTTCCGGCCGCCGATGTGCCGTCGCTCGATCCGGTATGGACCTCCGCGTCGCAGACGCGCGACCACGCGATGATGGTCTATGACACGTTGTACGGGCTGGATGACGCGCTGCAACCGTTGCCGCAGATGGTCGAAGGGCATGTGGTTGCGGATGATGGGCGGCGCTGGACGTTGACGCTGCGATCCGGCCTAAAATTCCATGACGGGGCGGCGGTGCTTGGGCGCGATTGCGTGGCGAGCATTCAGCGTTGGGGTAAGCGGGACAGTTTCGGGCAGGCGCTGCTTGCCGTGACAGATGAGATCTCCGCGCCCGACGACAAGACGATCGTGTTCCGGCTGAAATATCCATTCGCGCAATTGCCGAACGCGCTGGGCAAGACTTCCGGGCCGTGCGTCATCATGCCGGAGCGGCTGGCGCGCACCGATAGTTTTACTGCCGTTACCGATCCGACGGGCAGCGGGCCGTTCAAGTTGAAGCTGGATGAGCGGGTGCCTGGGGCGCGCATGGTGTGGGAGAAATTCGACGGTTATGTGCCGCGGCCCGACGGTGTGCCGCAGGGGAGCAGTGGGCCGAAGATTGCGTATTTCAACCGGGTGGAATGGCTGATGATGCCGGACGGGGCGACGGCGTCGTCGGCGTTGCAACGGGGCGAGGTGGATTGGCTGCGTTGGCCGCTGGTGGATTTGCTGCCACAGTTGCGCCGCGCGCCGGGTGTTGCGGTGCGGGTGATCGAGCCGGTTGGGTTGATCGGCACGCTGCGGTTCAATCATTTGCAGCCGCCTTTCGATAATCCCGCGGTGCGCCGCGCGATCGTGCCGGCATTGTCGCAGGCGGATTATATGAATGCCGCGAATGGCGAGGATTCCAGCCTGTGGCATGACAAAGTGGGATATTTCACGCCGGGCACGCCAATGGCGAGCGACGTGGGCATGGCCGCGCTGACCGCGCCGCGCGATATGGCGGCGGCGCGCAAGGCGCTCGTGGAATCCGGCTATAAGGGCGAGCGAACCGTGGTGATGTCGCCGAGCGATTTCCCGATCTATACGGCGATGGCCGATGTGACGGGGCAGTTGCTGAAAGAGGTCGGGTTCAACGTGGATGTGCAATCCATGGACTGGGCGACGGCCATGCAGCGCCGGGCGCGGCCGGAACCGGTGGATCAGGGCGGATGGAGCGTGTTCCATACCGGCTGGGGCGGCGGGGAAGAGGTGAACCCGGTTGCCAATATCTGGCTGCGCGGCAACGGCAAGGCCGCGGCGCCGGGTTGGCCGACGAGCCCGCGCATCGAGACGCTGCGCGATGCGTGGCTGCGGGCGGTCGATCCCGCGGAGCAGAAGCGGCTTTGTGCCGAGATACAGGGGCAGGCTTTTGTGGATTTGCCCTATGTTCCGCTGGGGCAGATGTTCGCGCCAGTGGCCTATCGCGTCGATCTGGTGGGCATGGTGCAAGGCTTGCCGGCATTCTGGAATATCCGGCGGGGATAGGGATGGGCGGCGTGGCCGGTTGCGCAAGCGGGATGACGGGGATTCGTGGTTGCCTGATCGGGGCGTTGCTTGCGGCCGGGCTTTGCGGTCCCGTGGCTGCGGCGCCTTCGGCGACCGAGACCGTTGTGCTGGTGCGCCATGGCGAGAAACCGGCGCTGGGCCTGGGACAGTTGGATTGCCAGGGGTTGAACCGCGCATTGGCGCTGCCGGCTGTGATTGCGCGGGATTTCGGCAAGCCGGTCGCTATTTTCGCGCCCGATCCTGCGGAGAAGAGGGACGATCTCGGACAGCCCTACGATTATGTTCGTCCGCTGGCGACGATCGAGCCGGCGGCGATTGCTTTTGGCCTGCCGATCGATGCCGGCATCGGCGTTTCGAATATCGCGGGATTGCGGCAGGCGCTGGAGGCGCCGGCCTATCATGGCGCGTTCGTGCTTGTGGCCTGGGAGCATAGCGACATCGTGGATCTGGTGCGCGCGATGATGAAGGCGCATGGCGGTGATCCGGCCGCCATACCGGATTGGAACGGGCGTGATTTCGACAGCATCTTTGTCGTGCGCCTCACCTGGACAGGTGAGGCTGCGACGATCGGGTTCGAGAAGCGCGCGGAGGGGCTGGACGGCCAGCCCATGGCCTGCCCCGGCTGACCCGGACGCGCGGCTTGGCGCAGTCCCCGCTTTTGATGTTCGCCACTTGCTACTGAAAGGCGACGCCGCCCAGGCGGATCAGGCCGTCCGGCACCTGCTGGAAGCCCATCAGGTTCTTCTTCATGCCGACGACGTTCTTCGGATTGTACAGGTAGATTAGCGGCATATCCTGCCGCTCCTGCGCCCATACCTGGGTGTAGAGCACCCGGCGCGCGGCGACATCCACGGGGCCGCGTGCCTGGTCCAGCAGCGTGTCCATGTTGGCGTTGCTGTAATGGCCGTAATTGAACGTGCCGCCGGTATGCAGGAAGGCCCACATATTGCCGTCTGCGTCGGAGCGGCCGGACCAGGCGATCAGGTAGGCCTGGAAATCCCCGGCATAACCATTCTGCAGCGATGCCGCGAATTCCATGGGCTTGGGGGTCACGTGGAAGCCGGCTTCGGCGGCCATGGACTGGATCACTTCGCCGAGTTGCTGCTGGTCCGGCTCGTTGGTGGTGGTGAGTTCCACTTCCACGGGCAGCTTCACGCCGGCCTGCTTCAGCAGTGCCTTTGCCTTTTCGACGTCGCGCGGCGGGGAGACGATCGATTGGATGTACATCGGCGAGTCCGGCGGGTTGGCCTGGGCGGTTGGGGTGAACAGGCCATTGTACACGACCTGCATCAGGGCGGTCTTGTCGATCGCCAATTCGAAGGCCTGCCGTACTAGCGCGTTTTTGCCGATATCGGTGTTGGCGCGCGGGCCGTTGCCGGTGTTGAAGGTGATGCCGGTATAGGCGAGCGAATCATCGATCGCCAGTTTCAGCCTGGGGTCTTTGCGCACGGCGTCGATATCCGTGGGCACGATCTGTTCCACCAGATCCAGGCTGCCGGCCTGCAGATTGGCGAGGCGCACCGAGGAATTGGGCAGCGAGCGGTACACGATCTGGTCGAAATTATAATCCTTGGCATTCCAGTAATCCGGGAAGCGCTTCAGGGTGATGTGGTCCTGGACGGCGCGTTCGACGAAGGAATAGGGGCCGGCGCAGACCGGGTGCAGGCCGAATTTCGCATCGCCTTCCTCGGCCAGCGCTTTGGGCGACATGATGATGCCGGCGCGATCGGTGAACTGGGCGAGCAGCGGCGAGGATGGCGTTTTGAGCACGAGGCGGACGGTCAGCGGGTCGACCACCTCGACGCTGGAGATAACGCTCACCTCGCCCGCGCGCATGCTGCCCTTCGCGGTCATGTGACGGAGCAGGGAGGTTTTGACCGCATCGGCGTCCATCTTGGTGCCGTCCTGGAACAGCACGCCGGAGCGGAGGTGGATCAGGAGATGGGTTGGGTCGTCATAGCTGTAGCTGGTGGCAAGCTGCGGGACGATGTTGAGCTTGGCATCGAGATCGAACAGCTTGTCGCACATCGCCGAATAGACGATGCGCCCGACATAGCTGGAGCCGAGTGTGGGATCGAGCAGGTCCGGGTCCTGGCGCAGGCCGATATTCAAGGTCTGCGCCGAGGCGGGGAGAGGGGCGACGGCGGCGCCGAGTGCCGTCAGACAAGCGGTGGCCAGGACTAGCCGGCGCATCGGATTTTTCATGGTTGGGTTGTTTCCCCGCCTGTTCGTTTCATATCGGTCCGGCAAATCTGTCGCGTCGCGGTCGGTCAGTCCAGTGGGGCGTTCAGGAATTCCCTCATGCTCAGGATCGCCGCGGCACTCAGCGCGCCGCCCGCCATCAGGTAGAAGGCGGGTGAGAGCGGATTGCCGGTCAGGCTGACCAGTGCTGTCGAGATCAGTGGCGCGAAGCCGCCAAACAACATCACGGCGAAGCCGTAGCTGACGGACAGCGCGGTGTAGCGCACGCGGGTGGGGAACATCTCGGCCAGGATGGACGGGATGGTGCCGGTGTACATCGCCTGGAATACCGCGTTCGCCGCCAGCGCCATCAGCAGCGTTGCGTAGGTGCCGCCATGGACGGCGAGGATGAACAGGGGATAGTCGAAGACGAGGTTCAGCACGGCGCAGGCGAGGATGAGCGGGCGCCGGCCGATCCTGTCGGACAAGGCGCCGACCAGCGGCGTCAGCACCACCACGATCAGGCCGGATACCACGGCGCAGGACAAGGCGACGCTGGGTGCCAGATGCATCGTGTTGATGGCGTAGCTGACGAGATAGACCACGAAGACGAAATTGGCGATGCAGCCGATGATGCTGAGGCCGAAGGCTTGCAACATGCGCACGCCGTACTCCGCGATGGCCACGCGCAGCGGCGAGCGTTCGACGTTGCGGGTTTCCACCACATGTTCGAAAGCGGGCGTTTCGGCCACGCGTTTGCGCAGGTAATAGCCGATCGGCCCAAGCAGGAAGCCGAACACGAAGGGCACGCGCCAGCCCCAGCTGTAGAAATCGTCCTGCGACAGGCTGGTGGCGAGGAGGGCCGCGCAAATGGAGCCAGAGAGCGAGCCGATCTGCGTGCTGAATTGCTGCCAGCTGCCGGTGATGCCGCGCTTGCCCGGCGGCGCGTATTCCACCAGGAAGGCGGCGGCGCCGCCCCACTCCCCGCCGGTGGAGAAGCCCTGCACCATGCGGCAGATCAGCAGCAATATGGGGGCCCAGATGCCGATGCTCGCATAGGTCGGGATCAGGCCTGTGAAGCCGGTCGCCGCCGCCATCAAGCCGATGGTGACCACCAGCGCCGCGCGCCGGCCCACGCGGTCGCCATAGGCGCCGAGCACGATGGCGCCGACGGGGCGCATGACGAAGGCCACGCCAAATGCGGCGAAGGTGCTGAACATGGCCAGCACAGGATCGCCGGAGGGAAAATATGCCCGGCTGATGGCCACGGCGAAGAAGCCGTAGATGGTGAAGTCGAACAGCTCGAAGAAATTGCCGATCGCGCAGGAAAGGATGGCGCGGCGACGGATATGGCGAAGCTCGGCCTCGCCGAGGGAGAGCCCGATGGTGGCGGCTTGCGACATGGCCTGCGCTCCGGAATGATACCGAAGCGAAGCAGGAATCATGCCTTCATAAAAGAGCAATATTGCGGAATGTTCAGCTTTCCAGTGGCGGGCGGTGGCTGGCCCATGGCAACGCCCGCTCGAAGACGGCGGAGGCTTGCAGCACGCCGCGATCGTCGAAGCGTCGGCCGACGATTTGCAGGCCGACCGGCAAGCCCTCGGCAGTGAAGCCGCAGGGTAGGCTGGCGGCCGGGTTCCAGGACATGTTGAACGGGTAGGAGAACTCCGCCCAGCTCATCCAGTCCCATTCATGCTGCGGCCAATGGGCGGGTTGCAGCAGATCGGCGGGGAAGGCGGCCACGGAGACGCTGGGCGTGATCAGGAAGTCCCATTCCGCGAAGAAGGTATGGATTTCGGCGATGTAGGCATGCTTGCGGTCGCGCAGCTGCTGATAGGCGGGCATGGTGACTTCCGCGCCGCTGCGCATGCAGGCGAGCAGGCCGGGGTCTATCTGCGCCTGCCATTGCGGCAGATATTGCTGCAGCCGGGTTTCGTGCGCGGACCAGAAGCGGCGCGCCAGTTCGGGGCCTTTCGGACCCCAGGCCGGCACGACCTCATGCAGCGTGGCATCGGCGGCTTCGGCGAAACGCTCGGCGGCCTGGCGCACCAGGGCGGCCACGTCAGGGTCCACCCTGGCATGGCCGAGATCGGGGCTGAAGGCGATTCGTTTTCCGGCAATGCCCTCATGCAGCTGGGCGGGATAATCGGCGGGCCAGGCTTCCAGTGTGGTGTGGTCTAACGGGTGCGGGCCGGCCATGATCTGCGTCATCAGCGCGGCATCGGCGACATTGCGGGTGAGCGGGCCGATATGCGAGGTTAAATCGCCGGCATTGACGGGATGATACGGAATCCGTCCGAAGCTCGGCTTCAGCCCGTACACGCCGCAGAAATGGGCCGGCATGCGCACCGAGCCTGCGCCGTCGCTGCCCTGGTGCAGCGGCCCATACCCCGCCGCCGCCGCGACACCGGCGCCGGCCGAGGAGGCGCCGGCGTTGTAGCCGTGCTTCCAGGGATTATGGGTGATGCCGGTGAGCGGGCTGCGGCTGACGCCGGTCCAGCCGAATTCCGAGGTGGTGGTCTTGCCCAGGACGATCGCGCCTTCGGCCTTCAGGCGGGTGACGAGCGGCGAATCGATTGGCGGCCGATAGCCCTGCATGATGCGGCTGCCGTATTGGGTGGGCATGTCGCGGGTCCAGAGCAGATCCTTCAGCGTGACCGGCACGCCGTGCAGCCGCCCGATCTCGGCGCCGCCCATTAGCGCCGCCTCCGCTATCCGGGCCGCGTCCATGGCCTGATCGGCCGCGAGGAAGGCGAAGGCGTTCAGCCGGGGTTCCAGCCGCGCGATTCGGGCCAGGATGGTGCTGACCACCTCGACCGGCGAGATTGCCTTGCGCCGGATCATCGCCGCCAGTTCGGTGGCTGGCAGAAAGCCCAGATCTTCGTCCGTCATGATGCGGCTCAGGCCGGCAATTCGTTTTCGGCACGCAGCATGTGCAGCGCGGCGCGGAATGCGCCGATCGTGTGCTCGACATCCGCCTGCTCGTGGGTGGCGGAGAGCAGGCCGCCGATCCGTCCGTTGGTGTCCACGCCATGCGTGAGCAGGGCGAGCCGCAGCCGGTGCGACAGTCGGGCAGGCTGGGCCTTCAATTCTTCCATGGCATAGGCATAGGGGTCGAAATCGACCGGCGAGATGTCGCGGCCCTGGGTGTTCATGAACAGGTGGAAACCGGATGACGTGCCATAGGCCGCCCAGGGCACGCCTTCCACCGCCAGCATTTCGTTGAGGCCGCGGCGCAGCGCCTCGGCCGTCGCGGCGGCGCGTTCGCAGGCATCCGTCTCCGCCAATATGCCGAGTGCGGCGATGCCGGCCGCGGCGGAGACGGGGTTGGCGTTGAACGTGCCGGGATGGCCGATCTTCTCGCGCCCGGCGCTGGCCGAGGCCGCGAAATCCAGCTGGTCGAGAATGTCCCGCCGTCCGACCACGGCTGCCCCGGGCATGCCGCCCGCGACGATCTTGGCGAAGCTGGTAAGATCCGGGCGGATGCCGAACGCGCCCTGCGCGCCGCCTGCCGTGACCCGGAAGCCGGTGATCACCTCATCGAAGATCAGCAGCGCGCCGTGCTGTTCGGTGAGCTTGCGCAGGCCGTGCAGGAATTTCGGCTTCACCGGCACCTGGCCGAAGGAGGAGCCGGTCGGCTCCAGGATCACGGCTGCAACGTCCGGGTTGGCGCGTAGGGCCGCCGCCGCGGCGTCCAGGTCGCCGGGCGGCATCAACAGGCCCTTTTCGGCCACGCCCGGGAGCACGCCGGGTGTCGGCGAGCCGTCGAAATGGTTGGAATAGCCGTTGGTCATCTGGTCGTGCCAGCCGTGGAAATGACCCTTGAAGCGCATCAGTGTCTGCCGGCCGGTGAAGGCGCGGGCCAGCCGCACCGCCATCAGCGTCGCCTCGGTGCCCGAGGAGGTGAAGCGCACGCGTTCGGCGCTGGGCACCAGGCGCTGGATGGCCTTCGCCCAGGCGATCTCGGCCGGGTGGTTGGCGCCGAACTGCGTGCCTTCGGTGAGCGCCGCGGCCACCGCCGCTTCCACCACTTTGTTGCAATGGCCGAGGATCAGCGCACCGTGGCCGCCGAAGAAATCCACGTAGCGATTGCCGTCCACGTCCCATTTATGCGGCCCCAGCGCGCGGGCGATGTAGATGCCGTAGGGTTCGAGATGGCGCGCATCGTGGTTGATGCCGCTGGGAAACAACACGGCCGCCTCGGCCGCGAGCGCCGCCGAGCCCGGCGTGCGGCTGCGATAGGCCGCCACGATGCGGGAATTGGTGCGGGAATCGTCGGCGGCGACGGCGCTGGACATTTCGTCTTCCTCGATCGGTGTGACATCAGTTTGCAACGCTGCGGCGGATTGCGCGAGGGGTTGCGCAAATCTTTCCGGGCCACAACCATTTCGGCTGCATTGGGGGAAGCGCGGCGCCGATGTTCGATCATGTGGGCGAGCGGCGGTGGCGGCGCGGGAGGCGGGTGGCGCTGGCGGCGCTGATCCTAAGGGGTCGTCAGGGAATAGCTGAATCGGGTTGTGTCGAGGCCGCATGGGGGATTTCCTGGTCAGGTGCCGGTTTTGTAGCGTGGCGGAATGGTTGATAGCACTGCGATCCGAGAGCGCTTTGTCGTCCTGTCGCCGC
>DASXIW010000151.1:0-14678 GCA_036497785.1 Acetobacteraceae bacterium | reverse complement strand
ATCATTTCAGGCGGGGGTATCAGACGCGGGGATTGTGGGGCGGAGCTGGCGAAGGTTCCGCCGGCGCAGCCGGTGGAATTGCCAGCGGAGGGGGCCGCGCGCCAAACAAAGACCCATGCCGACGGCCGTTGACCTGTGCTTACAGGTCAACACTAAGGGCCGTTGGGATGAACGGGAGCCTGCCCGGCGGCGCGGGGCATGGCGGATGCGGCCCGGGCGGATTATCTACCGGCTGGCGATGACAGAACCAGCGAGACCAGCCGGAAAATTGGTGCGGTCGAGAAGACTCGAACTTCCACGAGGTTTCCCCCACAAGCACCTCAAGCTTGCGCGTCTACCATTCCGCCACGACCGCACCGTGCAGAGGGCGGGGATATAGCCGATGAACATGCCAGCATCAATGATCGAACTTGCCCCACCCGCCCCTCCTGCCGTTGAATGGCGGATCAGCGACGGGCTGACCGCCTATCCCGAGGCGCTGGCCGCGATGGCGGAGCGCGTCGCGGCGATCCGCGCCGGTACGGCAAGCGAGTTGGTGTGGCTGGTGGAGCATCCGCCGCTATATACCGCCGGCACCTCGGCCAGCCCGGGCGACCTGCAGGATCCGCAGCGCTTTCCCACCTATGCCGCCGGGCGGGGCGGGCAATGGACGTATCACGGGCCGGGGCAGCGGACCGGCTATGTCATGCTCGATCTTACCCGCCGGCACGGCACGGTGCCGCCGCGCGATGTGCGCTACTATGTGAATGCGCTGGAGGAATGGCTGATCCGCGCGCTCGATCGGTTCAACGTGCGCGGCGAGCGGCGGACGGGGCGCGTGGGCATCTGGGTGGCGAATCGCGCGGCGGGCACCGAGGCGAAGATCGGTGCGCTGGGCGTCCGGGTGACGCGCTGGGTGAGCTGGCATGGCGTGGCGCTGAATGTGGAGCCGGATCTGAGCCATTTCGGCGGCATCGTGCCCTGCGGCATCCATGAGCATGGCGTGACCAGCCTGCACGCGCTGGGCATTCCCGCCACAATGGCCGAGGCGGACGCGGCATTGATGGCGGCGTGGACCGAAGTATTCGGCTAACGCAGCAGTAATCCCGGCCCGCCCCGCGCTGTGCCATGGTGCGGCCAAAATCACGGCGCGAGATCATCGGCATGCGGTCCTTTCCTCTTGTCCTGCTCGCCAGTGTCGTCCTTCCGCTTCCCGCCATGGCCGGGGATCTGGAACTGAAGCGGCTGATGCTGTCCTCGGGCGGCGTCGGCTATGTGGAGTACCAGGCGGCAGTGGACGGGCCGGCGACACTGGGGCTGGACGTGCCGCTGGCCCAGGTGGACGATTTGCTGAAATCGCTGGTGGTGTTCGACAGCGCGGGCGGCGTGGGCGGTATCGAGCTGCCCGGCCGCGACGGCACCAACGCCGCCTTCGGCGACGTGCCGTTCGGGCCGGATGCGCTCGATTCCCCGCTCGCCTATCTGAACAGCCTGCAAGGCGTAGTGCTGCAAGTCGCCGGACCCCAGGCCATGACCGGGCGGCTGCTGAAGGCCGAGACGGTTCGGGAGAACGCAAGGGCGGACCAGCCGGATTCGGGCACCCCGCGCACCCGCGTCTCGTTGCTGACCGATAGCGGATTGCGGCAATTCGTGCTGGAGGATGCCGATTCCGTGCAGGTAGCCGATCCCGCCTTGCGCGAGAAGATCGCCCAGGCGCTCGCCGCGCTGCGGCGGGATTCCAGCCAGACCATGCGCCACATCACCCTGCGCGATTCCGGCACCGGCCAGCGGACGATTCGCGTCGGCTATGTCGCCGCCATGGCGCTGTGGAAGACGTCCTACCGGCTGATCCTGCCGGAAGAAGCGGGCGGCAAGGCAAGGTTGCAGGGCTGGGCGGTGCTGGAGAACGCCACCGGGGCGGATTGGAACGGCGTGCAGCTGGCGCTGCAATACGGCAACCCCGTCACGCTGCACCAGGCGATCTATCGCAGCTATTTCGTGCAGCTGCCCGATGTGCCGGTGGAGGTTCTGGGCCGGCTGCTGCCCGATGTGGATACGCGGGCGACTGCCATGGCGGCACTGGCCACACCCGGCGAAGCGGCCCCCAAGGCCCTGCGCGGCTTGGCCGCCCCTGCCCCCTCCGCAGCCCCGGCGATGACCGCCCCGATGGCGCCGGCCACCGAGGAAGCCAACGCCGCCGAGGGCGCCGATGATACCGTGTTCGGCCTGTCCACGCCGGTCGTGCTCGCCGCCGGGCACACCGCCTCGGTGCCGATCCTCGACCGCATGGTGACCGCCGAGCGCATCGGCCTCGTGCAGCTCGGCCGACCGCATCCGCTGGCCGCCGTGAAGCTGACCAACGACACGGCCAGCAGCCTGCCCGCGGGCATCCTGACGTTGTATGACCCCGCCTCCCCCGCCGCCTTTGCCGGCGACGCCCGGCTCGGCGGATTGCCGGCGGGCGAAAGTCGTCTACTGTCCTTCGCCGAGGATCTGCGTACCGGCGTGACCTGGAAGATCGATCAGGCCACCAGCATCGCTGCGCTGACCGCCGCCGCCGGCGTGCTGCATATCGACCAGCGCCAGCGCTGGACCGCCCATATCGGCCTCGCCGCGCCCGCCGCCGAACCGCGCAACCTGCTGGTGGAAATCCCCAAATCCCTCGGCAGCGACCTCGTCACCGACGATGGCGGCAAACCCAGTGAGCAAACCGCTACCGGCTGGCGGCAGGCCATCTCCCTCAAGCCGGGCGAAACCCACGATCTGGTGGTACATGTGGACCGGATGATCCACGAGCAGACCGTGCTGATGCAGGACGACCGTGTCCTGGCCGGGTTGCTCGGCGATCAGTCCCTGACCGGGCCGGCCCGCGCCGTCCTGCAACACATCGCTGATCTGCGCGCCGCCGAAGCCGCCCATGTCGCGGAGCGCGACCGGCTGAACGCGCAGGTGGCCGACGCCGATCGCGACGAATATCGCATCCGCCAGAATTTGGCCGTGGTGCCGCCCAACGATGCGCTGCACGCCCGGCTAGTCCGCCAGATCGAAGCCAACGAGGACAAGATCGCCGCCCTCGGGACATCGATCGATCAGGCGAACACGGCGGCGGATCAGGCGCATCAGGCGTTGGCGGCGGCGGTGCGGGAATTGAAGCTTTGAAGACAAGACCAGGGCGAAAGTGCCCCTGCCTTACCTAAACCACCCCGCCACCAAGGACCCGGGCGCGAGCACCAGCGCCGCCCAGATCAGCGCCGAGCTCCAATTGGCGATCTGGAACACCATCCAGTTCATTTCGAAAATGCCGCACAGCAGCGGCACGGTGGCACGGAGCGGGCTGACGAAGCGGCAGAACAGCACGCTGAGCGCGCCCCAGCGGCGGAAGAAGCGTTCGCCGCGTGGCAGCAAGTCCGGGTGGCGGGATAGCGGCCAGATATGCTGGGCGCGGTCCTTGATGCGCCAGCCAATGGCGTAGGACACCCAATCGCCCAGGCCGGCGCCGAGCGAGACCGCCAGCCAGACCGGCACGAAATCGATGCCGCTGGCGCCGATCAGCGAACCGATGGCGAGCATGATGGTGATGCCTGGCACCACCATGGCGACAAAGGCGAGCGCCTTCAGGAACGACAGGACGAAGGCGATCGGCGCGGCCCATTCCGCATGGGTCTGGACGAAGCCGATCAGGGCGCTCAGCCAGTCATGGATGTAGCCCATCCCGCCTCCCGCCCGGCCAAACCGGACCGCTCATGCGGTCGGCAGCCGCTGGAAATCGGGCTCGGAAGGGACCTCGCCGGGCTGGCGGATGATGGCGTCGACGACGGCGAGATGGGGTCCGCGCTGGCAGCGGCGCAACAATTCCTCGATCGCGGCGGCGTCACCATGGATCAGCGCCTCGACGCTGCCTGCCTGGCGGTTGCGCACCCAGCCGGCAATGCCGAGCGTGGCAGCCTGCGCGACCATCCAGTCGCGATAGCCAACGCCCTGCACACGGCCGGTGATGGTGATCAGGTGGGTGGCGGGTGCGGGGTTCGTCATGTCTCAATACCCGGCTAACGCAGCAGCGCAAGGAATCGGCCGGCGAGACGTATGTCGTCCGTCACGCGGTCGCGGCGGGCGGTGGCTTCGGGGTCACTGCCCCATTGCTCCTCCTGGAATAGCTCGTCCAGCATGGAGAGGCGTGCGGCGGTGTCGGCATCGAGATCCCCGTCCGCCATGGCGAGGCCGAGCACGAGGCTGCCAAGCGCCGGAACCGCGATGCCAAGGGCGACGACGGCGGGAATGGCGTGGGCGGCGACGGCCTGCGCCAGCGCCATCAGCGCGGCCGGATCCTGCGCCACATGGGCAATGCCGGAGGTAACGCGCAGCCGCGCCCCGTGCCGCCGCTCCGCCCAGTCCAGCCAGGGCTGCCATTCCGCGTGCTGACGGCGGACCAGGGCGGCGGGGGATTCGGCGCGATAGCACAGCAGGTCGGTCTCGGCGTAGCGGGCGAGTTCCAGCACCACCGGCTCCGGGTCGATGGCGATGCGTTCCTGCGCGGTGCCGGCAAGCCGGGTCAACGGCAGGTCGGCGTACGACATCTCGCCGCCCTTGGCCCCGCCGGCGGCGGTCCATTCGGCGGCCACGGCCTCGGCCAGCTTGCGGTGCGGCAGCAATAGTGGCGGACCGCCGGGCAGACGGACCGGCTTGCCGTCCAGCATGACCTGCCAGCCCTGCGGATCGGCGGCGATGGCGGCCTGATCCCAGAACCGCTTCATGGCGTGGCCCGCACGGCGGCGAGCGCCGGGCCGCAGGCATCGCCTCCGCGCTCGCTCTCCAGCGTCTGGACGACCGGCTTGCCGCCCAGCAGCGCGTTAGCGATGCCCAGGGCGGATTTCATGTTCGCCCCGGCGATACCCGAGGAATCCACCTGAACCTTCGGCTCGCTGAAAGAGCCATCGAGCCGCAGCGGCACCACGATGCCCGGGCCACTGGTGCGGACCATGGGACGCAGACGCAGCGCCAGCGTCTCCGGCCCAAGGGCAACCGTGCCGGACGCGTTCAGCAGCAGCCGGTCGGTGTCCAGCACCGCCGTACCGAGCGTGGCGACGCCGCCGGCCGCGGTGAAGCGCAAAGCGAGGCAGCGCAGACGGGTGCGCCCGGTTTCCGGACCGAGATCGGGCAGACGGCCGGCGCGCAGTATCTCGCCGAATGCCGCGGCGAGCGTCGCATTGTCGATATCGGAATCCACCAGCCCCAGGGCCGCCTGGCCTTCCAGCGTGCCGGCCAAAGCGTGCGGCGTGCGGCCGGCGGCGCGCAAATCGGTGTGGATTTCCAGCGTGCCGCCCGGCGGATCGGCGACGCCCAAAGCTGTCAGCAGCGATTTCGCGTCGAGGCCGGAGGCGGCGATGTAAACGGCGATGGGGGGCGCGGGCTGGCGGGAATCGGCGGCCAGGGTGACGCTCGCGTGGCCGCTCGGCAGGGTGGCGGTGATCGGGCCGGCGGCAAGGCGGCCATCTTTGGTCACGATATGGCCTGAGAGATCGCGGGCGGTGACGCCGTCCAGCTTCAGTTCGCCGATCCTGGCCGTCACATCCAGATCGGCTCGGTCCAGCATGTCGAAGGGCAGTGGTGCGTCAGGGATGATCGTGTTGCCGCGCGGGGGCAATGGCGGCGGGAGGGTGGCGTTGACCGTCGCGGCCGGTGCGGTGGGGGCCTTGCCGTTGCGCTTCGCCGCTGCGGCGAAGGCGGCGAGCAACGCATCGGCATCGATCCGCGCGGAACTCAGCGTGGCCTGCACGCCCAGTCTGGCGCCGAGGGACAGCATGGCGTCGCCGGACAGGTCCGCCTGGGGCAGCGTGAGCGCCACCGAATGCAGGCCGATGGCATGGTCGTAACCACCCGGCCCATCCACCAGATGGGCGCTGAAGGCGAGCGTCTTCAGCGCCGGCAGCGCCTGCCCCGCCAGCGGCGACAGCGCGGCGAGATCCGGCACACGGGCGCCGAGGACGATATCCATGCCCGATTTCGTGGCCGGCGCCGCGATGCTGCCGCGCACCCCGAAACTGCCGCCGGCAATATCGGCGCTGGCGCCGATGTCGAAGGGGCCGGTGAGCTTGGCGGATGGCGGCAGATAGATGGCCGGCAGCAGCAAGGCCGGCGCGCCGATGGCGGCACTGACATGGAGCGGCATCCCGCTATAGCTGCCATCGGCCGTCAGGGCGGCCGGCTCGGTCAGGCTGGGCATGTCGAGCCGCGCGCTGTCCAAAGTGAAGCCCGGCGAGATCGCCTCGAGATTGGTCAGTCCGGCCTGCACGGTGACGGCGGAGATGTCCGGCACGGCGCCGCCCTGATCGAGCAGTCTGGCGCTGAAGGATACGTTGTGGACCGGTGGCAGCGGCACCGGGGATAGCCATGACAGGGCGGAGAGATCCGGGATCGCGCCATCCAGCCGTAGCGAATAGCCGCGAAATTCCTGCGGCCGGGCGATGGAGCCGGCGACGGTCAGCTTCGCGCCGGAATCGTCGATGTTCATGAACAGCGCCCAGGGCGCCGTCGCCGTGCTGTCTTGCAGGCGCGAGAGCGGGCCGGTTTGTGCGGTGACGTTCAGATGCCGGCGGTTCACCACGATATCGGCGCCGAAGGTGACCGGGGAGTCCGCCGTGGCGGCGGTGGCGGAAATCCGGGGAATGTCGAACACGGTGGTGGCGCCGGTGACGCCGTCATGGAAAGTCAGCCGGCCATCGCGGATATGCAGCGTTTGCAGTTGCAGCCCGGCGTCCTGGCGCGCTGCGCCGGGGTTTGCCGGCGCGTCGTGCGGGGCGGCGTTGGCCGGCGCGGGGCGTGCAGGCGGCGTGAACACCCAGTTGCCCTGCCCTTTGGCGTCCGTCTCCAGCAGCAGGTCCGGGTGCAGCAGCACCATGCGCGCCACGATGATGCGCCCCGTCAGCAGCGCGCGGGGTGCGAGCGCGATCTGCATCTCGTCCACCCGCGCCATGTCCTTGCGCGTGCCGCCGGGCATGTTGGCCAGCACGACATCCTGCGCGGTGATGGTCGGCGTCAGTGAGGGGGAGACGGAAATCGGACCGCGAATTTCAAACTGCCGCCCCGTCGCCGCTTCGACCGCCGTTTGGATGCGCTGCTTGTAGCTGTTCGGGTCGATCGTCAGGACCAGCGTCGCCAGTACCAACGCCGGGATCAGGATCAGCGCCGCCACGATCCCGCCGATCCAGATCAGCAGGCGGCGGCTTGGACGGCCCTTGCGGTGCTTTCGCGGCGGCATATCGACCCTTCCCAATGAAGCGGCAATCTAACCCGGAGGCGCGCCCGTCGTCACCGGGCCAGGCCGGTGCGCGCCGCCGCGTTAGCGCCGCGAGGGGGGATTGGGCGGCGCGGCGGTGAAGCCGAGCGCGCGGAAGCTGGCCGCCATATGCGGCGGCAATTCGGCCTCGATGGCCAGCTTGCCGCCATCGGGGTGCGGGAAGCTGAGTTGGCGGGCATGCAGATGCAGTTGATCCGGGAAGCCGTCCACGCTGGCGGTGTTGCGGCCTTCCACCTCGGCGCCGTAAGGCAGGTCGCCCATGATCGGCGCGCCGATCGCGGCGCAATGCACGCGCAGCTGATGGGTACGCCCGGTCAGCGGCGAGAGCTCCAGCCAGGCGAGCTTGCGCCCGGCATGGTCCAGCGTGCGGTAATCGGTGATGGCGCGGGCGATGTCGGTATCGTATTCGCCGGCCACGGCGGCGCGCTCCCCGCGAAACCCGTCAATGCGGGTCAAATTGAGGTCGATGCGGCCCTGCGGCGGTATGGGGCGGCCGACCACAACGGCCCAGTATTTCTTCTCCACCGTGCGCCCACGGAAGGCGGCGGAGAGCTTCGCCGCGACGCCCGGCGTGCGGGCGATCACCAGCACGCCCGACGTATCTCGGTCCAGCCGGTGCACCAGGCGCGGGCGGTATTCGGAGCCGAAGCGCAGCCCGTCCAGCATCGCATCCAGATGGCGGTTGATGCCGGGGCCGCCCTGGCTGGCGAGGCCGGGCGGCTTGTTCAGCACCACCACATGGTCGTCGCGATACAGCACCATCCGCTCCAGATCCTTCTGGGTGCGCGGATCGAGCGTGTTGACGGGCTTCGGATCGGGCTTGGCCTGACCGGCGGAAAGCGGCGGGATGCGCACGGATTGGCCGGGCATCAATCGGGTCGCGCCCTCCACCCGCTTGCCGTCCACGCGCACCTGGCCGGTGCGGCACAGTTTCTGGATGGCGACCTGGGTCAGCGAGGGGTAGTGGCGGCGGAACCAGCGATCCAGCCGGATATCCGCCTCGTCTTCCTTGACGTGGCGGTTGATGACGGCGCTGGTGTTGGTCGTGGAGGCACTCATCCGCCCTTCTCCTGGCGCAGTTTCGCCCAATAGGTGAGGCGCTTGGCGATCTCGCGCTCGAACCCGCGTTCTCGCGGGCGATAGAACTCCTGGCGGTCCATGCCATCCGGGAAGTAGTTCTGGCCGGAGAAGCTGTCCTCCTCGGCGTGGTCATAGGCGTAGCCGGCGCCGTAGCCGAGCTGTTTCATCAGCTTGGTCGGCGCGTTCAATATATGCGCGGGCGGCATCAGGCTGCCGGTGCCGCGCGCGGCGTGCTGCGCCTCGCCGATGGCGGTATAGACCGCGTTCGATTTCGGCGCGGTGGCGAGATACACCACGGCCTGCGCAATGCACAACTCGCCTTCCGGGCTGCCAAGCCGCTCATACGCTTCCCAGGCGGCGATTGTCTGCGGCAAAGCCTGCGGGTCCGCCATGCCGATATCCTCGGCGGCGAAACGAACCATGCGGCGGACGATGTAGCGCGGGTCCTCGCCGCCGACCAGCATGCGGGCATACCAATATAGCGCCGCATCGGCATCCGAGCCGCGCATCGACTTATGCAGGGCGGAGATGAGGTTGTAGTGCTCCTCCCGATCCTTGTCATACAGCGCGGCGCGCTTGGCGAGCAGGTCGGAGAGTGCCGGAACGTCGAGATTTTCGGTGTCGTCCGGCAAAGCGGCGAGTTGCTCGGCCATGTTCAGCAGATAACGGCCGTCGCCATCGGCCATGGCGCGCAGCGTGTCGCGCGCCTCCGGCTGCAACGGGAGGTCGTGGCCGATCTCCGCCTCGGCGCGGACCAGGAGCTGTTCCAGCGCGGCGTCGTCCAGTCGGCGCAGGACCAGGACCTGGCAGCGGGAGAGCAGCGCGCCGTTCAGGGCGAAAGACGGGTTTTCGGTGGTGGCGCCGACCAGGGTGACCGTGCCGTTTTCCACGACCGGAAGAAAACCGTCCTGCTGGGCGCGGTTGAAGCGGTGGATCTCGTCGACGAATAGCAGTGTGCCTTGGCCCATGGCGCGGCGCTTCGTCGCGTCCTCGAAGCAGCGCTTGAGGTCGGCGACGCCGGAGAAAACGGCGGAGAGTTGGACGAAATGCAGCCCGGCCTGCTCGGCCAGCAGCCGGGCGATGGTGGTTTTGCCGACGCCGGGCGGACCCCAGAGGATGAGCGAGGCCAGCGTGCCGCGCTGGAGCATGCGGGTGAGCGTGCCGGCGGGGCCGAGCAGATGATCCTGCCCGATCACCTCGCCAAGCGCGCGCGGACGCAGACGATCGGCCAGGGGCGCTGTCGTGTCGGCGAAGAGGGTTGTCGCGGCGGGCGGCGGGTTTGCCATGCGCGATACATAGGACCGGCCCGAGGGCCAGTCCATGCGAGAGGCCATGGATCGCGGTTGATGGCAGCATGCGGAACGATCCGCCCGAGATAGCTGGAGCCGTCCTGCCGGCGCCGGTGCCAGTACCAGAGTTGGTTGTTCGCGACTTGCCAGAGGTCATCGTAATTGAGACTTTCTTCCCATGAACTAGGCAAGCAAGGGGCATTCCGGCTGTGACCATGTCTGACATCATGGCCTATTTTTCTGATGAGGATGCCGGCCGGGGCGCCAGACCCGTCCATGGCTCGTGGGATGCCCCATCCGGATGGGTGATTGCCGAGGGTTACGGTGAGACGCCGGAGAAGATCATCGAAGGGGTCATCGATCGGTGGCTCTTGTGGGGTGGCGGTGACCCGGATATCGGCACGCTCTGGTGCGCCACGCTCGGCCTTTATGAAACACCCGAGGACCGGAGGCCGGAGCCGCCGCCGGCGACGCTACGAGGCCAGGATTTGGCTCCATTTCCGGACCGTTGAACAGTGGCGGGACGAGCATCTCGATCTTCTGCCGCGTCATCCCATTGACTTTTGGCAGATAGTCAAAAGCAGCCGTTTCTATTTCCGACTGACCGGCGACAATTTGGCCGAATGCATTCGCCGCGGGATGCTGGCCCTGCTGCGCGCCGGAGCCCGACCGATCGCGCCGGCGCTGGACACCCCATCCGTCTGGCGGGTGATCGAACGCTACGGCGCTGCGCCGGAACAGATCGCCGAGGCCGTCATCGCGGAATGGATCATCGGCGGGAATTCCGGCGAGACGAACCTGTGGTTCGGCCTCGCCAGCGCCTACGACCCGCCGGACGCGGCCGGACACATCCCGCTGCTACGGCGGGACAGGGTGCCGGGCACGCCGGGCGTGATCGCCCCCTATTTCGGCGGAACCGTCGGCGCCTGGCTCGACATGCTGGCCAGCGCGCTGGACCGGGGGGCGATCGCCCTGCGCGATATCGTCCAGACCGCCCGCTATGATTTCGGCCTGACGCGGCATTGCTCTCCGGCGCGAAACGATCTGGTGGCGGTGACGCGCGCCGCGCTGCTGCACGGCGGCGCGCGGCTGGTGCGGCCCGCGCGCCTCGTCGCCCTCGGCGCCTTGCCCGACTTGGACGGCGCCACGCCTGAGACCATCGCCGAGGCGATCATCTGCGCCTGGGGGGATTCGGGCGGCGGCGATCCAAGTATTCATGCCCCGTGGTTCGCCAGACCGGGCATCGACGTGCCGGTGTGAGGCGGATGGTCGCTGCCCCAAAACGAAAATGGACCGGCCCAAGGGCCGGTCCAACATTCAGTGCTCAGGCCGTGTGAGGCGGCGCGGTCAAACGCCTCGCCTGCGTCTCACTCGCTCTCGGAATCCTCGGCCGCTTCCGGCTTCGGTCCGCTATCCTGACCCTTGGCGGACACGTCGCGGTCCACCAATTCGATCACCGCCATATCGGCAGCGTCGCCGTGGCGCATGCCGGCCTTCAGCACCCGGCAATATCCGCCCTTGCGTTCCTTATAACGCTGCGCGATGGCGCCGAACAACTTCGAGACGATCACATCGTCGCGCAGCTGCGCATAGGCCTGGCGGCGCGCATGCAGATCGCCGCGCTTGCCCAGGGTAATCAGGCGCTCGGCCACCGGC
Organism: Acetobacteraceae bacterium; assembly: GCA_036497785.1. Taxonomy (GTDB): domain Bacteria; phylum Pseudomonadota; class Alphaproteobacteria; order Acetobacterales; family Acetobacteraceae; genus DASXIW01. The sequence goes on along the minus strand of DASXIW010000151.1, from coordinate 3,380 downwards.
CGCAGCTCCTTCGCCTTGGGCAGGGTGGTGGTGATCTGCTCATGCTTGATCAGCGCATGGGCCATGTTGCGGAACATGGCCGCGCGATGGCTGGTGGTGACGCCGAGCTTCCGGCCGGCAAGTCCGTGACGCATGGTCTAATTCCCTACTCTTGCCAGTCAGAACGGCTCTTCGAGCCGCTTGGCGAGGTCTTCGACATTCTCGGGCGGCCAGCCGGACACGCTCATGCCCAGCGAGAGACCCATGGATGCCAGGACCTCCTTGATTTCGTTCAGCGATTTGCGACCGAAATTCGGCGTCCGCAGCATCTCCTGCTCGCTCTTCTGCACGAGATCGCCGATATAGACGATATTGTCGTTCTTCAGGCAGTTCGCCGAGCGGACGGACAGCTCCAACTCGTCCACCTTGCGCAGCAGGTTGCGGTTGAACGGCAGGTCGTCCTGCGGCTCTTCCGTGCGCATCTGCTGCGGCTCATCGAAGTTGATGAACATTTGCAGCTGGTCCTGCAGGATGCGCGCGGCCAAGGCCACGGCGTCCTCCGGCGACACCGCGCCGTTGGTCTCCAGCGTCAGCAGCAGCTTGTCGTAGTCGGTGCGCTGGCCCACGCGGGTCGGCTCTACCTTGTAGGACACGCGGCGCACCGGCGAGTAGATGGCATCGACCGGGATCAGCCCGATCGGCGCATCCTCGGGGCGGTTCACGCTGGCAGGCTCATAGCCCTTGCCCATGCCGACGGTGAATTCCATGCCCAGCTTGATGCCGTCATCCAGCGTGCAGATCACCAGATCGGGGTTCATCACCTCGATGTCGTGACCGGCCTGAATCTGGCTGGCGCGCACCTCGCCCGGGCCGGTGGCATTCAGCGTCATGCGCTTCGGGCCATCGCCGTGCATGCGCAGCGCCAGTTGCTTCACGTTCAGCACGATGTCGGTCACGTCCTCGCGCACGCCGGCAATGCTGCTGAATTCATGCAGCACGCCGTCGATCTGCACGGCCGTCACGGCGGCCCCCTGCAGCGACGAGAGCAGGATGCGGCGAATGGCGTTGCCGAGCGTCATGCCGAAGCCGCGTTCCAGCGGCTCCGCGATCACGGTGGCGGTGCGCTGCGGATCGGAGCCCGCCTCGATTTCGAGCTTTTCGGGCTTGATCAGCGACTGCCAGTTCTTTTGCAGAACGACACTGAGTCTCATGCTGTCACACCCGCCGCCGCTTGCGCGGACGGCACCCGTTATGGGGGATGGGGGTCATGTCGCGAATCGCGGTGATGGCGAAGCCCACGGCCTGCAGGGCGCGCAGCGCGCTCTCACGGCCCGAACCGGGGCCGCTCACCTCGATCTCCAGCGTCTCCATGCCGTGCTCGCGGGCCTTCTTGCCGGCATCCTCGGCGGCGACCTGGGCGGCATAGGGGGTGGATTTCCGGCTGCCCTTGAAGCCCTGCGTGCCGGAGGACGACCAGGCGATGGCGTTGCCCTGCGCGTCCGTGATGGTGATCATGGTATTGTTGAAGGTCGCGGCCACGTGGGCCACGCCGGAGGAGATGTTCTTGCGCTCCTTCTTGCGGGTGCGCGCGGCCGAGGCAGCTGGCTTCGCCATGGATTGTGGTCCTGTCCAACGATGGGCCTCGCCCGCCTGAATTTCCCAGGCGAACGCGGCGGAGTTCAAAGACGAGAGGCGCCGGAAGCGGCAGGCGCCTTACTTCGTCACCTTCTTCTTGCCGGCGATCGCCACGGCCTTGCCCTTGCGGGTGCGGGCATTGGTATGGGTGCGCTGGCCACGGACCGGCAGGCCGCGGCGATGACGCAGGCCGCGATAGCAGCCGAGATCCATCAGCCGCTTAATGTTCATCGCGACTTCACGCCGCAAATCGCCCTCGACGCGATAATCACGGTCGACGGTCTCGCGGATGCGCAGGATCTCGTCTTCAGAAAGCTGGTTCACCCGGCGGTCATCGGGAATACCGAGCTTGGTGCAGATTTCCTGCGCCTTCGCCGGGCCAATGCCAAAAATGTAGCGGAGGCTAATGGTCACCCGCTTGTTGGTCGGGATATTTACGCCGGCAATACGCGCCACGCCGATACTCTCCTGTTACGCCAGGAACACCCCTGGCCAACCCGATCCCTCATCTGCGACGATGTGGCACCCGGCACTCTGATCGCCCCGTAAGGCTTCGGAAAAATGCTAAGGCGACGCCCAACACTGGTGGGTGTCGTCAGAGAGCGCGGAATATAGCGTCCGCGCCTGAGGAGTCAACGCGATTGGATCAATTTTTCGTGATATCGCGCAGGCAAGGCCCCGGCAACCGCCAAGCCCGGTGCCCCCGGCCCTGAATCGACAGAGACATGATCCGCCACAATAACTCGGCCTGGCAACACGGGAGGACAAGATGACAACGCAGCCGGAACTCATTTTCTTTCATTCACCGCAGACGAGATCCACTGGGGCCCTGGTTCTGCTGGAAGAATTGCATGCGCCGCATCGGCTGCACCTGATCAATATGAAAGCCGGCGAGCAGCGTTCCCCCGCCTTCCTGGCGATCAACCCGATGGGCAAGGTGCCGGCGATCCGCCATGGGGAGGCGGTGATTACCGAGCAGGTGGCGGTCTTTCTGTATCTCGCCGATCTGTTTCCGCAGGCCGGTCTTGCGCCGCCGATCGGCGACCCGCGCCGTGGGCCTTACCTGCGCTGGCTGGCGTATTACGGCGCCTGCTTCGAGCCGGCGGTGGTGGACCGTGCCATGAAACGGGAGGCACCACCGCCCATGATGTCGCCCTATGGCGACTACGACACGGTCATGAACACGCTATCCGGCCAACTTGCACGCGGCCCCTACATATTGGGCACGGAATTCTCCGCGGCGGACGTGCTGTGGGGCACGGCGCTGGGCTGGACGACAGCATTCAAGCTGGTGCCGGAGCGGCCGGAGATCATGGCCTATATCGAGCGTATCGCCAGCCGGCCCGCCGCCACGAAAATCACGGCACAGGACAAAGTTCTCGCCGCCGAACATGAAGCGGCCGCCCGCGCCCTGACAGCCTAGAGCATGATGCTTCGCCATCATGCTCTAGGCAGCCGTCCCAAGCCCCCACCAGATCAGGCGCGGGCGTGGCCCGACGAGGCGGTGGTACGAGCGCCAAGCCCGTCCAGCACCGCCACCAACTGGCGCGTGACCTCGTCGATTTCCGCCATGCCGTCCACCCTGTGCAGCCGGCCCTGGGCAGCATAATAGGGCAGTATCGGCGCGGTCTGCGCGTGATAGGCCGCCAGCCGGGCCATCACCGTCTCGCGGTTGTCGTCGGCGCGGCGGGTGAACTCGGCGCTGCCGCAAACGTCGCAAACGCCTGGCGTGCGTGGCGGGTGGAAACTGTCATGATAGTTGGCGC
>DASXIW010000150.1:0-19773 GCA_036497785.1 Acetobacteraceae bacterium | reverse complement strand
CGGCTGGCCAGCCTGCCGCCGATGTGGATATCCGCGGCCTGCGCAATGGCGGCGTGACCATTCGCGGCCTGCAACGCGATGCCGGTCCGGACGGCGTGCCGCAGCCGAACGAGGCGGCGGTACTGACGCTGAAGCAGCCTTCCTACGTACACAATCTTCGCGCCGCCGCCAGCACCGATTGGCAGCACACCGAATTCGCGGCACCCGCGACGCTGCGCGCGGGCGAGACGGCCGAACTGCGCGTGGTCCGCGACGGCGCGCCGGACACGTCGCCGGTGCTGCATATCGACGCCATCGACCCCGCCGGGCGCGTGGTGCCCTGATATTCCGGCAATCTGGTGATGCATGGCGCCAGGGCCGCGTGGCCGCTGCCGAAGGCGGTGAGCGACATGCCCGGAAGCTGGACCCTGCGCGTCCGCGACGTGCTGCGCGGCGGCGTCAGCAGCTTCACCGCAGTGCTGTCTCCTCCTGAGCGGGCGCTCGCGATCAGCCCTTAGGCGCGGGTCTTGCCAGATCGACCTTCAGGCTCAGATCGGGTTTTATTTTGCGGTGGGACACCAGGCTTAGCGTGTTGTCCATCAGCGCCGGGGTGTTGGGATCGGTCTCGGCCACGCCGGTCAGCGTGAAATTCAGCGTCTGTACCGCCCGCGGACCGCGCACGGCCACGAAGATCGGCCCGTGATAGCCGTCCTCGAAGCCGGTCACCTTGCCGGGCTTCGGCGTCAAGGCCTGCAACGACAGATGGGCGCCTCGCTGCACGAAGGTGAAGGCCACCAGAAAGCGCCGGGGTGTTTCGCCTACGGCCAGCGATAGCGGCGCGTCGCAGCCGTCCCGCGGGCAGGAAATCTGTGTGGCTTTGCTGTTCGGCCGTCCGTTCAACGCCAGCTGGGTCAGCGTGATCCGCCAGTTCGCGTCCGAGTCCGAGGAGGCGTTTGTCTGTGCCGTTCCAGGGGCGGGACGAAGAAGCTAGGGCGCTGAGCAGCAGGGCGGCGGCGACCGCGCGTCGCTCGCGCATTCAGGCGACGCTCGCCGAGCGCCGTCGTTTCGCAGGCGCGGGCGGTGGCGGCGGACCGGCCTCGGCTTCCTCCGGGCTGGCCAGCGCGGTTAGCAGGGCGTCGCGCAGCTGGCCCAGCTTACGTTCGTTCTCCACCTTGAGCCCGAACACATCTTTCACGTAGAACACATCGACAGCCCGCACGCCGTAGGTGGTGACATGGGCAGAGGCGATTTGCAGCCCCTGTTCGCTGATCGCCGCCGTTACGTCGTGCAACAGCCCCGGGCGGTCGCGCCCGTTCACTTCCAGCACGGTGTGCGCGTTGGAAGCGTGGTTGTCGACCACCACGCGGGGCGGCACATGGATCGCCCGCATTCGCCGTCCCAGCAGGCTGCGCGAGACTTTGCGGATTTCGGCGGCGAGCCGCAGCCGGCCGGACAGGGCCTGTTCGATCAGCACATACAGGCGCGCCAGGCGGTGCGGCGAATCGAACGCCCCACCGGCGGCGTCCTGCACCCAGAACGTGTCCAGCGCCATGCCGTTGGTCAGCGTGTGGATGCGCGCATCCACGATGGAGGCCCCGGCCACGGCCAGCGCGCCGGCGATGCGGCTGAACAGCCCGGCATGGTCGGCGGCATACACCGTCACCTCGGTCACCGCGCGCGCCGGCAATGGCTGGGTGTCCACCGTCAGCGGCGCCTGCCGCGCCTCGGCGCTGCGGATCATCCGGGCATGGCGCACATGCGTCTCGGGGTCGAAGCTCAGCCAGTAGCCGGCATAGCCCAGGCCGAGGAAGTGCTGGATATCCGTCTCCGGCCAGCCATCCAGCAAGGCCGCCGCCGCCTCGCGGGCGCGCGCCACGCGCACGTCGCGCTCGGTGGTGGACAGGCCGCCGGCCAAAACCTCGGCCACCCGCGCATATAGCTCGCGCAGCAGCGTCGCCTTCCAGCCGTTCCACACCTTGGCCGACACGGCGCGCATGTCGGCCACGGTCAGCACCAGCAGCAGCCGCAGCCGCTCGGGGGACTGGATAGTCTCGGCGAGGTCGAGAATGGTCTTGGGGTCGTCGATATCGCGCTTGAACGCGGTCTCGCTCAGCATCAGGTGGTGCAGCACCAGCCAGGAGACCATTTCGGTCTCCTCGGCGGTCAGCCCCAGCGCCGGTCCCACTTCCAGCGCCACCTCGGCACCCAGCTCGGAATGGTCGCCGCCGCGCCCTTTGGCGATGTCGTGCAACAGCGTGGCGACATACAGCGTGCGGCGCGAGCGCAGCTGATCGACCAGGCTGGAGGCGACCGGCGCCACCTCGACCAGTTCGCCGCGCTCCATCGTATTGAGGATTCGCACCGCCTCTATCGTGTGCTCGTCCACCGTGAACACGTGATAGGTGTCGAACTGCATCTGGCCGACGATCCGCGCCCAATCCGGCAGGAAGCGGCCGAGCAGCCCGGTCTCGTTCAGCACGGTCAGCCAATGCGCGCCGTCGGCCCGGTTGTGCTCGCTGTCGCGCCCGCATAGCAGGTCCAGGAACAGGGCGGCCGCCTCGGGGTCGTCGCGCAGCGCCACCGCCCGGCGCTCGTTGCGGATCAGCGCGCGCATCGCCAGCGGATGCAGCTTCACGTCGCGATCGCGCGCGGTTTGCAGCATCCGCAGCATGCGGATCGGCTCGTCATGGAATTGCTGCGGCATGGCCGGCATCAGCATTCCATCGGCCAGCACGAAGCCGGATCGCGCCAGCTTGCCGTCGGTTTCCGACGCCCGGGCCGGCGGGCCGAGGGCGGCGCGCTCCAAGGCGGGTTCCAGCACATGGGTCAGCCGGGTCACTTCGCGCGCGGTCAGGAAGTAATGCCGCATGAACCGCTCCACCCCGTCCTGGCGGCCATGGCGGGTATAGCCCATGCGGGCACCTACCACCGGTTGCAGATCGAAGGTCAGGCGTTCCTCGGCACGGCCGGCGACGTAATGCAGATGAAAGCGCAGGCTCCACAGGAAATCGGCGGAGCGGCGCGCCAGCCGGGCCTCGGTGCTGGTGATGATCCCGCAGGCGGGGCCCTGCGGATCGGCCAGCTCGTCCAGGCCACCAATGGCGAACAGATAGCGGGAGATCCAATACATCGTCTGCAGATCGCGCAGCCCGCCGCGGCCTTCCTTGATGTTCGGTTCCACCACGTAGGGCGAATCGCCATAGCGGCGATGCCGCAGATCGCGTTCGGCCTGCTTGGCCCGCAGATACGGCCCCGCCCCGGCGGCGACGCAATCCGCCCGGAAGCGGCTGTTGAATTCGGCGAACAGCCCGCTGTCCCCGGCGATGCGGCGTGTGTCCAGCAGCGAGGTGCGGATGGTCGCGTCGCCCGCCGCCTCGGTGAGGCAATCGGCGATCGTGCGCGACGCGTGGCCGACTTTCAGGCCGAGATCCCAAAGGAAATACAGCATGAACTCGACCAGCAGCATGGCCTGCGGCGTCGGTTCGGGGCCGATCAGAAACAGCAGGTCGATATCGCTGAACGGCGCTAGCTCGCCGCGCCCATAACCGCCGGTGGCGGCGATGGTCAGCCGGCCGACATCGGCGGTGCCGGCGAGATTGGCCAGCGCATACGCAGAAAGCTCGGCGATCAGCCCGTCGGTCAGCACAGCGAGCTTGCGGGCCGCCTTCACGCCCGGCAGGGCGCCGCTCTCGAACGCCTCGCGCACCGTGCGCTGAATGCGCGTGAGATGCCGGCGGAAAGCGCCAAGCGCCGCCTCGCGCTCGATCAGCTCCGCGCCCGTCCGTAGCGCGCCGAGGGCGTCACGCAACTGGGCGGTGGCATCGGGGGCAGACAACAGGTTGGGTTCGGGCGACAACATTCAAACCTTATGTTATCGGCTCGTCGCCCTGCGCGACAGTCAGCAAAGACCGCAATCGGTAGAGCGACTCCAATGCCTCGCGCGGCGTCAGCCGATCAGGGTCGATTGCCGCCAATGCCGCACGCACCGGATCGGGGGTTTCGCTTTCCATCGGCCCGGTATCTATGTGGTGATCGCTGTCGTCCTGCACCGCCGCGGCGAACAAAGGCAGCGCCGCGGCCTCCGTCATGCGGCCCGCGCGCGTCTCCAATGCCTGAAGCAGGGCGCCGGCACGCTTCACCACCGGTGCGGGAACGCCGGCGAGGCGGGCGACATGTACGCCCCAACTGCGACCGCCCGAGCCTTCGCCTACCTCGTGCAAAAACACCACATCCTGTTTCCATTCCTTAACGCGCATCATGTGCGGGCGCAGCCGGGGCAGTTCGTGCGTCAGTTGCGCCAGTTCATGAAAATGCGTGGCGAATATGGTGCGGCAACGCGTGGCGTTGTGCAACGCTTCCAGCACAGCCCAGGCAATCGCCAGCCCGTCCAGCGTCGCGGTGCCACGGCCGATCTCATCCACGACAACAAGGCTGCGCGGACCGGCCTGATGCAGGATCGAGGCGGTTTCGGTCATCTCCACCATGAAGGTGCTGCGCCCGCGTGCCAGGTCGTCGGCCGCCCCCACGCGGGAAAACAGCCGGTCCACCACGCCCAGCCGCACGCTCGCCGCGGGCGTGGGCAATCCGGCCTGGGCGAGAATGGCGATCAGCGCGTTCTGCCGCAGATAGGTGGATTTGCCCGCCATGTTCGGCCCGGTCAGCAGCAGCAGCCGGCGATCGAGCGACAGGTCGCAGTCATTGGCGATGAACGAGGCCGTGCCGGCCAGTGCTGCCTCCACCACCGGATGCCGGCCCGCCGTCACGTCGAAGGCCAGATCGTCGGACAGCACCGGGCGGCACCAGCTGCCGGAGGATGCGAGCCTGGCGCTGGATTGCGCGACATCCAGTGCCGCCAGTGCCGCAGCGCATCCGGCCAGCGCGTCGGCCTCGCGCAGCGCTAGCGCCACCAGATGGGCGAACACCGCCCGTTCCCGCGCCGCCGCCCGATCCGCCGCCTCGCTGATGCGCCGGTCCAGTTCGGAGAGTTCGGGACAGGTGAAGCGCGCCCCATTCGCCATGCCCTGGCGCAGCGTGAGCTCGGCATGCGCGCGCAGCTTCTCCACCGCGGCGGCCGGCGCCTCCACCACATAGCCGAGCTGGGCGTGGTGGCGGATCTTCAGGCTGGCGACACCGTATTTCTGCGCGTAATCCAGTTGCAGCGTGGCGATCACCCGGCGGCTGTCGTCGCGCAGGCCGCGTTCGGCGTCCAGCTCCGCGTCGAAGCCCGCGGCGATGGCGCCGTCATCAAGCCGGGCGGGGGCGGGATCGATCAACGCGCGCCCCAGCGGCGCCTGCAGATCAGGTGCGGCCTGCAAGCCGTCGCGAATCTCGGCGAGCAGTCCCGGCAACGGGCCGTCCAGCGCGGCGGCGGCCTCGCGCGCGGCCGCCAGACCGTTGCCCAGGGCGGCGAGATCGCGCGGGCCGCCCCGGCCCAGTGAGAGCCGCGCCAGCGCCCGCGCCATGTCGGGGGCGGCGCGCAGGGCGGCCCGGATGCTGGTGGCCTGATCAGGGTTGGCGAGCAGCCACAACCAGCAATCCTGCCGCCGTCCGATCGCCTCCAACTCGGTGAGCGGGGCAGACAGCCACTCCGCCAGCAGCCGCGCGCCCGAGGCCGTGGCGGTGCGCTGCACCGCCGCCAGCAGCGTATGCGCCGCCCCGCCATCGCGCGCCCGGGTGATCTCCAGGCTGGCGCGGGTCGCCGCATCCAGCTCCAACCGCCCGGTCTCGCCCAGCGGCACGGGATGCGACAGGCGCGGCAGCTTACCGCCTTGGGTCAGGCGCACATAGTCCAGCCCCAATGCCGCCGCCATCGCCTCGGAATCCGAGAAATGGCCGAACGCATCCAGGCTGGCGGCCGCGAAGCTTTCGCCCAGCCGGCGCCGCGCGAGTGGCGCCGTTGACGGGTCGGGCGAGGGGGCACGTCGCGCGGCCCAGTCCCCCAGATCGAGCGAGGCGGGTGCCAGGATCTCCGCCGGATCCAGCCGTCCAAGCAAGGCGGGCAAAGCGGGGAGGGGCACGCGCTGGGTTTCGAACAGGCCGGTGGACACGTCCAGCCACGCCGCCCCCGCTGCCCCATCGGCGAGCGCCAGCGCCAGCAGCAGATTGGGCCGCCCCGCCTCAAGCAGCGCGTCCTCGGTCAGCGTGCCCGGCGTGACCAGCCGCACCACTTCGCGGCGGATCGGTCCCTTGCCGGTGCGCAGCTTCGGGTCTTCCATCTGCTCGCAAACCGCCACGCGAAAGCCGCGCCGGATCAGCCGGGCCAGATAGGCATCCGCGGCCGCCACCGGCACGCCGCACATGGCAATGGGCTGCCCGGCATGCTCGCCACGACGGGTCAGCGCGATGTCCAGTGCCGTTGCCGCGGCCTGCGCATCCGCGAAGAACATTTCATAGAAATCGCCCATCCGGAAGAACAGCAGCGCATCGGGATGCTCCGCCTTGGCGGCGAACCACTGCGCCATCGCGGGGGTGGCGCCATTGGCGGACGCTTCTTTGGCCGATTGGGCGGCTTGGGTCTTCATGCCCTTCGTCTAGCCTCGACGCGGATGATTGCGAAGAGCCACGGGCGCGCTTTGGCCATGAGGCGGAAGCGGCCAGGCGCAGCGTGTTTTCCCGTCAGAGTCGTGCGTGCGGGGCCTGCATGCGCGCGAATAGTACGCGGGTTTAGAAAATATCACGAATGCGAGAGTAGCGTACAACGCAAGACAATAAAGTATCCGAAATTGCGCAAATAAAAACTGCGATGCGTACCCAGCAGAAACAATGAAGGGTAAAGAGCGTTTACAATAATAGGAGGCAGCTCGGATCATCTCGTTGGATTCATGCACTGGTATTTTGTTTGCATTACTTCGGAAGTGTGGGGCGTTGGCCGTATCAGGAAACGGAGGGAAAATGCAGAAAAATCCGTCGATGGCCTTCGGTCTGCCGACGCTATGGGTTTCGCTGGCGATGCCGGCGGCGGCCGTGCCGATCGCACGGGGCAGCCAGATCAGCATTGCCGGTTCGGCCGCGCCGATCGGTGCGATTCCGTGGGCGACGCCACCGGCCTCGATTTTCTCCACAACCGCCAGACCGCCATCGGCACGCCCGGCACGATTTCGCTCGGCAGCGGATCGACCGGCACCTTCGCCGCCGCCTTCAACAGCGCGACATGCCCCAGCTTCACCACGGGCGGGTGCGGAACGATCAAGGATCTGACAAGCTTCTCGCCGAGCTTGCCGATCGACGATTTCTATACGATCTCATTGGACAGCTCGGTTCTGACCTTCGAATTGACTGGCCTGTCGATCATCAGCCAGACCATCGGGTCCGTTTCTTCGCTGCCCACATTGGCCATTGCCGGGCAGGGCATATTCGACCTCTCCGGCTACGATCCTACCCCCGGCATCTTCACACTCACGACCCAGGGGCCATGCGACGTGACGTTTTCCGCCACCACGGACGCCACGCGGGTGCCCGAGCCCGCCACGCTCGGCATGCTGGGATTTGCCCTGGTTGCGCTGGGCACGGTGGTCCGCCGTCGCCGGCGGGGCTGATCCCGCCCTGCGGGCAGGGCAGACCTGCTTCCCCCGGGGAGGTCGCGGCCATGGCTTCCCCCGGCGCGTGCGAACCGCCATGATGCGCCAATCCTATCATGCTCTTCCGGGGAAACGACCAATGGCAGATGGCAGCAGCGATCCACGCACCGCGCGCGTTTCGGGTGAGGAGGCTCTGGCCATGCATGCCGCCGCCCCGGCCGGCAAGCTGGCCACGCGGCTGACCAAGCCGCTGACCACGGCGCGCGACCTGTCGCTCGCCTATTCGCCCGGCGTGGCGGAACCCTGCATCCACATCGCCCGCGAGCCCAGCCTGGCGTATGACTACACCAGCAAGGGCAACATGGTCGCCGTGATTTCCAACGGCACCGCCGTGCTGGGCCTGGGCAATCTCGGCGCGCTGGCCAGCAAGCCGGTGATGGAGGGCAAGATCGCCCTGTTCAAGCGCTTCGCCGACGTGGACGGCATCGATCTGTGCGTCGACACGGAGGACGTGGATGCGCTGGTGAATTGCGTGCGCTATCTCGGCCCCACCTTCGGCGGCATCAACCTCGAGGACATCAAGGCGCCGGAATGCTTCATCATCGAGCAGCGCCTGCGCGAGCTGATGGACATACCGGTCTTCCATGACGACCAGCACGGCACGGCAATTGTCGCGGCGGCCGGGCTGATCAATGCCTGCCACCTGACCGGCCGCGAATTGAAGGACACCAGGCTGGTGGTGAACGGCGCGGGTGCGGCGGCCATCGCCTGCGTGGAATTGCTGAAGGCCATGGGCATGAAGCCCGAGCACATCATCCTGTGCGACACCAAGGGCGTGGTCTATCAGGGCCGCACCGAGGGCATGAACCAGTGGAAATCCGGCCACGCGGTGGCCACCAAGGCCCGCACGCTGGCTCAGGCCATGGAGGGGGTGGACGCGTTCTTCGGCCTGTCCGTGAAAGGCGCGCTGACCCAGGAGATGGTCAAGACGATGGCGGACATGCCCATCATCTTCGCCATGGCCAATCCAGACCCCGAAATCACGCCCGAGGAAGCCCGCCACGCCAGCCCGCACGCCATCATCGCCACCGGGCGCAGCGACTATCCCAACCAGGTCAACAATGTCCTGGGCTTCCCCTATATCTTCCGCGGCGCATTGGATGTTCGCGCCAGCACCATCAACGAGGCGATGAAGATCGCCGCCGCCGAAGCGCTGGCCATGCTGGCGCGCGAGGACGTGCCGGATGAGGTGAACGCGGCCGGTGGCGGCAAGCGCCTGCAATTCGGGCCGGAATACATCATCCCCAACGCCTTCGACCCGCGCCTGATCAGCCGCCTGCCGCCCGCCGTGGCCCGTGCCGCCATCGAGAGCGGGGTGGCGCGCCGCCCTATCGCCGATCTGCGCCGCTATGCCCGCGAACTCTCCGGCCGCCTCGACCCCACCGCCAACGCGCTGGACGCGATCAGCGAAAGCGTGCGGGCCGCCCCGAAGCGGGTGGTGTTCGCCGAGGGCGAGGAGGAGAAAATCGTCCGCGCCGCGGTCGGCTTCCGCAATGCCGGGTACGGCACGCCTGTGCTGATCGGCCGCGAGGACCGGGTGCGCGCCACCATGGCGAGCCTCGGGCTGGGTCATGCCGAGGGCATCGAGGTGCACAACGCCCGGCTGTCCCACAAGAACCGCGCTTATGCCGAGTTCCTGTATGCGCGGCTGCAGCGCCGGGGCCTGGTGTTCCGCGACTGCCAGCGCATGGTCAACCAGGACCGCAACGTCTTCGCCGCCTGCATGGTGGCGACCGGCGATGCCGACGCGATGGTGACCGGGCTGACCCGCTCCACCTCGGTCTGCCTGCACGATATCGGCCATGCCATCGACACGGCGCCCGGCGGCGTGAGCTTCGGGCTGACGCTGATGCTGGGCGAGCGCGGCCATACCATCTTCATGGCGGATACGCTGATGCATTTCCGCCCCAGCCCGCAGCAGCTGGCCGACATCGTGGTGGGTGCCGCCGCCGCCGCGCGCCTGCTGGGTCATGAGCCGCGCGTGGCGCTGCTGTCGCACGCCACTTTCGGCGACCCGGCCCATGCCGGCAGCGATTCGATGCGGGAGGCGGTGAAGATCCTGGACGCCCGCAAGGTGGACTTCGAATATGACGGCGAAATGAGCCCGGACGTGGCGCTCGATCCCAATTATCGCGCGCTGTATCCGTTCTGCCGCCTGACGGACTCGGCGAATGTGCTGGTGATGCCGGGCCTGCATTCGTCCCACATCACCTCCCGCCTCGCGCCGCGGCTGGGCGGCGGCGGGACGATCGGGCCGCTGATCATCGGCATGACCCATCCGGTGCAGCTTGTGCCCATGGATGCCTCGGTGAGCCAGATCGTGGATATCGCGACGATCGCGGCGCATCAGACGGCGGACAAGTAGGAGCAAGGGCCAGGGCGCACTGCCCTGGCCTCGCCTCTATCCGATCTAAAACTGCTGCAACAGGCGCCCGATGTAATCCAGCTCCGGTTGCGGCCGGGTCCGGTCCGCGCCGCGCCGGCGGAGTTCTTCCTGGATGGCGCGTGTGCGGGCGGCTTCCATCTGGTCCGGCACCGTCACGTCGCCGTCATCATCGGCGCCCGAGGTACCAGGCCGCAGCCGCCTGCCCAGCGGATCGCGGCGATCGTCGCCTTGTCGGGCCATGGAGCGGGAGCCGCCGCGCTGCTGGCTGCCGGGGGCGTTGCCGTATTGATCGTTTCCGGGTTCGGTGCCGGTCATCTGGCCCTGGCCTTCCCCGTCCCCTTCCTGGTCGGCTTCCTGGTCGCCCTGGCCGTCATCGCCGGATTGCTGGCCGCGCCCGAATTGCCGGGCCATTTGCTGGCTCATGCCCTGGCCGCCTTTCTGCAAAGCCTCGATGGCGCGCTGCTGGGCGTCCTCGGCGTTGCCGTCCTGGCCGGCGGCCAGCGCCTGGGCCGAATCGCGCATGGCGCTGTCCGCGTCGCCCAGATTGGGCGGGACCTTGCCGGTCAGGTCGCCATATTGCTGCATCAATTCGCCCAGGGCCAGGCGCAGCGCCTGCTGCACGGTCCGGTCGGCCTTGCGTTCCGCATTGTCCTGCTGCTGGTCGGTCGAGGACTGGTCGGCCGAAGACCGGTCGTTCGAGGATTGGGGCTGGTCGAACTGGCCCAGGCGCTGGCGGGTGCCGGAGTCGTCCGCGCGGCTCTGGGAGTGGTCCAGCAGGCTGCCCTGGCGCCGCACGATATCCTGCAGCACGCTCATTTGCTGCTGCCCGCGCTGGCGCTTTTCGGCGCGCTTACGCTCGGCCTCGGTCATCTGGCCATGCTCGGGGCGGGCGTTCTCCAATTCCTCCAGCATCTTGTCCAGCTCGGCCAGGTTCTGGCGCGCGGCGTCCATCTTGCCCTGGCGGGCGGCGTTGCGCATCTGCTCGGCCTTGCGCTCCATGTTGCGCGCATCCAAAGGCTGGCTGTTCGGGTCGAATTGCTCGCTGGATGGGTCACGGCGCGCCTGTTCGGCCAGCGCCTGCAAATGGCGGTCCAGCGCCTCCTGCAAATCCTGCATCCGGCGGTCGATCTCGGCGGGGTCGATCTTGTCGCCGCGCTGCTGCGCATCCAGCGCCTCGCGCAACGCCTCGCGCGCCTGGGCCAGCGCGCGCGCCGTCTGTTCCGTCGCACCTTCTTCCAGGTGCAGGGCCAGTTGCCACATGCGCCCCTGTGCATCGGGCACCGCGCCGGGGGACAGGTTGCGATACAGCAGCGCGTTGATGGCGGACAGGTTGAGGAAGCCGCCCAGATCGTCCTTCCATACATTGTCCAGGCCGGCGAGTTGGTCCAGCAGCGCCAGCGCGGGCAGCCGTTCATCCGGTTTCAGCGTCAGCATCTTGCGCGCCGCCATCAGCGCGCGGGCGATAGGGTTTTGGAAATGGCGTTCCGGCAGGGCGAATTCGGCCGTGGCGCTGGCGCCGGTCAGCCCGGTCGCATCGCGCGCCACCAGCCGCGCCGTCACCGGCAGGCCGGCCCATGGGCTGGCCGTGAGATCCTGCAGGCGGACACCCCTGGCGGATTTCGGCGAGCCGCCGGGCAGCGGAATGGCCACCACCAGCGGCGGATCATTGGGCCGTGCCTTCAGGCGCAGTTCGGCCTGCAACGACACCACGCCGTATTCGTGCGACACCTGCCAGGGCAGGCGGGTCTGCGGCACCCTCTCCGCGCGCGTCGCCCCGGGCGGTTCGGGGAAGCTCACCTCGGGCGCCCGGTCCGCCACCACCGTCAGCTCCCACGCGCCGAGTTCCTGGCCGCCGCGCCGGATCGCCAGGCGACCCCCGGCGGACAGGTCCTGATCGGCCTGGAAGCTGGCATTGCCGAGGGTTTGGAATGGCGCGGACTTGCCGTTCAGGATCAGGCTGGGCGTGCCGGTTCCACCGGTCAGGCTGACCGTCAGATGGGAGCCGGCGGGCACCGAGACGGGTTTGCCGTCGGTCTTGAGGAATAGCGGCGCGAGCCCGGTGAAGCCGGGCGGCGTGATCCAGGCCTGCAATTCGGTGGCGGGCGGCCCGGCCTGGGGTGTGAAAGCGGGCGTCATGGCGCGGGCCAGCCGCAGCGGCGTATCGGCGCCGGCGATCACGAAGCAGGCGAACAGCGCCACCAGCAACGCCCCACGCAGCGCGCGCGGATCGCGGGCGGCGAGGCCCGGACGCGGCAGGCCGACGCGCAACCGGCCGATCTGGGCGGCGGCGCGGGCCACATGCGCCCGCCAAAGCGCCTCCGCACCCGGTACCGCCGGCTTGTCCGTGAACACCGCCAGCGGCCGGTGCGGCAGGCCGGAGGCGCGCTCCAGCCGCCGATCGGCATCCGCCGCATCGGGTGCGGTGATCCGGCGCAACCCCCGCACCAGCAACCCGAGCACGAGCAATCCCACCACCGCCAGCAGGGCGACATGCAGCGCCGGCGGCAGCATGGAAGGCAGATCCAGCAATGCCGCGCAGACGAACAGCCCCGCCACGCCGAAGGGCGGCCACAATGCCGGCCACGCCTGCTCGAACAGCAGGATGGCGCGGGCCAGCGCGCGCCGTCGCCGCAAACCGGGGGGAAGCGGGGGCGTTCCGTCCGGGGCTTGCGGTTGTTCGGTCATCGTGGGCCTGTCATTTACGAAGTCGGGATTCGGGAAATCGGGGGCAGGAAATCGGGAATGGTTTCACCTTCCCATAGACGCTCATGCGGCTGGCGAGCGCGGATCACGGCCCAGCGATCGCCGTCGACCATCGCGATCGGCAATTCGGGCCGGGCATTGTAGCTGGAGCTCATCACCGCGCCATAGGCGCCGGCATCCAGCAGCGCCACGCGCGCCCCGGCGGGAAGAACGGGCAGCAGGCGACCGCGCGCGAAGGTGTCGCCGGTTTCGCAGACCGGTCCCACCACGTCCACCGGTGCCGCCGCACCCACCGCATTGCCGGCGGCGAGCGGCACGATGCCGTGCCATGCATCGTACATTGCGGGCCGGATCAGATCGTTCATTGCCGCGTCCAGCACCATGAAACGTCCATCGCCCTTCGTCAGAAGAACGGACGCAAGAAGCACGCCGGCCGGCCCCACCAGCCAGCGTCCCGGCTCGACCATCAGCTCGACATCCATGCCGGCGAAGCTGGCGCGCAGCGCGCCGGCGAAGGCCGTGGGTGAGGCGCCCGCCTCGCCCGTATAGCCGATGCCCAGGCCACCGCCGCAATCCATGCGCGTGACGGCCAGCCCCCGCGCCCTCAGCGTGCGAATCAGCTCGGCCGCGCGGGCATAGGCGGCCCGATATGGCGCCATGGAGAGTATTTGACTGCCGATATGCAGCGCGATGCCGACGGGCGCGACGCCGGGCAGGGTGGCGGCAAGTGCGTACAGATCCGCGGCATCGGCGTAGGGAATGCCGAATTTGTTGTCGGCCTTGCCGGTGGTGATCTTGGCATGGGTTCCGGCATCCACATCCGGGTTGACGCGCAGCGCCACCCGCGCCTTGCGGCCCATCTGCGTGGCGATGGCGGAAATCATCCCCAGCTCGGCCGGGCTTTCGACGTTAAGCTGGGCGATGTCCTCGGCCAGCGCCAGCCGGATTTCGGCCACCGTCTTGCCGACGCCGGAGAACACGATATGGCCGCCGGGAATGCCGGCCAGCCGGGCGCGGCGCAGCTCGCCCTCGCTGACCACATCCGCCCCGGCGCCGCCGGCGGCGAAGACCCGCAGCACGGCCAGATGGTCGTTGGCCTTCACGGCGTAGTGAATATGCGCATCCAGCCCATCCAGGGCGGTGGCGAGTTCGGCCAGCCGCGCGCGCATGGTGCCGGCGGAATACACCCAGGCAGGCGTGCCCAGCGCATCGGCGATCGCGCCCAGTGGCACGCCCTCCAGCATCAGGCCGTCGAGGGCGTTCATGGACAGGTACGGCCGCGCGGCGATCAGTTCGGCGACGCTGGGTTCGGTGTCGCGAGGCGACAGGGCAGGGATGGACATAGTGGGAAAGTAGGACTGCCGATCCGCTTTCACCAGTGTTTCGCGCAGCCGCCGGGTAACGCCGCCGTGCTTTCTCGTCTAGTGGTGGGCCGCTTCACCTAACGCTTGGGAGGCAAGCGTTAGGATCGGACCACTAACGCGACGGATAAACATGCGGATAGATCACCTGATCCGGCGGTCCGGGCGGGGTGGGAGGCCCCTTCTTGCCGCAGCCGCCCAGCACCAGGGCAGCGAGCAGCAGGAGTGCCGCGGCCCTCATGCCAGCCCCGTCTTGCCAAGAGCCGTGGGGCCCAAAGCCGCCTGCCAGCGCGCCGCCTGCCTGGCGACGTTGGCGGGCGCGGTGCCGCCATAGCTGGTGCGCGAAGCCACCGAGGCCTGCACCGTCAGCACGCCGAACACCGCATCGGTGATGCCCGCCTCCTCGGCCTGCATCTCCGCCAGCGTCAGCTCGGCCAGATCCACGCCCCGCGCCTCCGCCTTGGCTACCAGCCGGCCCGTGACGTGATGGGCGGTGCGGAACGGCAGGCGCAACACCCGCACCAGCCAATCCGCGAGGTCGGTTGCCGTGGCGAAGCCGGAACCCGCGAATTGCGCCATCCGCGCCACATCCGGCGCCATGTCGCGCACCATGCCGCCAATGGCGGCCAGCGACAGTGCCCAGGCCTCGGCGGCGTCGAAAGCCGGTTCCTTGTCCTCCTGCATGTCCTTGGCATAGGCCAAGGGCAGGCCCTTCATCACGGTCAGCAAGGCGATCAGCGCGCCGTTGACGCGCCCGGTCTTGGCGCGCACTAGCTCCGCCGCGTCCGGGTTGCGCTTCTGCGGCATGATGGAGCTGCCGGTGGTGAAGGCGTCGGACAGGCGGATGAAGCGATAGGGCGCGCTGCACCAGATCACGATCTCCTCGGCGAAGCGCGACAGATGCATGGCCGAGATCGCGGCGGCCGACAGGAATTCGAGCGCGAAATCCCGGTCCGACACCGCATCCAGCGAATTCGCCGTCGGCCGGTCGAAGCCCAGCGCCGCCGCCGTCATGTCCCGGTCCAGCGGGAACGAGGTGCCCGCCAGCGCGGCCGAGCCCAGCGGACATTCGTTCAGCCGCTTGCTGCAATCCGCCAGCCGGCCGCGATCGCGCGCCAGCATTTCCACATAGGCCAGCAAATGATGCCCGAAAGTGACGGGCTGGGCGGTTTGCAGATGGGTGAGACCCGGCATCGGATCGGCGGCGTGCTCGGCGGCGCGGTCGGCCAGCGCGCGCATCACCTCGGCGATCTGGCCGTCCAGCCCGTCGATTGCGTCGCGCACCCAAAGCCGGAAATCGGTCGCCACCTGGTCGTTGCGCGACCGGCCGGTATGCAGCCGCTTGCCGGCCTCGCCTATCCGCTCGGTCAGCCGCGCCTCGATGTTCATGTGAATGTCTTCAAGCGCCTCATCGAAGGCGAACCGGCCGGCGCGGATATCGGCGGCGATGGCCTCCAGCCCCGTGCGGATGTCGGCTTCGTCCTGCACGGACAGGATGCCCAGCCGGGCCAGCATGGCGGCGTGGGCCAAGGACCCCTTGATGTCCTGCTGCCACATCTTGCGGTCGAAGCCGATTGAGGCGTTTATTTCCTGCATCACCACCGAGGGGCCGGCCGCGAACCGGCCGCCCCATTGCATATTGGCATCGGTGTTCCGCAAGTCAGGCGTTTCGCTCACGAGAGGCTTTCCATATGTCTTCAACCACACGCAGGGCTGCCCTGGCAGGGGCCGGGGCATTGGTGGTCGGGACCGTAGCGGCCACTGTCCTGCTGCGCAAACCGCCCGCTCCGGTGATCCATACCCTGCTCCCCGACGAGGCGATCGCCCTGCAGCCCGTCTCCGCCCTGCAACCCACCACGCCGCCCGCCCCGCCGGCCGCTGCCACCTTCACGGACGCCACTGGCACCTCGCACAGCTTGGCGGATTTCGCCGGCGAGGGCCTGATCGTCAATTGCTGGGCCACCTGGTGCGCCCCTTGCGTGGCCGAAATGCCGGCCTTGCAGGCGCTGGCCCGGAAGGTCGCCGAGGACAACATACTGGTGCTCCCGTTATCCTCCGATCGTGGCGGCGTGGACGTGGTTCGCAAATTCTACGCAGCCCATGGCATCGCCGACCTGCCGGTCTGGCTGGACCCCAAGGCCGCCGCCTCCGAAGCCTGGGGTGTGCGTGGCCTGCCGACCACACTGATCATCGACCGCCAAGGGCGCGAACAGGGGCGTTTCGAAGGCGCGGTGGATTGGTCCGCCGATGCGACGGTGGCCCGGCTGCGGCAGCTGGTGGGGTAGGGGTTCAGCGCGGTTCCAGTCAGGCTGGAATGGGTTTGTCTGACAGAATCTCTCGTTAAAACAAAATGCTGAAGCGGATTGCGTCGCAGGCGCCGGCGTTGGCGTGCGCGGTCGGACCGTGCCGCCACGCAGGCCACATATGCAACGAGAGATCGTGCTTTTATCAAACACCGCATTGGGGTAGTTAAAGACAGGAAAAATTATACGATTTTCTTACGGAGATAAGGGATGTCGGGAATCTCGGTGGCCGCCTCGGCGCCGGTCCAGCCGCCACGTGCGGTCGGCGCGGTCAAATGGCCGGTGGTCGGCGTTGCATTCATCGCCGCCGCCGCGCTCGCGCATGCAGTTGCCGGGGTAGCAACGGCCAATGTGGTGGCCCTGCTTGGCGTCGGGCTGGCGCTCGGGGTGGCGCTGTATCATGCGGCGTTCGGCTTCACCTCGGCGTTCCGGGTGTTCCTGGCGGACCGGCAGGGGGCAGGGCTGCGGGCCCAGATGATCATGCTGGCCGTTGCCTGCACGCTGTTCTTCCCGGCACTCGCCGCCGGCAATCTGTTCGGCACGCCGGTCACCGGCAACGTGTCGCCGTTGAACGTCTCGCTGGTGGTGGGCGCGTTCCTTTTCGGCATCGGCATGCAGTTGGGCGCTGGTTGCGCCTCCGGCACGCTGTTCGCGGTCGGCGGCGGTAGTGTCCGCATGGTGATCACATTGCTGTTCTTCATTGTCGGATCGGTGATCGGCGTGGCGCAACTGCCGTTCTGGACGGCTCTGCCGGGGTTGCCCGCAGTTTCGCTGGTGGCGAGCTTTGGCTGGCCGGTGGCGCTTTTCGGAAACCTCGCGGTGTTCGGCCTGCTGTGGCAGGTGGTGGCGGCCATGGAGCGGCGGCGGCTCGGCGCGCTGGAGCCCATCGCCAAGGGCGGGCATGTGCTGCGCGGTCCGTGGTCCCTGGTGGCTGGCGCGCTCGTGCTGGCGGCGCTGAACTTCGCGACACTGGCGCTGGCCGGCCGCCCATGGGGCATCACCTCGGCATTCGGGCTGTGGGGCGCCAAGCTGCTGGCGCTGGGCGGCATCGACGTGAGCGGCTGGGGCGGTTGGACCGCGCCAGCGCAGCACGCGGCGCTTGTGCGACCGGTGCTGACCGACATCACCTCGGTGATGGATTTCGGCATCATGCTGGGCGCGCT
Organism: Acetobacteraceae bacterium; assembly: GCA_036497785.1. Classification (GTDB taxonomy): domain Bacteria; phylum Pseudomonadota; class Alphaproteobacteria; order Acetobacterales; family Acetobacteraceae; genus DASXIW01. The sequence continues at coordinate 2,301 of DASXIW010000150.1, read as the reverse complement.
GCTGGCGGCAGGGCTGGCCGGGCGATTCGTGCCGTGGCGGAAAATCCCGCTGGGCCATGCGGCGGGCTCGGTGATCGGCGGGCTTTTGATGGGCTATGGGGCTCGGCTGGCCTACGGCTGCAATATCGGCGCGTTCTTCAGCGGCGTGGCCTCCGGCAGCCTGCATGGCTGGGTGTGGGTGGCCTGCGCATTGACCGGCAGTTTCGTGGGACTGAAATTGCGGCCGCTCTTCGGCATGGCGGTGGAGCGCCGATTGGCGGCCTGCTGAGCGGTTAACCGGTGGGTTGGGGGGGCTGCGACGCCACCCCCTCCACATCAATCGTATTGCTCGCCCTCGTAGCGGACGAAGCCCACCGGCCTATGGGTGAAATGCAGCACGGGCAGGCCGGGATCGTCCTGGCCGGCCGTCGCCTGGCTTGCCGCGATCCAATCGCCCTGCATTTCCACGGGATGGTTTTCCTGGAAGGGAATGTCCTCGCCAACACCGCCCTCGTTGACGCGGATCGCGACGAAGACGTTGCCCGCATAATCGGCACCACCGTCCAGCGCCGTTACCTGGCCGATCCAGACATGCTGATGCTCCGCGCCGTCATGGGCATAGCGGTCCGGGAATATCCGGGTGATGACGGCCTTGACGTGGCGCAGCGCGCCACGGCCCGAACCGTCCTGGTTGCGAAGATGCAAGTCACGATAGTGATGGGCCATGAGCCGACTCCCTGTTCGGGATGCACGCTCTCAGGAATCCTCCGTCTGCATCACCACAGCTTTGTGACGTTCCGTAGCCGGGATGGTCGCGCCGCGTGCCGCCCGCCATGTCTATCCACCCAGTGGCCGAAGGTCGAAAAGGGCGCCGGCAAGAATCTCCAGCTTCTCCCGCCAGGCCAGCTTGCCGAGCCAGTCCTCCGGAATGCCGGAGGCGCCGTAGAGAGCGCCTGCCAACTGACCGGCCACCGGCGCCACACTATCTGCATCGTCGCCGAGATTGGCCGCCGTCAGCACCGCATCCCGGAAATTATCGGTCTGCCAGACCGACCACAGCGCCGCCTCCAGCGTGTCCACGACGTAGCCGCTGGAACGGATGTCGTCACGCGCCTTGCTGCGCCATTCGCCCGCGTTGATGATAAGCAGGCGCGGCGCCAGCGACATCACGCGCGGCCGCGTCGCACACTGCTTGTCGGCTCCGTTTAGTGCGTCCACCGGTTGCGCGGTGAACAGGTTGCAGGCGTGCAGGCACTCGATGGTGCCGTGCGTGGCACCGGACTGCTTCACCGCAAGAAAGCACGCTTCGTCCGCATCGTCCGCGCCGAGGATGGCGATCGGCCCAACGCGCACGAGTGAGCCGTTGCCGGCGGAGGCGGCGTCGACCGGCCCGGCGGCCGCCTCGCCATCGGCGATGTAGCTCTCGATCGCGCGGCGCGTGGTATTGCCGATATCAAAGCAGCGGCCCGGCACCTGCCCGAAGGCTTTGGCCCATCGCGCGACATGACCAGGAATTTCGTGCCTTTGAGGAAAAGCACCTCGTCGCTACCCTGTCCGGGTCGCCTCTTCTTGCCATCCGCCGGCCCACTCTCGCCGAGGAATACCGCCATAGCAGCGACATCCTTGCCAGACTTGCCGAAGATCGTGAAGTGGAATCGCACGTTGCTCGAACCAGGCTTCGGCAGGTCGACACCCACGCCCGCGCCAGTGCTCCAAAGCGAGGGAATGACAAAGGATTTGCCTTTGACGTATCGATCGGTCAGCAGCGTGTCGCTCCATTTCCGCTCATAGCGATAGGTCGGCCACGCCGTTTCGGGATAAGCTGGCAGCTTGGCCAGCGAGGCTTCGCAGATCTCGTTCAGGCCCTTGGCTCTCCTCACCTGCTCCGCCGGCGTAGAAGGATCCATGGTGCCGAAATTGTACGCGTTTATGTCGCTGTAGTAGTTGCCCACGTAGCAGTGGACGGCAACTGCCTCGCCGGGCGACAAAGGCCGATGGCTCGCGCCCATTTCGATGGAGTTCTTATACATAGATTCTGGGTGAGCGACGTGCCGCCGAGCAAGGACAGCATCTCACCTTCCGCGCTCGCCGGCTTGCGCAACGCCTGCTCGAAGGCGGCAAGCGTCTTTGCGTTGGCGCGCATCGCGTCACACATCGGCTCCTTGGCGGCGAGCGGCTCTCCCTAAGGGGTCGTCAGGGAATAGCTGAATCGGGTTGTGTCGAGGCCGCATGGGGGATTTCCTGGTCAGGTGCCGGTTTTGTAGCGTGGCGGAATGGTTGATAGCACTGCGATCCGAGAGCGCTTTGTCGTCCTGTCGCCGC
>DASXIW010000149.1:0-10593 GCA_036497785.1 Acetobacteraceae bacterium | reverse complement strand
GGTCTCGTTCCAAGGCATCACGAATCACTCGGTCTTGTTGCAGAGCCAGCGAATCGCAACCTGCGAGACCGGTCAACCCTTACAATGAGTTAGCCTATACCTGGATTTGATTCCGATACCGTTTCCGGTCAGGCTCTAAGTAAGTAAGGCCGGGCTCTGCCCGGACCCGCAAAGAGGCATAAGCCCCTTTGATCCCATTACATTCTGTGGCTTCTTGCTTCGGTGGAAATTCAGCGATCTCGGTGTGGGGAGCGGCGAAGCCCCGAATGCCGAACGACCACGCGACTATCGGTGGGGTTGCGGAGTTTGATGGCCTGCGGCGCAAGGCAAAGAAGGGTGATGCAACCCAATAAGTAATGGGATCAAAGGGGCATCTGCCCCTTTGCGGGTCTGGGCAGCGCCCAGCCTTCCTTAATCCTGCCTCATCTCGGATAGCGGCGTAACAAATAAAGCATGACGAGCATTGCGGGCAGCGAGGCCAGCATGGCGACGGTGTAGAATGCGGTCCAGCCCATGGCGCTGGCGAGGAAGCCGGAGAAGCCGCCGACGGTGTGGGAGGCGAGCGAGGCCATGGAGTTAAGCAGCGCGTATTGGGTGGCGGCGAAGGCGGGGGAGCAGAGGCCGGAGAGGAAGGCGAGGAAGGCTGCCGTTGCGAGGCCTTGCACGAAGGCTTCGATCACCACTGTTTCGTACAGCACCGTGTGGCTGCCGGGCGAGAGGCTGAGGAGGATGTACATGGCCATGGCCGCCATCTGGGTGAAGCCGGTGGCGATCAGGGCGCGGGACATGCCGATGCGGGCGACGAGCCAGCCGCCGCCGGCGACGCCGGCCAGGGTTGCCACCAGGGAGAACGGACCGATCGCGGCGGCCACGGCGCCGCTATTGAAGCCGAGCGAGCGGTAGAACGGCGCCAGCATGGCGCCGGCCACGGCCTCGCCCAGATAGAACAGGGCGACATAGAGGAGGCAGGCGATGGCGCCGGGGCGGGCGAAGAAATCGCGCAGCGGATCGCGCCAGGCGGCGATGGTGCGGGCGAGCCAGAATGCCTCATGCGTGGCGGGCGGTTGTGCGCGGGGTTCGCCGGCGAGGAGTGTGACGACGAGGCCGAGGGCAGCGAGGATGGCGATGCCGAACAAGGCCGCGTTCCAGCCGATGGTGGTGGAGGCGGCGATGACCCCGGCGCCGGAGACCAGCATGGCGATGCGATAGCCCCAGACATAGGCGGCGGTCGCGGCGCCCTGCAGGCGTTGTGGGAAGCTTTCGATGCGCCAGGCATCGATGGCGACATCCTGGGTGGCCGAGAGGAAGGCGATGCAGGCGGCAGCCGCGATGGCGAAGCGGGGTGCGGAGCCGGCATCGGACAAAGCGAGGCAGAGGCAGGCGATGGCAAGCAAGGGTTGCACCACCAGCAGCCAGCCACGTCGGCGGCCAAAGCGGGCGAAGGGGCGGATCTGGTCGAGGCCGGGGGACCAGAGCAGTTTCAGCGTGTAGGGCAGGCTGATGAAGCTGGTCAGACCGATGGTTTCGGCTGAGACGCCGTTCACCGTGAGCCATTGCTTGAGGGTGAAGCCGGACAGGGCGAGCGGCAGGCCGGAGACGAAGCCGAACGCGACCATGATCCATAGGCCGCGGCGGGTTCGCGAGGATGAGGCGGTGCCATAGAGCACACCATCGGCGGGTTCGGCGAGGGACAAGGGGGAGGGCCGCGCCGTTGTCAGGCCGTGGTCACGTCGTACATCGAGACCACCCAGTCCGAGCGGGCGAACTGGTAGCCTTTGCGGCTGGCGCGATAGGCGACGGTTTCGACCTGGTTGTGCACGGGGAACCAGACGGCGGAATCCATGATGATTTTCTGCGCGTCGGCATAGATCGCATCCCGCTTCTCCGGGTCCGTCTCTGCCCGGCCGGAGGCGAACAGGGCGTCCAGCTTGGGGTCGCGCAGTTGCGACCAGTTGTATTTGTAGTGGCCGGGGGTGGGGATGTTGCTGCTGGAGAACAGGTTTTCCAGGCACATCGGGTCGGCCTGGATCCAGCGCACCGGCAGCATGTCGAAATTATTGTTGAACACCAGATCCATGTTGTGGGCGAAGGTGATGGTTTCGACATGCAGGTCGAAGCCGACGCGCTTCAGCACGCCTTGCAGTTCCACGGCAGTGTCCGGCTCCAGCGGGGGTGGGGCGCCGTAGAAGCCGGTAAGGCGCTGGCCGTTCTTCACGCGAATGCCGTCGGGGCCCGGCTTCCAGCCGGCGGCGTCCAGCATAGCGGCGGCGGCTTTCGGATCGTATGCGTACATCTTCTCCGTGCCGCTCCAATAGCCGGGCGTGCCCTTGGACAGTGCGCCATAGGCGGGTTCGATCAGGCCGAAGAAGAGGTTATCCGACAGATCCTGGCGGTTCACGGCCATGGCCAGGGCGCGGCGGACCTGGATGTCCTGGAAGATCCCCTTGCTGGCGTTGAGTTCGAGGCCGAAGGGGATGCCTGAGGCGTTGCCGATCATGGTGCCGTAGCGCTTGTCGTCGCCCAGGCGCTTGAGGTCGAGCACGGGCGTGGCATCGACCAGGTCGATCTCGCCGGCTTCCAGGGCGGCGACGCGGGTGGAGGCGTCGGGGATGAAGCGGTGCACCAGGCGCTGGACCTTGGAGGGGCCGTGATTGGTGAAGAACGGGGGCGCCCAGTTATAGGCGTCGAACCGCTCGACGATGACCTGGGCGCCATCCGCCCAGGAGACGAAGCGGAACGGGCCGGTGCCGACCGGGGCGCGGGCGAAGCCCTGGTTACCCAGTTTCTGCACGGCGGTGGGCGAGACCGGAGACAGGGTCGGGTCCGCGAAGCTGGCCAGGGCGGCGCCGAAGGGCTGGGTGTAGCGGATGCGGATGGTGTGCGGGTCGATCACGTCGCTGCCGGCGTAGGGGCCGAGCTGGGTGATGGCGCTTTCGCTGGCGAGTTTCGGATCGACGATGCTGTCATAGGTGAATTTCGCGGCTGCCGCGTCGAACGGCGTGCCGTCGTGGAAGCTGACGCCGTCGCGCAGCTTGAAGGTGATGCTCATGCCGTCCGGCGGCACGTCCCAGCTGGTGGCGAGGCCGGGATAGAGTTTGTTGCTGCCGTCGCTGGCGACCAGCGTATCGAAGAGCTGGCAGATGAGCTGCTCTTCATGGCGCGAGCTGGAGACGCGGGGGTCGTAGGTGCGGGCGCCGTTGTCGTCCTCGCCCCAGGTTATGGTGAGGCCGGGACCTGATTGGGCGCGGGCACCGCGCAGAATGAAGGGCGTGGCGAGCGCGCCGCCGATGACGCCGCGGCGCGATACGCTGGGCGATCTGGTTCGAATCATGTCCCGCTCCGCTTTGTTTGCGACAAATGATGGGAGGGCTGGCGCTGGCCGGCAAGCGAATTCGCCCTTGCAACATAGGTCTCCCCGCCTATCATCCCCGGCCGCTGCGGTGACGTGCGCCGGAGCCTGGGAGAGACCATGCATCCTTTGGTTGGGTATTGCGATCGCTGGAGCGTGAAGCCCGGCGAGACGATCCGCTTCATGGTCAGCAGCCGGGACGATACGGAATTTTCCCTGCGTTTTGCCCGCCATATTTGCGCCGATCCCAATCCGGACGGGCCGGGGTATCGCGAGATCCCGATGGCCACGCCGCTGGAGGGCAGGCGGCCCGGGCTGTTTCAGCCGGCGTTTCTTGGCAGTTTCGGGCGGGCCGATCTGGCGGTTTCCGTCTCGCCGGGCTTTGCCATTGCCGCGACGATCTGGCCGACGACGCCGGGCAAGGGCGAGCAGGGCGTGGTGTCGTTGATGGGGGCGGATTGGTCGCTGGCATTGGGTATCGGACCCGGTGGCGGGGCGATGGCGCGGCTGGTCTCGCCGGTGGGGGTACAGCAGGCCGAGGTGCCGGCGGCGATGCTGACTCGGCGCTGGTATGACATCGCGCTGGCGATCGATGCCGATGGAAGGCTGCGCGTGGTGCAGCGTCCACGCCGGCCGGTCGGGCGCGTAGTGGATGCGGGCGAGGCCGCGTGCGGGGAGGTGGCGGCGCCGGGTGCGGCGGGAGCGGTGCTGCTGGCGGCGTTGCCGGCGGATGGGGCCGGGCCGGCCAGTCATTATTTCAACGGGAAGCTGGAGCGGCCGACTCTGTGGCGTTTGGCTTCGCCGGCGGAGGCGCTTGACCGTCAGGCTGTGCGGGATGGGGATGCGGCGCCGGATAGGGTAGCGTGCTGGGATTTCTCGATCGGCGTTGACGGAGTGGTGGCGCGGGATATTGGCCCGCATACGGCCCATGCCGCGCTGGTGAATCTGCCGACGCGGGCCATGACGGGCAGTAACTGGACCGGCGCGGTGCATGACTGGAAGGCGGCGCCGGAGCAGTATGGCGCGATCCATTTCCATGACGACGATCAGGGCGATCTGGGTTGGCGGAAGAGTTTCTCCCTCGACGTGCCGAAGGACTGGCCGAGCGGGTTCTATAGCGCCCATATCCGCAACGCACATGGTGAGGATCGGATACCGTTTTTTGTGCGGCCGGCGGCGCCTTCCGCCCGGGTGGCGGTGCTGGTGCCGACCTTCAGCTATCAGGCGTATGGCTGTTACTTCCGGCCCGGGCGCGGCAAGGAGATCGCCGAGCGGGCGGCAGCTTGGGGGGCGCTGACGGAGACGCCGGACATGAATCCGGAATTCGGCCTGTCCACCTATAATTATCACGCCGACGGGTCGGGCGTGTCGATCACCACGATGCGGCGGCCGATGCTGGATACGAGGCCGCGGCAAATCAGCCTGATGGACCCGGCACCGGGCGGATCGGGCACCGGGCGGATCTGTGCCGACAGCTACGTGATCGATTGGCTGACGCATCTTGGCATCGATCATGATGTGATCACCGATCATGACCTGCACGCGGAAGGGACGGCGTTGTTGGCGCCGTATCGCGTGGTGATTGCCGTGCAGCATCCGGAATATCACTCCGAGCGGATGCTGCAGGGGCTTGAGGCTTATTTGGCCGGTGGCGGGCGGCTGATGTATCTGGGCGGCAACGGGTTTTACTGGCGGGCCGAGCCGTCGGAATCGGCGCCGCATGCGCTGGAGGTTCGCCGGGCGGAGGGTGGCATCCGTGTGTGGGCGACCGAAGTGGGCGAGAATTATCACGCCTTTGGCGGCGGCTATGGCGGACTGTGGCGGCGCATCGGCCGGCCGGCGCATGCGCTGGTGGGCAACGGGTTTTCCGCCCAAGGGCGGCATCTGGGTTTTCCCTATCATTTCACCGAGAGCATCGCTGATCCGCGCGTGGCGTTCATGCGTGAGGGGATGGATGTCGCGGCGGGACAGGTGTTCGGCGATAGCGGCTTCATGGGTGGCGGTGCGTCCGGCTTCGAGCTGGATAGCGCCGATCCGAAATACGGCACGCCGCCCAATGCGCTGGTGGTGGCCAAGGGGGTGGTGATCCATCCGGATTATGGGCCGGTGAACGAGGACATGCTGGTGATCCGCCATCCCCGGCCGCAGGAGGATTGGTCTTGCGCGGACATGGTGTTCTTTGAGACGTCGGCGGGGGGGGCGGTGTTCTCGGTGGGGTCGATGACCTATGTCGGCAGCCTCGGCGCCAATGGTTACGACAACACGCTGGCGCGGCTGACCGGCAATGTGATTCGGCGGTTTCTCGATGCGGCGCCGTTCGTGTGATGCCCATGCGGCTGCTGCGCCAGGTCCTTGGCGTGATCCCGACCTTGCTGCTGACCTGGACGGTGGTGTTCGGGGCTATGCAGATGGTCCCGGGCGATCCGGTGCTGCTGATGCTGGGGGGCACGCCGACCAGCGAGGCGGCGGTTGCCGCGGAACGCGCCAGCCTGGGCGTGGATCGGCCTGTTCTGGTGCAATACGTGGATTTTCTCGGCCATGCCGTGATCGGCGATTTCGGGTTGAGTTTTCGCACCCGCCAGCCCGTGCTGGGGATGATCGAGAGCGAGTTGCCGTCCACGCTGCAGCTGGCCGCCGGCGGGCTGGTGGTGGGGCTGGTGCTGGGCGTTCTGTTCGGGGCGGTGGCGGGGGTGTGGCCGAATGGCTGGGTGGATGCGGGCTGCATGGGGTTCGCGCTGATCGGCGTGTCCTTGCCCAGCTTTTGGATCGCCATGCTGCTGATCCAGGTTTTCGCGACCAGCCTGGGATGGGTGCCGGTTCTCGGGTCGGGCTTCGACGCGTTGATTCTGCCGAGCATTTCGCTTGGCTTGTTCCTGGCCGGGGGGCTGGCGCGGCTGATCCGGTCCAGCATCATCGAGGTGATGGGGCAGGATTATATCCGCACCGCGCGGGCCAAGGGGCTTGCGCCGCTGCTGGTGGTGGCCAAGCATGCTTTCCGCAATGCGGTGATCCCGCCGCTGACGCTGCTGGGTGTGCAGTTCGCGCTGCTGATCGGGGGGGCCGTGGTGACCGAGACGGTGTTCGCGCGGCCGGGGGTCGGGCGGATGCTGGTGGAGGCGGTGCTCGACAAGGACTTTCCGCTGGTGCAGGGCATTGTGGTGGTGACCACGGCGGCTTTCGTGCTGGTGAATCTGGCGATCGACATTGCCTATGGCCTGATCGATCCGCGAGTGGCGCATGGCGGTTAGTGCCGTTGCCCTGCCGCCGGTTAGCGTGGGTGCGCTGCCGCCGCGGCGGCGGTTGCTGGTGCGGCTGTTGGGGACGCCGGGGGCGATCATCGGCTGCGTGATCCTGGTGATCATATTGCTGGCCGCGTTGCTGGCGCCGGTGCTGGCGCCGTATGACTGGAACGCGACCAGCGTGTGCCGGCGGATCGCGCCGATATCTGCCGAGCACTGGTTCGGCTGCGACCAGTTTGGGCGCGATATTTTCAGCCGGGTGATCTATGGGGGCCGGTTTTCGCTGGCCATGGGCGTTTCCACTGTGGCGATCAGCCTGGTGTTCGGCTCGATCGCGGGCATGGCGATTGGGTATGCGGGCGGGCGGGTGGATGCGGTGGGCACGCGGCTGATCGACGCGATGCTGGGGTTTCCGCCGATCGTGCTGGCCATATTGGTCGTCTCGGTGCTCGGGGTGGGGATGTGGGACGCGGCATTGGCGGTGGGCATTGCCGGGATTCCGCGCTTCGCCCGCATCACCCGGGGGGCGACGCTTTCGCTGGTGCAGCGCGATTTCCTGGAGGCGGCGCGCGCGGTGGGGGCGACGGGCGGGCGGATTCTGCGGCGGCATTTGCTGCCCAATCTGGCGCCGGTGCTGATCGTGATCGCGACCCTGGATCTGGGCAATGCGGTGCTGTTCACCGCCACCCTGTCGTTTCTTGGGCTGGGCGCGCAGCCGCCGACGCCGGAATGGGGGGCGATGTTGAATGCCGGACGCGATTACGTGCGCTATGCGCCCTGGACCATGGTATTTCCTGGGCTCGCGCTGTTCCTCGGCGTGATGGCGGTGAACCTGGTGGGTGACCGCTTGAGCATGATCCTGGACCCGCGGCAGGGCGGCCGGCGATAGCGCGGGAGTCCTGGCCGGAGCCTATTGAGTCGCTCCGTTCGGTTCCCCATCTGGGGCATGAGGAACAGCTTTTCGTTGCCACTTGGGACGGAACAGCTTTCACGGTCGCCTTATAGGGACATGGCACATGGATATAGAGAAATTCACCGACCGGTCGCGCGGATTCATTCAGGCAGCGCAAACCATCGCGATCCGGGAGTTCCACCAGCAGCTGACGCCCGAGCATCTGCTGAAGGCGCTGCTCGATGATGACGAGGGGGCGGCCGCCGGGTTGATCCGGGCGGCGGGTGGGGACGACAAGGCGGCGCGCGCCGCGGTTGAGCTGGAACTGGGCAAGCTGCCGAAAGTGCAGGGTGGCGGCGCCGGGACTCCGCAGATTACGCCGGCGCTGGTGCGGGTGCTGGATGGCGCGCAGCAGGCGGCGCAGAAGGCTGGCGACGATTACGTGGCGCAGGATCGGCTGCTGGTGGCGCTGGCCAATGGCGAGGGCGGCGCGGCACGGGCGCTGCGCAACGCAGGCGCGGTGCCGCAGGCGCTCGAGAAGGCGATCACGGAGATCCGCAAGGGCCAGAAAGTGACCAGCCAGAACGCCGAGGCGGGGTTCGACGCGCTGAAGAAATATGCGCGCGATGTGACGGCGGTGGCGCGGGAGGGGAAGCTCGATCCGGTGATCGGGCGTGATGAGGAGATCCGCCGGACGATCCAGGTGCTGGCGCGGCGGACCAAGAACAACCCCGTGCTGATCGGCGAGCCGGGCGTGGGCAAGACCGCGATCGTGGAGGGGTTGGCGCTTCGCATCGTCAATGGCGATGTGCCGGAGGCGTTGAAGGGCAAGCGGCTGCTGGCCCTGGATCTGGGTGCGATGGTGGCGGGGGCGAAATTCCGCGGTGAGTTCGAGGAGCGGCTGAAAGCCGTGCTGAAGGAGATCGAGGCCGCCAATGGCGAGGTGATCCTGTTCATCGACGAGTTGCACACGCTGGTGGGCGCGGGCCGGGCGGATGGGGCGATGGATGCCTCCAACCTGATCAAGCCGGAGCTGGCGCGCGGGGCGTTGCACTGCATTGGGGCGACGACGCTGGATGAGTACCGCAAGCATGTGGAGAAGGACGCGGCGCTGGCGCGGCGCTTCCAGCCGGTGTTTGTGGGCGAGCCGAGTGTGGAGGACACGATCAGCATCCTGCGTGGCATCAAGGAGAAATACGAGCTGCACCATGGTGTGCGCATCACCGATGGTGCGCTGGTGGCGGCGGCGACCTTGTCCAACCGCTACATTACCGACCGGTTTTTGCCGGACAAGGCGATCGACCTGATGGACGAGGCGAGCAGCCGGCTGCGCATGCAGGTGGATAGCAAGCCGGAGGAGCTGGACGAGCTGGACCGGCGGGTGATGCAGCTGAAGATCGAGCGCGAGGCGCTGAAGAAGGAGACCGATCCGGCCAGCCGGGACCGGCTTGAGAAGCTGGAGCATGAGCTTGCGGGGCTTCAGGAGCGTGCCGATGCCATGACGGCGTCCTGGAAGGCGGAGAAGGACAAGCTGCTGAATGCGCAGAAGCTGAAGGAACAGCTGGACGCCGCGCGCAGCGAGCAGGAGGTGGCGCAGCGGCGGGGCGACCTGGCCCGGGCATCCGAGCTTCGCTACAGCGTGATTCCGGACATCGAGAAAAAGCTGGCGGCGACGCAGGACGATGGCAGCCGGCTGGTGAACGAGGCGGTGACCGAGGAGGGCATCGCCAGCGTGGTGTCGCGCTGGACCGGCGTGCCGGTGGACCGGATGTTGGAGGGCGAGCGCGCCAAGCTGATGCGCATGGAGGACGAGCTGCGCCGCCGGGTGGTGGGGCAGGAGGATGCGCTGAAGGCGGTGGCGAACGCCGTGCGCCGGGCCAGAGCCGGGTTGCAGGACCCGAACCGGCCGATCGGCAGCTTCCTGTTCCTGGGGCCGACCGGCGTGGGCAAGACCGAACTGGCCAAGGCGTTGGCCGAATTCCTGTTCGACGACGAGCGGGCCATGATTCGCGTGGATATGAGCGAGTTCATGGAGAAGCACAGCGTCTCCCGCCTGATCGGGGCGCCGCCGGGCTATGTCGGTTATGACGAGGGCGGGGTGCTGACCGAGGCGGTGCGGCGGCGGCCGTACCAGGTGATCCTTTTCGACGAGGTGGAGAAGGCGCACGAGGACGTGTTCAACGTGCTGCTGCAGGTGCTGGATGACGGGCGGCTGACGGACGGGCAGGGGCGGACGGTGGATTTCCGCAACACCATCATCGTGCTGACCAGCAATCTGGGCAGCGACATCTTGGCGCAGCAGCCGGATGGCGAGGATCTGGCGCTGGCCTACAAAGCGGTGATGCAGGTGGTGCGCGGGCATTTCCGGCCGGAATTCCTGAACCGGCTGGATGAGATCGTGCTGTTCCGCAGACTGCAACGCTCGGACATGGCGGCGATCGTCGATATCCAGCTGTCGCGGCTGCGCCAATTGCTGGCCGACCGGAAAATCACGCTGCATCTGGATGCGAGGGCAATGGATTGGCTGGCCACCGAGGGGTACGACCCGGTTTATGGGGCGCGGCCGCTGAAGCGGGTGATCCAGCGGAGCCTGCAGAACACCCTTGCCGGCCTAATCCTGGAGGGTGCGGTGAAGGATGGCGAGACGGTCGAGGTATCGGCCAACGAGGATGGGCTGGTGATCAACGGCCGGTTGGCCGAGGCGGCCTGACGCGGCTTTCCGCGCATCTGTGACGGGCGGGGCCATGCAATTCACGCATGGCCCCGCTGCGACGCGGCTTTCCCCGGGGATTGCCTGGGGCGGGGTGCCGGGGTGTTGCGAAACTTTGAGTTATTTCCTCGTGTTTTACCGATTTTACGATTTTCACGAAATGCGGCTGCAACGTCGTTGACACCGGTGGGGCACCCGACTAGAAAGCGCCTCCCGACGACGCGAGCTTCTGAAGCTTTCGCCGCCGGGCCCGGAAACGGGATGTTCTTTTACAATAGCATATGGAATGGAAGGGATACGTTGGCGGCGCCCTGCGGTCATGGCTGAGAGGCTGTGATGGTTCGTGCATTGGGTTTAGTTGGGTTTAGTGACCCGCTTAGCTTGGATGCTTAGGGTGTTTGTT
>DASXIW010000148.1:0-4128 GCA_036497785.1 Acetobacteraceae bacterium | reverse complement strand
GCGCAGATAGGGATCGACCTTCTCCTTCATGTCGCCCGGCAGGAAGCCCAGACGCTCGCCGGCCTCGACGGCCGGACGGGACAGCACGATGCGGTCCACCCGGCCGGCCTGCAGCATCGCCACCGCCTGCGCCACCGCGAGATAGGTCTTCCCAGTCCCGGCAGGCCCGACGCCGAACACCATGTCATGCGAGGCGAGCGCCTCCATGTAGGTCGCCTGCCCCGGGCTGCGCGGCCCGACCGCACCGCGGCGGGTGCGGATGGCCGGGACATCGGACAGCGGCAGACGTGGGTCCGCATCGGTGCTCACCAGCCGGATCGCGGTTTCCACATCCGACCGCCCGATGCTTTCGCCGCGCTCCAGCCGCCGCCACAGGCCTTCCAGCATCGCCTGCGCCGCATCGACGCGCGAGGCCTCGCCGGTGATGGCGACGCGGTTGCCGCGACAGGCCAGGCGCACCCCCAACGCCTGCTCGATGTGGACCATGTGCCGGTCGTGGTCGCCGAGCAGCAACGGCAGCAGCGTGTTGTCACTGAAGTGCAGGGTCACGGCCTTGCCGTGCGGGGAGGCGGCGGAGGTGGCTGGGATGGCGGTGGCTTGGCTCAAGCGCAGGCTCTCTCCTGGGGGAAGGATGCTGACAGTGAGTTGGGGAGTGCGGCGGCGATCTGCACGGATATTTCGCGGCCGATCACGTCGGGCGGGCCCGATGCATGCACCGGCTGAAGGAACGGCGACCTTCCGGCAACCTGCCCGGGGTGGCGGCCCGGGCCGGTGAACAGCACGGGCATGGTCAGCCCGACGCAGCCGGCGTTGAACCGGACCTGCTGCGCCCGCAGCAGCGCCTGCAGTTCGGCCAGGCGGCGTTCCTTCTCGACATTCGGAACCTGGCCAGGCGCAGCGGCGGCCGGCGTTCCGGGCCGGGAGGAGTATTTGAAGCTGAACGCCTGGGCGAAGCCCACTGCCCGGACCAGGGCCAGCGTGGCCTCGAAGTCGGCGTCGGTCTCGCCGGGATGCCCGACGATGAAGTCCGACGAGAGCGCGATATCCGGCCGCGCCGCTCGCAGTTTTTCCGCCAGCCGCCTGTAGTCGGCGCCGGTGTGCCGGCGGTTCATCGCGGCCAGCACGCGATCGGCGCCCGACTGCACCGGCAGATGCAGGAACGGCATCAGCATCGGCACATCGCGATGCGCCGCGATCAGCGCATCGTCCATGTCGCGCGGGTGCGACGTGGTGTAGCGCAGGCGCAGCAAACCGGGCAGGCCCGCCAGTTCCCGGAGCAGCCGGCCGAGGCCCCAGGAACCGCCGTCCGGTGCCGCGCCGTGCCACGCATTCACGTTCTGCCCGAGCAGCGTGATCTCGCGCGCGCCCTGCGCCACCAGACGCCGTGCCTCCGCGAGCACCGCCGCCGCCGGCCGGCTCTGTTCGGCGCCGCGGGTGTAAGGGACCACGCAGAAGCTGCAGAACCTGTCGCAGCCTTCCTGGATCGTCAGGAAGGCGGTGATCCCCTGCGGCGCCGAGGCATCCGGCAGGTGATCGAACTTGTCCTCGGGGGGGAAATCGGTCTCGATGACCGGGCCGGCCTTACCCCCATGGGCGGCCAGTGCCGCGCGCGCCACCATCTCGGGCAGGCGGTGGTAGGTCTGCGGGCCGAGCACGATGTCGACATACGGCGCGCGGACGAGGATTTCCGCCCCTTCCGCCTGTGCGACGCAGCCGGCCACTGCCAGGATCATCCGCCCACCCTCGGCCGCGCGCATCTCCTGCAACCGGCGCAGCCGGCCAAGTTCGGAAAACACCTTCTCCGCCGCCTTGTCGCGGATGTGGCACGTATTGAGGATCACCATGTCGGCGCCTTCCGGCACCGGGGTTGGGGCAAAGCCGAGCGGGGCCAGCACGTCCGCCATGCGCGCGCTGTCGTACACGTTCATCTGGCAGCCCCAGGTGATGACGTGCAGGCGCTTCAGGCCGGGTTCCGCGCGCTCCGTCAATTGTACCGGCCAAGCTCCGCCCGTCCCGGCCGCTGCAGCCAGGCACCGAGACGCGGAGCAATCGACGTGAAGACCAATAGGGTCAAGCGCGACAGCGCGGATTCGCCTCCTTCATCTGCCCGCACTCTGCCAGGAAGTGCAGCCATCATGTCAACCGAAACGTTCAGGCATAGGCCGGTGCCGACGCGGGGGAGGCAGGGGCGGGAACCTCCACCGGCCGATTCTGCCGCAGTTTCGCGGCGCCGTCGGCCACGGTCTGCCAGACGGCATGCGACATAGCCTTGCGGCTGGCGAAGCGTGACGGATCGAGTGGAGCATGGAGCAGGATGGTCACCCGCAGCCCGGAATGTTGGGCGAAGCGCCAGAAATGCGTCCCCAGCTCCATGTCGCCGTACCAGGCAAAGACCGGGCGGCTAGCCCGCCCGGTGGGCAGCCAGCCCAACCTGTCGTAGACCACCGACACCGGCTGCATCAGCGGCGGATCGGGTCCCTCGGCGATGGCGAAGAACGAGGAACGGAACGGCAGCACGCGCGATCCGTCCGAAGAGGTCCCCTCGGGGAACAGCAGCAGGTTGTCGCCGGACGCTAGCCGCGCGCGCATCGCATCCCGCTCACGCCCGGTTGCACCGCGCTGGCGCGAGACGAACACAGTCCGCCCCAGTCGCGCGATCGTGGCGATGAACGGCCAACGTGCCACCTCGTCCTTGGACACGAAGCAGGCGTCCAGGCATCCGCCCAGCACGGGGATATCCAGCCAGGACGAATGGTTCGAGACGAATACCACCGGCCGCCGCCCGACAGTCGAGGCGAGGGTCCCTACCACACGCACCCTGACCCCGAGCAGGCGGTTCACTATCACCCAATAGAACCGCGCGAACGCGACCTTCGGATGCCCAGGCAGCATCAGGCAGAACGCCTGGACCGGCATGCAGAGCAATGTCCACACGAGGATACTGACGCCGCGCCGGACCACCCGCAGGCGGCGCTGCCACCGCAAGGCCTCGGCCGCGACCGCCGAGGTGTCCTCGCCTTCATGGGAGACGCCGGAATGGCGTCCCGGCGCAATGCGTGCGACATGCAGACGGTGCGAACCAACGGAGGCTTCCCTCATGGGGTTCGCATAGCTCGCCGACAGTTTCCCAACAATGGCGCAAGCGTGACACTCGGCGGAACATTGCATTGATTACCGTCCGGGGATGAAGCGCTTGCCCAACCCGCTGCGGATCGTTGCCGTGCTGATCCTCCTCGCCGTCTGCCTGGCGCGGGAGAGTGCATTTGGGGTCGACCCACAGCCCTACAACGTCACGCTGAAGCCCACCGGCAACAGCGCGCTCGACCAGGCGCTGAAAGACTCTTCCCAATTGATCTCGTTGCGCGAGAACTCACCGGTCGGTCCATTCGCCCTGGTGACGCGGGCGCGCCAGGACGCAGGCCGCTTCCAGTCCGCGCTGAACAGTGTCGGCGACTATAAGGGACGTGTGACGATCACCATCGCCGGGCGGCCGCTTGACGATCCCGGCCTGCTCGACTTGCTGGAACAGGCACCCGCCGATCCGCCGGTCGAAGTGGTGGCGGAATTCGATCAAGGGCCGCAGTTCCACATCGGCAAGGTCATCATCGATGGCGACGCGCCCGCCGAAGCCCGGGAAAAGCTTGATCTGGCGCCCGGCGCTCCCGCCGTCGCCACCGACGTGCTGGCGGCGCAGCAGCGGCTGCTCACCGCGATCCGCGAAGCAGGCTATCCGCTGGCCAAGGTCGATCTGCCGCCGGTGACCCTCCGGGCCGCCGACAACGCGCTGGACGTCACGTTCCGCGTCGCCGCGGGACCCCACGCCGATATCGGGCCGATCACGATCACCGGCCTGAAGACGGTGAACGAGGACTATGTCCGCCGCCGCCTGCTCCTGCGGCAGGGCCAGCAATTCACCCCGACGCAGATCGAGGCAGCCCGCGCCGACCTGAGTGCGACCGGTGTCTTCTCGGTGGTTCGGATCGAGCCGGCCGACCAACTGGACCCCGACGGCACCATACCGATCGCCATCGACGTGACGGAGCGGCCACTGCATTCGGTGGACGTGGGCGCCGCCTACTCGACCGATCTCGGCATCAACGCCAATGCCGGTTGGCATCACCGCAACCT
>DASXIW010000147.1:0-4458 GCA_036497785.1 Acetobacteraceae bacterium | reverse complement strand
TTTTCTTTGGGGCGCGGTGTTGGGGGGAAGGAAGGGCGGGCTCTGCCCGCGCCCGCAAATGGGCAGTAGCCCCTTTGATCCCCTGACTCTCTCAGCCCACCAGCTTCCTTCGCTCGCGCTGCAGGCAATCAAGACCCGAGACATGCGCCGATGTCGGTGTGGTCGCCCGGTATTTTGGGGCTTCGCCGCCCCTCCGGTTGAGCGCGCCGGATTTCAACCAAGAAAGCCGCCTCAGCCGCCAACCGTAACGGGATCAAAGGGGCTTCTGCCCCTTTGCTGGTGCGGGCAGAGCCCGCCCTTTCCTTCAGCTTTTCTTTCAAACACCCTTAAGGAAGCATCCGCTGGATCTCCGGCTCCCGGTCCCAGAACTGGTGTTTCAGCGCGCCCAGCACATGCAGCGCCAGCACCACGTACAGCGCATATCCGAACCAGATATGCACGGTGCCCAGCGCATCGTGCAGCCGGTCCCGCATCGGCGATTTTGGCCCCATGACGAACCAAATTCGCGGCCAGGGGATCACGCCGAACAGGAACACCGGGTGCGTCGCCACGATCCACGGTGCCATCATGACGCTGTGGGTGTTGCAGCTGGCCCGGGCCCTGTTCCTGACCGGCGTCTTTGCCTGGTCGGCCGGCATCGTCTATGTCAGTTACGATTCGCTGCTGCTGGTCTTCGTTTTTGCGATGACGTTGGATTTGGCGGGACGTCGCGCCATCCCCGCGCGCCTTACCGTCCCGGCCGACACGGTCGGCGTCATCATCGCCGCCTATAACGAGGCGGCCGTCCTGCCCTTCACCCTCCAGGCGCTGCGGTCCCAATCCGCCCCGCCCGAGCTTGTCGTCATCGCCGATGACGGTTCCACGGACGACACTGCCGAGTTGCTCACCACGCGCTATGGGCTGATCCAGCCGGCGGATGGCGCGCTCAGCCCTCCCAGCGCCACCCAGCCGGGCCTGCGTTGGCTACGCGTTCCGCATGGCGGCAAGGCACGCGCGCTGAACGCGGCCCTTCTCGTCACCGACACCACGCTGATTCTCACCGTGGACGCCGATACGCGGCTGGAGCCGGACGCCGTCGCCGCGATGCGCCATGCCTTCGCCGCGAACCCTGCGTTGGTCGCCGCCACCGGCGTGCTGGCGCCGGTTTGTGGGTCGGACATCGACGGCCGTGTGCTGCAATGGTTCCAAACCTACGAATATATTCGCGACTTTCTGTCCCGCCATGCCTGGGCCCGGCTGGACAGCCTGCAGCTGATCTCGGGCGCCTTCGCGGGCTTCCGTCGCGCGCCGGTGCTGAGCGTGGGTGGTTTCGACACGGATTGCCTGGTGGAGAATTATGAGCTTATCCACCGCCTGCGCCGGCACTCCGTGCAGCATCAGCTGGGATGGACGACCAGCGTCCTCGGTTCCGCGCTTGGCCGCACTTCGGCGCCCGGCACGGTATCCGCTTTCGTGTGCCAGCGCCGCCACTGGTTCGGCGGCTTCCTGCAGACGCAGTACTGGTACCGCGACATGTGCGGCAATGGCCCCTATAGCTGGCTCGGCAGGCTGATGCTGCCGGTGAAGGCGATCGACACGATGCAGCCAGTCTATGGGCTGACCGCTCTCGCTTTGCTCGCCTACTATATCGTCACCGGCCGTTTCGCCGTGGCCTTTCCGGTGGCCGGCGTCATCGGCGCCCAAATCGTTCTCGATTTCCCCTTTCACCTCTGGTCCGTGCATTTGTACCGGCGTTGGGTCGGCGGGCGCACCAATGTCAGACTGCTGCCCGCCTTCATCGCCTCGGTGCTCGAACCCTTGGCGCGGCTGGGGTGCGCAATCCCGCCATGATCTCGATCCGCCCCTCGACGACGCCGCCAAACGCGCCGCCTAGCTTCAAAGCGCTCAGCTGCGCGCCATGGCCAGCGGATCGAGCAACCGATCCGCCGCATCCGGGTCGACCCCGGCCTCGATCGCGACATTGCGCACGGTGCGCCCCGTTGCGAGCGCGGTCTTGGCGATCCTGGCCGTGGCCTCGTAGCCCAGCAGCGGATTGAGCGCCGTGGCCAGGGCGATCGAGGCCTCAGCGTTTGCCCGGCAGTGCTCCACATTCGCCTCTATCCCGCGCACGCATTTCTCGGCAAGCGTCTGCGCGGCCCGGCGCAGCAGCCGCAGCGAGGTCAACAGGTTGAAACCGATCGACGGCTCGAAGGCGTTCAGCTGCAACTGCCCTGCCTCGGCCGCCATGGTCACCGCCAGATCGTTGCCGATCACCTGGAAGCACACTTGGTTCACGGCCTCCGGGATCACGGGATTCACCTTGCCCGGCATGATCGAACTGCCCGGCTGCATCGGCGGCAGCCGGATCTCGCCAATCCCGCCGCGCGGGCCGGACGATAGCAGCCGCAGGTCGTTGGAGATCTTGGACAGCTTGGTCGCCAGCCGCTTCAGCACGCCCGAGAACATCACGAACGCGCCCGAATCCCAGCTTGCCTCAACCAGATTCTCGGCCTGGATCATTTGCTCACCGCTCAAGGCGGTCAGCTCCACGATCGCCCGCGCGGCGTAGGCGGGCGAGGCATTGATGCGCGTGCCCACGGCGGTGCCACCCAGATTGACCTCCCGCAACAGTCCCGTCGCCTCGCGCAGCCGGGCGCGATCCTCTTGCAGCGTCACCGCGAACGCACCGAATTCCTGGCCCAGCGTGATCGGTACCGCATCCTGCAACTGGGTGCGGCCGAGCTTCACGACATCGGCGAATTCCTGCGCCTTCGCCTCGAACGCCATGGCCAGCGTTTCCACGGCCTCACTCGTCTCGTGCGTGGCCAGCACGATCGCCAGCCGCACGGCGGTCGGATAGACGTCGTTGGTCGACTGCGAGAGATTCACGTCGTCATTCGGATGAATCACCGAATACGTGCCGCGGGGCTTGCCCAGATGCTCCAGCGCGCGGTTTGCGAGCACCTCGTTCATGTTCATGTTGGTGGAAGTGCCGGCGCCGCCCTGCAGCACATCCACGGGAAACGCGGCGTCAGGCAGCTTGCCCGCGATCACGTCGTCGCAGGCTGCGGCGATGGCGTCGCATTTCCAGGCCGGTAATTGCCCCTCGGCCATGTTCGCCAGGGCCGCGGCCTTCTTCACCATGGCAAGCGCGCGCAGCAAGGCCGGAAAGGCGGCAATGGTAATGCCGGAAATATCGAAATTCTCGGCCGCCCGAAGGGTCTGTACGCCGAAATAGGCACCCTCCGGCACATGACGCTCGCCCAGAGAGTCATGTTCACGACGCGTCGGATGGTTGGACATTGATCGGCTCCTACTGGCCTGAATCAGCTCAGATCCCTGGCGCATACCACGTTATCCGTCACCCGACACCGGTGTTGGGGTCTAGCCAGCCCCTTCGGACTTGCTCCGCCGGCGCGCCGCCGCCGCGTATTCGCCTCGGGGGCGTTTAACCGCTACATTCGGCCGCACCACGGTGTCGTAGAAATCGTCCCAGTCCTCGGGTTGCATGGCTGAGATTTCCGGCACCAGTTCGTGGTTGTTCAGCGCCTGGTCGTCCAGCGCCTCGCGCGGCAGCGGCTGGACCTGGAGGAAGGGAAAATCGGCGCGAAATTCGATGGGCACCCCGGTCTTGGTCATGCGGAAATTGGTGATCAGCGGGCCGAACCAGCGATCTGTCTCGATAATGCCTTCGTACATTTCGATGGCCTGACTGCGCGGCAGGTTGGGGCAGGGCCGAACCAGCGCGCTCCAGCCTGGCGCTGTGCGCGCGACCAGTCCGGTCCACATCTGGATCAGGCCGGGTTCCTGCAGGGCTCCCAAAAACGGGGGCGAGAAGCCGCGAATTTCCTCGGGGACCTGGGCATCGAAGTAATCGGCGAAACGTGGGAACTGGGCCGCACGCAGGGGCATCCAACCTTCGGCGCCGTCATAGGTCCAACTGGTTTCGGTGCCGTCCCACATCAGGCTGAAGGAAATCGGGGGAAAAATATAATAGCCGAAGGCCGAGGCGGCGACGACCGGTTCGCAATAACGAAAGGCGCGCGTGGGCAAAGTGCCGGCGGCGGCGCGGTCGGCGCGCTGCGGTGGCCGGGCGGTAGGGATCATCCGGTAGAATGTGATCCGGGGGATTTTGGCCGCGGCGATGGCTGGCGCGGGGGCAGTCTGTTCGGTCACTGGTCACTCTCTCCCGAAATATCTCATCGTGACCATCGAACGGCCTGGGCCCGGATGCAACAGAACCGGGCGCGTGCCCGGTTCCTGTGGTCTATTTGCCGTGGCGGGCGTGTCAGATAGCCGGGGACATCGCGCCCAGCTTCACCCGGCCGGCGTCGGCGGTGGGCAGTGCCGGGGACATCGCACCCAGCTTCACGCGGCCGGCGTCGGCGGTGGGCAGTGCCGGGGACATCGCACCCAGCTTCACGCGGCCGGCGTCGGCGGTGGGCAGCGCGTGGGACATCGCACCCAGCTTCACGCGGC
>DASXIW010000146.1:0-4098 GCA_036497785.1 Acetobacteraceae bacterium | reverse complement strand
ACGCCGGCGGCGAGCGGTATAACGCGGGCGATTTGATGCAGATCAATGCGCCGCCCGGGCATCTCATTATGATATTGGAACGTAATATCAGGGCGGCGGAAACCGCCGCGCCGACCGCTCGGGTGGTCCCCGGCAGGCGATACCGCCCTGTTGCCGCAAAGGAGGCCGCGATGAGAATGAAATCCCGCCTGACCCTTGCCACCGTTGTGCTGGTGGCGAGCGTCGGTCTCGCCGGCGCCCAAACCGCGCAGGACCACGTCGTGCGTCACCCGGCTGATCAGGACGCGACGCAGACCCAGTCCCCCGCTATGCCGCCGCGCGGGGGTCCGATGGCCCGCGGGCCGGCGAAGCCGAGCTCGATGCCGATGGAGCAGGGCGCTCGCGGCATGATGTCCGGCCACGACATGATGCAGATGATGACCATGATGGAGACGATGCATGGCCGGATGATGGCCGGCGCCATGGCACAGGCGGGTATGATGCGGTGGCGCGTTGAAGGCCGCATCGCCTTCTACAAGGCGGAACTGAAGATCACCGACGACCAGGCCACGCAGTGGAACGCCTTCGCCGATGCACTGCGCGCCGCCGCTTCCCGCCCGCAAGCGGCAATGCAGGCTGATGCCAAGCTCACCGCGCCGGACCAGATGGAGCGCCGCATTACCGCTTTGACTGCTCGGGTTGACGCGATGAAGTCGGTGCTGGCCGCTGCCCGACCGCTCTACGCGGTGCTGTCGGACGATCAGAAGCGGACGGCTGACGAACTCATGACCGAACAGACCATGGCGATGCCGGCCCGTTCGATGCCGATGCCGCAATGACCGCAACACGGCGGACCGCACTGCGACTTGCGGCGGCCGCAGCGGCCTTCGGCTCCGGCGCCGCGCCCCGCGCCATGGCGGGGCCGGCAATTGTCGTCTGGCACGATCCAGGCTGCCAGTGCTGCACAGGCTGGATCCGCCACATGCGCCAGTCAGGGTTTGCCGTGACGTCGCATGCAACCGAGGATATGGCTGCGATCAAACGAGCAAACTTCGTCCCCGACGCCCTCATCTCCTGTCACACCGCTGTCACTGGTGACTACGTGATCGAAGGCCATGTCCCGGCGCAAGACGTCCTTCGCCTACTGGCCGAACGGCCGGAGGCCAAAGGGCTCGCGGTTCCCGGCATGCCCGCCTCCGCGCCCGGTATGGATCAACCCGGCGAACCCTACACCGTCATATTGTTCGGCTCGCCGGCGGGCGAAAAGACCTACGCCAGGCATTGAAATCGGCGGCCTCCGCGACGCGCCGGCCAGTACGGGAATATCCTACCTTGCGTCCCCCTGACCGGCATGCAATCCCACCGGTCCCATAACCAGGAGGGCACGTCCATGCAGCGTGAAGTCTATATCGTCTCCGGCGTCCGCACCGCCATCGGCGACTTCGGCGGCAGCCTCAAAGACTTACCGCCCTCCGAACTCGGCGCCCGCGTCGCGCGTGAGGCGCTGTCGCGCGCCGAAGTCGGCGGCAACGAGGTCCAGCATGTCGTGTTCGGCAACGTCGTACACACCGAAGCCAAGGACATGTATTTGTCGCGCGTCGCCGCGGTGGGCGCCGGCATCACCCAGGACGCCCCCGCGCTGACGCTGAACCGGCTGTGCGGCTCCGGACTGCAGGCCATTGTCTCCGCGGCCCAGACGGTCACCCTGGGCGACGCCGACATCGCCGTCGCCGGCGGCGCCGAGAACATGAGCCGCGCCGGCTACCTGTCCTCAGGCATGCGCTGGGGCGCGCGCATGGGCGACACCACCATGATCGACATGATGACTGCCGCGCTGCACGATCCGTTCGAGAACATCCACATGGGCATGACGGCGGAGAACCTTGCCGAGTCGCATCAGGTGACCCGAAGCCAGCAGGACGACCTGGCCCTGCAATCACATCAGCGCGCCGCCCATGCAATCAAAGAGGGGCGCTTCAAGAGCCAGATCCTGCCGGTAGCGCTGAAGACCCGCAAAGGTGAGACCACCTTCGACACCGACGAACACGTGCGCGGCGACCTCAAGGCTGAGGATCTCGCCCGGCTGCGTGCGGTGTTCAAGAAGGACGGCACCGTCACCGCCGGCAATGCCTCCGGCATCAATGATGGTGCGGCCGCGGTAGTGTTGATGGACGGCGAGACCGTAGCTAGGCGCGGCGCCCGCCCGCTCGGCCGCTTGGTCGCTTATGCCCATGCCGGCGTGGATCCGCGCGTCATGGGCATCGGACCGGTGCCGGCGACCCGGGCGGCGCTGCAGCGGGCGGGGCTGTCGCTCGATCAGATCGACGTCATCGAATCGAACGAGGCGTTTGCCGCCCAGGCCTGCGCCGTCGCCAAGGACCTGGGGTTCGATCCGGCCAAGACCAACCCAAACGGTTCAGGCATCTCGCTGGGCCACCCGGTCGGCGCGACGGGAGCGATCCTGACGGTAAAGGCGCTCTACGAACTCGCCCGCGTGCAGGGCCGCTACGCATTGGTGACGATGTGCATCGGCGGCGGGCAAGGGATCGCTGCGATCTACGAACGGGTACACTAACGGCGGTTACGCGACGCCCGGTCAAGCATCGGACAGCGGCGTAGCCATGAGGTGATGCCGTTGCCGCGAACCCGCCGTTCGCCATGCCGGGCGAACTGTGGGTTCCGAACGGTCATTTTGCTCTCGATAAGCTGCCGTACACCCGACCTTGCCACGCCTTGAATCGAACCTCGGCGACTGGACACTGGCCGCTGATGCGCACGCCCACCTCTGCCGCCAGCCGGCCACGCCGGCGACATCGCGACTCAGCGCCGCGCGAGCCGTCGGGCAGTCCGCAGCAGCATCTGGCGGTCCTCTGGCTCGCATTCGCGGTACAGCCGTAGCAGTGCCAGTTCATCGCCCTGGCGGGCTTCGCCTGGGGCGCGCTTGTCCTCGCCAAACATCAGGAACTCAATGCTGACCTGCAAGGCGGCGGCAATGCGGGAGAGGTTTGCGGTGACCTGGCCGGTGCGCCCGGTCTCCCATTGCGCCACCGCGCTGCGCGAGACGCCGACACGGTCGGCTAGGTGATCCTGAATCAGGCCACGCTCCCTGCGGGTCGCGCGGATGCGGTTTCCAATGTCGTGCGCTGTGCTCATGATAGTTAGTATAACTTACTAGTTAGCGAACTTCCAGCAAAATCTGAAACGGCCTCAAACCTCTGATCAAGTCCGTCACCGAGGGTGTGGAGGCCGGTTAGTCAACAAAAATGCGCTTAACACGCCAGAAAAATTCCTGGCCCTGAGACGCACGCTCCCCGCTCCAAAGAAATTTTTCCTGAACATCGTTATTTCAATTGACGCCTAATGTCACTTTCACTAACTAACGTACGTTCGCTATATGTTCTGTTAGGAGCCGCCGGTGCCTACGAAAGCAGTCTGGACCGAAGGACAAGATGCCCAAATCCGCCGCTTCCGAACCGAGGGAGCAAGCTGGGACCTGATCGCCGTGACGCTGGGCCTCGCCCGCTGGACGGTCATCGAGCGCGCCCGAACCATCGGGGCCGAACGACGTCCAGCCAACGCCATCGCGGTGCTCGACGAGTCCGACCGCCAGCCGCTGGAGGCGGGCCATCCGGCAAGTTGGGATGCGATCAATCGCGGCACCAGCCTGGAACACGTGCCCTTCCGGACTCCCGGCGCCATTCGCTGAGCCTCGCCGCAGTCGCTGTCCTACAATCGAAGGATCTGATCCATGAGCACATCGCGCGCCGCCAGGCCCGGCGTTTCCGTCGCGCCGAAGCAGGCTATCCGTCCGCAGATGATCAACGGATACGAAATCGACGCGGACTATGTGGTGTACCGGCTGGAGGAGGCCGGAGCGACCCTGCTCGCTTTGCCCGGAACCGGCTGGTCAACCCGGATGCGAACGTCCTCGCTGGAAATCGTGCGTACGGCGTTGGAGGCGTATGGCTGGACCGAGGCCCGTATTCGCCCCGCGGTTCCGTCTGCGGAGAAAATCACCCGGATGGACGAGGCGATGAGCTGGATCCCGCTGATCCCGCTCGATCGCTACGTACTGCGCCGGGTGGTGGGTGCGCGAAGCCTGGTGCATCCGATCACCGA